>DATKCP010000117.1:0-4308 GCA_035513115.1 Candidatus Limnocylindria bacterium | reverse complement strand
GGACGGAAGATGATCCGGCGGTCGGCCGACTGCAGCGTCACGTACGGGAAGAACGGCAACGACGGGACATTCGAGCCGACCCGCACCTCACCGTCGATGAACTGGTACAGCTGAACGCGGACCGTCCCGGCGATCGGCGCGAGATACACATGGTCCACGGGAGCCCGTAGCGCCGCGTACCGCCTCCCACCGCGCGCGTAGGCGGTCACGGTCATCGTCTCGGGCCTCGTCGTGGGCGGCGGTGTCGGCGTCGAGGGCACCGCCGTGTCCGTCGGCGACGCCGTCATGAGCGCGGTGGTCGCCGTGGCCGGTGGCGGAGGGGTTGGCGTGGGTGTCGAGGCGGACCCGACGATGCCGACCGCCGTCGCCGCCGGCGTGGGCGTCGACAGCACGAGGCTCCCCTGCCCCGCGGCGAACTGGCTCACGACAACGGCGACGCCGAGCACGCTAATGCCGAGCCCGACGCCGATGGCGGCGTTGCCGATGGTCTGCAGCGCCAATCGCATCTCGGGCGACAGCGCCACTAGGCCGCCACCGGTCCCGCTATCTCTTCCAGAGAACGCCCCTTCGTCTCCTCACCGAGCACCCAGACGTTGAGGGCGGTCACGACGAGAAGCACCATGAACATGGCGAACACGCCTGCCTGGCCCAGCGTCGGTACCAGCACCGGCGTCAGGAACGGGCCGATGATCCCGCCGACGCGCCCCACGGCGGCCGCCAGGCCCGCGCCGGTCGCGCGGATCGCGGTCGGATAGAGCTCCGGCGAGTACGTGTACACGACCCCCCACGCTCCGAGGTTGAAGAACGACAGCAGCGCGGCGTACACGAACGCGTCGGTGCCGGTGCCGGAGTTCCCGAACATGAATGCCGCCGCCGCCGTACCGAGCAGGTAGGTGACGAGCGTCGGCTTGCGGCCCCAGCGCTCCACCAGCCACGCCGCGCTGAAGTATCCGGGGATCTGCGCGATCGTCGAGAGGAAGAAGAATTCGTTGCTGCGCACTTCGGAGAGCCCGCGCGCCGCAAGCAGCGACGGCACGTACAGGAAGATGCCGTAATAGGTGAAGACGATGCCGAACCAGAGGATCCAGAGCATCGCCGTGCGCCGTCGATAGGCCGGCGACCAGAGCTCCGCGACGCTGGTGCGCTTCGAGCGGGCGGGCGCGACCGCGGCGCCCAGCGTGAGCACCGGAGCGCCGCCGGCGCGCTCGACGCGCCGCACGATCGCGTCCGCCTCGGCGGTGCGGCCGCGCTCCGCGAGATAGCGCGGCGACTCGGGCAGCGCGTTCCGCAGGTAGACCACGTACAGCGCCGGCAGCGCGGCGACGACGAACGCGCCGCGCCAGCCCCACTGGGGCAGGACGAAAAGAGCGACCAGCCCCGCGGCGAGCGTGCCGTAGGCCCAGAACGACTCGAGGAGCACGATCATCCGGCCGCGGTGCGCGCGCGGTGAGAACTCCGACACGAGCGTCGCGACGACCGGCAGCTCGCCGCCCAGTCCGAGACCGGCGACGACGCGCGCCACGAGCAGCGTCTCGAACGTCGGCGCGAGCGCGGAGAGGAGTGCGCCGACGGAGAACAGCACGAGCGTCGACTGGAAGATGAGACGGCGTCCGTAGCGGTCTGCCAGGCGCCCGGAGATCGCGGCGCCCAGGAGCATCCCGACGAAACCGGCGCTCGCGACGAGGCCGATCTGCGCCGGTGCGAGGGCGAACTCCCTGGAGATCGGCGCCACGAGGAAGCCGATGAGCAGGACGTCCATCGCGTCGAACATCCAGCCCAGCCCGCTCGTGACGAGGAGCTTCCAGTGAAAGCGGTTGAGTGGTACGCGGTCGAGCCGCGCGACGAACGTCTCCGCGCTCATGCCCCGAGACAGCCCTCCGCCGCGAGCAGCTCCGCGTTCAGTACCGACGCGCCCGCGGCCCCGCGGATCGTGTTGTGCCCGAGCACGACGAACTTCACGCCCAGCGCGGTGTCCTCGCGCACGCGGCCGACGACGACCGACATGCCGCCGCCGGCCATGCGGTCGCGCACGGGCTGGGGGCGATCGCGCTCTTCGCGGACGACGATCGGATCCTTCGGGGCGCTCGGCAGGTCGAGCTCCTGCGGCCGCCCTTTGAAGGCGCGCATCGCCTTCATGACCTCAGGCGTCCCGGGCCGCCCGCGCAGCGCGGCGCTCACCGTCACGGTGTGGCCGTCACGCACGCTGACGCGGTTGCAGTGGGCGGAGAACGGGAAGTCGGCGTCCGTGAAGGCCTTGCCATCCCAGGCGCCGAGGAACTTCTTCGTCTCCTCTTCCATCTTCTCCTCCTCCTCGCCGATGAACGGCACGATGTTGTCGAGCGCATCGAGCGAGGGCACGCCCGGGTAGCCCGCGCCCGAGAGCGCCTGCAGCGTCGTCACGACCACGCGCTCGATGCCGAACGCGCGGTGCAGCGGCGCGGCGGCGAGGGTGAAGGTGATCGCCGAGCAGTTCCCGTTGGTGACGATCGATCCGGTCCAGCCACGCCTCCGGCGCTGCACCTCGAGCGCGCCCGCGTGCTCCGGATTGACCTCGGCGATGATGAGCGGGACGTCCTCATCCATGCGGTGCGTCTTCACGTTCGAGAAGACGTGGTGGCCGGCCTTCGCGAGCGCGGACTCCCACTGCTCGGCGGCATCGCTCGGCAGGGCGGAGAAGCAGATCTCGGCGTCGACCTCCGGTCTCGTGGCCTCGAGACGCATGTCCGCGATGGCCGGCGGCATGTCCTCGCCGAAGTGCCAGGGCGTCACGTCGCCGTAGCGCTTGCCGGCATTCCGCTCGGACGTCGTCAACGCGGCGAGCTCGAACCACGGATGGTCCGCGAGCAGGCTGATGAACCGCTGCCCGACCGTGCCGGTGGCCCCCAGGACCGCGACCTTGCGCTTGCGCACGGCGTGAGTGTGAGGCACCCGGGCGGCGGAGTCTCGCTAGGTGCGGTGGAACTCCTCGTGCACGGCGAGCACCGCCCTGTCGCGGTCGGCGTCGGTGACGACGAAGGAGATGTTCAGCTCGCTCGAGCCCTGCGCGATCGCCATGACGTTCACGCCGGCCCGGCCGAGCGCCCCGAAGACGCGCGCCGCCACGCCCGGCGTCCCGCGCATCCCCTCCCCCACCGCGGCCACGATCGCGACGGGCGCCTCCACGCTGACGCGCTCGACGTCGTGGCGGCGAAGCTCGGCGCTGAACATGCGCTCGAGCGCCGGCCGGAGGCGCTCGGCACCGTCGGCGGGAACGACGAGGCAGATGGAGTTCTCGCTCGAAGACTGGCTGATCATGAGGACGTTCACCTGCTCCACCGCGGTCGTGTCGAACACGCGGGCGGCGAAGCCGGGAACGCCGCTCATGCCAGCACCTTGCACAGTCAGGAGGCCGAGACCGCCGAGCGACGTCGTCGCCTTCACGACGCTGCCGTCGAACACGGGGTCGCCGGTGATCGTCGTCCCGGGGTGCTCCGGGGCGAAGGTGTTGAGGATCCGCACCGGGATCCGCGCCTCGATCGCGGGCAACACGGTGCGCGGGTGGATCACCTTCGCTCCGAAGTACGACAGCTCCGCCGCCTCGGCGTACGAAACGCGTTCGAGGGATCTCGCGCCGCGCACGATGCGCGGATCCGCGCTCATGATCCCGTTCACGTCGGTGTAGATGAGGAGCGCGTCCGCGTTTATCGCGGCCGCGAGGACCGCCGCGGAATAGTCGGAGCCGCCACGACCCAGCGTCGTCGTCACGCCGCCCGCAGTCGATGCGACGTAGCCGGTGATCACGGGCGTCGCGCCAGCCTTGAGGAGCGGCAGGACATCCAGGTGCACGCGGGTCTTCGTCTCGTCGAGGAGCGGGTTCGCGTGCCCGAACGCGTCGTCGGTGATCAGCAGTCCCTCCGCCGACAACGACCGCGCTTTCGTCCCCCGAGCGTTGAGCAGCGCGGCCACGATCGGTGCGGAGATCTTCTCGCCGTACGTGACGATCGCGTCGAGACTGCGTGGCGTGCACTCGTGCAGGATCGCGACGCTGCGGAGCAGCGAGATCGTGCGTTCGGTGAGGTCCGTGATCTCGCCGAGGGCATCGCCGCCTCCGACGCCGAGAAGATCGGCGACCAGGTTCGCGTGCGCCTTCGCGAGGTCGCTCACGATGCGCTCGGCGACGGAAGCCTCGCCGTTCGAGGCTTCGCGGGCCGCCGCGTGCAGCGCGTCGGTGGTCCCAGCGGTCGCGGAGACGACGACGACCCGGTCGCCCTGCATGTCGCCGACGATGCGCGCCACGCTCTCGAGCGCGGTGGGCGACGCCACGGAAGT
>DATKCP010000116.1:0-4911 GCA_035513115.1 Candidatus Limnocylindria bacterium | reverse complement strand
CCAGATCACGAGCTTCTTCACGTCCCGCACGTGTGCGCCGGCCTTGCTCGCGAGGAGCGAGCGAGCGCGGTTCTGGTCGAGCCGGGTCATCGCGCTCCAGCGGTCGTCGGACAGGCTCCTGGCGTTGGCGCGAGCGATGAGACAGTTCGTGTTGCAGGGATTGCCGACCACCACGATGCGGACACCTTGGCCGGCGTGCTGCGCGATGGCCTTGCCCTCGTCGACGAAGATCGGACCGTTCTTGCGGATGAGGTCGCCGCGTTCCATGCCCGGGCCGCGCGGGACGCTTCCGACGAGCAGAACCCAGTCTGCGCCTTCGTGCGTTTCAGCGCGGTCCGCGCTGGCGCTGACTCGGTTGAGCAGCGGATACGCGCCGTCTTCGAGCTCCATCACGACACCTTTGGCCTTGTCGATCATCTGTGGGATGTCCGAGAGCCGCAGGTCCACGTCCGTATCGGGGCCGAACATCTCGCCGGCGGCGATCCGCGGCAGAAGCGCATACGCGACCTGCCCGGTGGCGCCGGTGACCACCACCCTCACGGCATTGCTCATTTCTCCTGAACCTTCGCGTCCGCGCCGCCGTACACGGCTTCCGCCTCCATCTCCACCAGGATATGGGGGTCGATGAATTCCACCTTCACGATCGTCGTTGCCGGGCGGATGTCGCGGAACACCTCGCCGTGGATCACCGCCACGCGGTCGATGTCGTGGACGTCACGAACGTAAATGCGCGTCATGATCACTTCGCCGAGCGAAGAGCCGAGGTCCTCGAGCGACTCCCTGATGATCTCGATCGAACGGCGCATCTGGTCGACCACGTCATCCGACACCACCTGGCCGTCCTCGCCCAGGCCAGCCGTCCCGGCGACGCGGACGACGGAACCGTGGCGGACCGCGCGCGAGTAGCCGAATTGGAACTCGTATTTCGTGGACGTCGAATGCAGGTAGCGCTTGGGATTCTTGGGATCCTGGAGTGGCATCAGCCCTTCATCCTCCTTATGACCGCGTCGGCGAACTCGCGCGTGCCTACCGCGGTCGGGTCGTCCCGCTCGCGCTTCAGGTCGTACGTCACATCCTTGCCCTCGGCGACAACGGCTGCGATGGCGCGCTCGAGCTTGTCGGCCGCCTCGCGCTCCGAGATGTGCTTCAGCATCAGAACTCCCGCGAGCATGAGCGCCATCGGGTTCACTTTGTTCTGGCCGGCGTATTTGGGGGCCGAACCGTGGATGGCTTCGAAGACGGCGATACCGCCCTCGCCGATGTTGGCGCCGGGCGCGACGCCGAGCCCGCCGACGAGTCCGGCCACGAGGTCGCTCACGATATCCCCGTAGAGGTTCGGCAGCACGAGCACGTCGTAGAGGTCCGGCTTCTGGACGAGCTGCATGCACATGTTGTCGACGATCCTGTCCTCGAACTCGATGTTCGGATACTCCTGCGCGACCTCCCGTGCGATACGCAGGAAGAGGCCGTCGGCGAACTTCATGATGTTCGACTTGTGTACGGCGGTCACCTTGCGGCGGCCGTTCGCGACCGCGTACTCGAACGCGAACTTCACGATCCGTGTCGAGCCCATGACGCTGATGTACTTGATCGCGATCGCGGCGTCCTCGCGGATCTTCGTGTGCGCGGCCTTCTCGATGACGGCGCGGACCTGGGCGAGCTCGGGCGTTCCGAGGTCGAACTCGATCCCGGCGTAGAGGTCCTCGATGTTCTCGCGGACGACCACCAGGTCGATGTTTCCCATTGGGGCCTGCACGCCGGGATACGTCTTCGCCGGACGGAGATTGGCGTAGAGGTCGAACTCCTTTCGCAGCGCGACGTTGACGGAGCGCATCCCCGTCCCGAGCTCGGTCGTGAGCGGCCCCTTGAGGCCGACCTTGTTGCGGCGGATCGAATCGAGCGCGGACTTTGGAAATGCGTCGCCGAGCTTCTGGAGCGCGGGCAGCCCGATGTCGTGGACGTCCCACTGGATCTGAACGCCGGTCGCTTCGATGGCGCGGCGGGTGGCGTCGACGATCTCGGGACCCGTGCCGTCGCCCGGGATGAGGGTGATGCGGTGCGTCAGAACTGTCTCCCCTTCGCCTGCGCGCTTGTAGGCATCGTACGCTCGGAGAACGGCCATAGAACAGTCTTGTCGTTGATGGACTGTCATAGAGCGCTTCTATACTTTGAGCGTGGAGCTCGGCCAGATCGAGGCCTTCGTGGAGGCCCAGCGGCGCGGAAGCATCACGCGCGCCGCGGCGGTGCTGGAGCTCACGCAGCCGACGCTGACGGCGCGTCTCCGCGGTCTGGAGCAGGAGCTGGGCGCGCAGCTGCTGGTCCGCGGCCGGCGCGGGGTGAGCCTGACGGCCGCCGGGCGCCGATTCCTGCCGCGCGCGCAGGCCGCGCTCGAGGCCGTGCGGCGCGGCGTGGCCGAGACGAAGGCCGCACGCGAGGTCCGGGGCGGCGTGCTGGCCCTCGGGCTCGCGACCGACCTGGCGCTGTACATCGCGCCGACCGCGCTCGCGCGTTTCGCGCGCGCGCATCCCGACGTCGAGATCAGCGTTCGCAGCGGACGGTCGCACGCGGTCGCCGAGGCGCTTCGCGCCGACGAGGTCGAGATCGCGCTCGTGAGTCAGCTCGTCGCGCTTCCGGAGGTCTCGTCACGGCCGCTATTCGAGGAACAGGTCCACGTCGTCGTCGGGCGCGCTCATGCCTTCGCGGCACGCGGCCGCGTCGCCATCCAGGAGTTGGCGGGATCCGGCCTCGTCATGCGCGATCCGACGGCGTATCTTCACGCGATCACGACGCACTACTTCGCCGCCGCGGGGACCGCGCCGCGCATCCTCATGGAGCTCAACAACACCGAGGCGTGCAAGCGCGTCGTCCTCGCGGGGCTCGGCGCCGCGCTCCTGCCGCAGATGGCCGTTCACGAGGAGCTGCGACGCGGCGATCTCGTCGCGCTCCGAGTGGAGGGGCATCCGGCACCCCGGCGCACGATCCACCTCATGACACGCGCGGGCGCCGAGGTCTCGCCGACCGCGACCGCGCTTCTCCGACTCCTGCCGCGGCCCTCATGATGCGGGTGTGAGCGCCGAGCAACGGCCCCTCCCGGCGGTCCAGCGCGCGTACTTCTACATCGTGCTGCTCGTGGCCATTCACATGATCGTGCTGGGCGTCGCGAATCTCCTGCGGGTGGGGGCCGAGATCGCGCTCAACGCTCCCAGCGGTGGCTTCACCGGATTGCCGTTCGTGTTCGCGGAGTTCAATCGGCCGCGCGAGCAGTACCGGGAGCAGGCCAGCCTCGCGATCGCGCTGCTTCTCGTTGCCGTGCCCGCGTGGTATCTCCACTACCGTGCCGCGGCCGCCGCGGCGCGGCGATCGCTGCAGGAACGCGGGTCCGCGCTGCGCAGCGCGTACCTGCACCTCGTGGTGCTCGTCACCGCGCTGCTCGTCTTCGGGTACGGCATGCGCGTGCTGCGCCTCGTGCTGCGGGCGCTGTTCGTCGGCGACAGTTCGATCTTCCCACTCGAGCCGAGCTGGGAGGCGCGTGCCGCCGGCGCGCTCGCCATGGCGATCGCGGCGGCCGGTGCCCTGCTGTTCCACCTCCGCGTCGCCGCGGCTGACCGCGCAAGCGGCGCGCTCTCGGTAGCGGCCGCGGAGCTTGCCCACATCGTGCGCTACGCGCTTGCCGTGATCGGCCTTCTCTTCTTCGCGTCCTCTCTGTCGTCGACGCTCGCGGGTATCTGGCAGCAGCTGCTCTTCCCGTTCCCGGACCCGGTGTTTCCGCCGGGGGTGCCCTCGCGCCCGGTCCCGGACCGCACGGCGTCGCTGCTCTTCGATCTGGCGAACGCCATTCCCGGCGTCCTGTCGGGTCTCGCGCTGTGGCTCGCGGCGTGGCTGCCCGCGCAGCGCGCCGCACTGCGCGCGGGGAACGTCGAGCGAACCTTCATCGCGCGGCGGCTGGCGGTGTATTTCGTCATCGCCGTCTCCGCGCTCGTCGTCCTCTTCGGGCTTACCGCCGCGATCGCGTCGGTTCTCGCGCGCGCTCTCGGCGAGCGGATCGCCGACGCCGATCTGGCGCGGGAGCTGGGTTCGCCCGTGCTCTTCGCCGCCGTCTTCGCCGTCGTGTGGTGGTATCACCGCCGGGTCATCGAAGGCGAGGCCAGCCGCGAGGTCGAGGCCGGACGCGCCGCGGGCATTCGCCGCGCGTACTACTACCTCGTCGCCGCGATCGGACTCGCGATGGCCGCCATCGGCGCCGCAGGGGCGATCGGCGCGATCGGCAGCGGCCAGCTCCGCTTGATGGATCACGACGCGCGCGAGACCGCGACCTGGATCGCCCTCGTGCTGGTGGGCGGCCCGGCTTGGGCCTTTCACTGGCGCGCACAGCAGCGGCGTCTCGACGACGACGAGCGGCGCTCGCTCCAGCGTCGCGTCTACCTGTACCTTGCGATCCTCGGCAGCGTCGCCGCGGTGCTCGTCTTCGGCTCGGCGCTGCTGTTCAATCTGCTCAAGGGCCTGCTGGCGTTCCGGTTCGATCTCGCGCTCTGGCATGACCTGTGGCACTTCGGCGTCGACACCGCGGTCGGAGCACTCGCGCTCGCCTGGCACTTCCGTCTGGTGCGCGCCGACCGCGCGGCACTCGCCGCCGCCGGCGTCGAGGAGACCTATCAGGTGACTCTGCTGGTCAGGGCGGCGGACCGCGCCGCAGCGCAGTCGCGCGTCGCAGCCGCGCTGGAGGGCCACACCGACATCACCGTTCGCGGCTGACGGGGCGGACACGGTCCGCTTGCTAGTTCGTCAGCTCCGCCTTCAGCGATGCGAGGAGCAGACGGCGCTGCAGCCGCAGCGCCTCGGGGACGGTCCCGCCGATCTTCTCGAACCAGTCGGCGTGCGCCTCGAGCTCCTTGGTCCACTCGTCCGGTCGAA
>DATKCP010000115.1:0-3079 GCA_035513115.1 Candidatus Limnocylindria bacterium | reverse complement strand
TGTCGCAGATCGCGGGCGGCGCCTCGGCCGGCCCGCTCTACCTGGGACTGCGCGCCTTCGGCGCGCCGCGGCTCGTCGCCGTGGCGGGCTCGGTCCTGTCCGCGTTCGGCACCACGCTGCTCTTCTCCAGCGCCGACGCCCGCGCGCCGTACGCCGCGCACTCGGTCGCGATGCTCTGCATGTCCGTCGCCTTCGCCTTCGCCGCGCGCGGCGGCCCGCCCTGGGCGGTCGGGGCCGCCATCGGCCTCGCCACGCTCGCGCGAGTTCCCGCGATCGCCGTGACGCCGGCGCTCGCGCTCCTCGCCGCGCGAGGTTCGGGAGCCCCCGCGCGCGTCGTCATGCCGCGCGTCCTCCTCGCTGTCGCGCCGTTCGCACTCGCGCTCCTCGCCTACGACTTGCTGCGCTTCGGGTCGCCCTTCGATACCGGGTATGCGCGGCTGGTACGCGGCGACATCTTCTTCTCGCAGGGCCTGTTCTCGCCCTTCTATCTGCCGCGCCAACTCGAAGCGCTACTGCTCCTGGCGCCCGACATCGTGGAGGGCACGCCCTGGATGCTGCGCCTGCAATTCGCGGGCACGAGCCTCCTGATCACGACTCCGGCGTTCCTCTGGGTCTTCGCCGGGCTGCGCGCCGTCCGCCGCGAGCGCTCGGTCGCGGCGGTCGCGGCCGCCGCGCTCCTCGGACTTCTCCCCGCGGTCTTCTTCGGCTCGACGGGGGCGCCGCAGGTGGGTTACCGCTACAGCATCGACGTGCAGCCGTTCCTAGTGGCCCTCGCGTGCACCGGCGCCGCCGCGGCCACGGGCGTCTGGCGCCGCACGCCCTCGATCCTCTTCATCCTGGCGTGCGTCATCTCGCTTGCGGTGAACGTGTACGCGGCGATCGCGGTCCTGCGCTTCGGCTACTGGGAGTGACGGCGGTGGGCCGTGATGAGTTCGCGGTACCAGCTGCCGCTCGCCTTCACGCGCCGCCGCTGGGTCGCGAAGTCCACGTGCACGATGCCGAACCGCTTGCTCGTGCCGTGCGTCCACTCGAAGTTGTCGAGGAGCGACCACACGAAGTAGCCGTCGAGGGGCACACCCTGCTCCATCGCCTCCGCAGCCGCGGCGAGGTGCCGCTCGAGGTATGAGCGGCGGCGCGGGTCGTCGACCGTGTCGTCACGGACGACGTCGTCATAGGCGGCGCCGTTCTCGGTCACCAGCAGGGAGCGTGGTGCGTATTCCCGGTGCAGGCGCACCAGGAGCCGCGTGAGCGCGGGGGGATGCACTTCCCAGCCCATGGCGGTGCGCTCGGCCTCTTCGTCGGGCACGCCCACGGCGCCGAGCCGGGCGGTCGGGGAAGCGCGGACGAGCGTGCGGTCGTAGTAGTTCACGCCGAGGAAGTCGAGCGCGCCGTCATAGCCGTCTAGGCTCGCGTGCTCGAGGTGCTCCGCTTCCAGCTGCAGCACCTCAGCGGGATAGCCGCGACCGAAGAGCGGGTCGAGGTACCAGCGGTTCACGCTCGCGTCGAGCCTGCGCGCCGCCGCCTCGTCCTCGGCCGAGTGCGAAGCCGGTTCGCACGGCGTGAGGTTGAGCGCGATCCCGACGCGGGCCCCCGCGCTGGCGCCGCGAATGGCCGCGGCCGCCTCGCGGTGGGCGAGCAGGAGGTGATGCCCGACGCGCAGCGCGGTCGCGTGGTCGCGGATCCCCGGTGCGTGCTCGCCGCTCTCGTGACCGAGCCGAGCGACGATCTGCGGCTCGTTGATCGTGATCCAGTCCCGCACGCGGTCGCCGAGCCGGCGCGCGACGAGGTCCGCGTAGGCGGCGAACGCGCCGATGGTCGCAGCGCTCGGCCAGCCGCCACGGTCTTGAAGTGCCTGAGGGAGATCCCAGTGATAGAGGGTGAGGAGCGGCCGGATCCCAAGCCCGAGGAGCGCGTCGACGAGTCGCTCGTAATACGCGATGCCCTCCTCGTTGGCCGCACCGGTGCCCCTCGGCATCACGCGTGGCCAGCTCACCGAGAACCGATACGCGGCAAGGCCGAGCTCAGAGATGAGCTCGACGACCTCGCGCCACCCGCGGTACGCGTCGCACGCGACGTCCCCGGTCTCGCCCGTGACGATCGCGCCTGGTGTGCGGCAGAACGTGTCCCAGATCGAGGGACCCTTGCCGTCCGCGTCCGCCGCGCCCTCGATCTGGAATGCCGATGTCGCGGCGCCGAACAAGAAGCCCGCGGGGAACTGACGGGCGAGCATGTCGGCCATGCGGCGCGAGTGTGACGCTTGTGCGGCTACGCTCGACCGCAGGTGGATACGTCCCCGCCGCTGCTCAGCATCCTCATCCCCGTCTACAACGAGGAAGCGACGATCGGTGAGCTCCTGCGCCGCGTGAGCGCGATCGATGTCCCGAAGGAGATCATCGTCGTCGACGACGGATCGAGCGATGGCTCGGCGCGGATCCTCGAGGGTGCGGACGGGATCACGGTCGTGCGCCATCCACGCAACCGCGGGAAGGGCGCGGCCGTCCTCACCGCGCTCGCGCGCGCGACCGGCGAGGTGTGCATCACCCAGGACGCCGATCTCGAGTATGACCCTCGCGATATCCCCGCGCTGTACCGCCGATATGTCGACGGCGGCGTCGACGGCGTGTTCGGGTCGCGCAACCTCGCCGGGCAACACCGGCACAGCTCACCCTTCTTCTACTGGGGCGGGCGGCTCGTCAGCCTACTCACGTCACTCCTCTACGGCACGTGGATCACCGACGAGCCGACGGGCTACAAGCTGGTGCGCACCGACCTCTTACGCTCGCTCGACCTGCGGTCGGCCGGCTTTGACCTCTGCCCGGAGATGACCGCGCGGATCCTACGGCGGGGCGGCCGCATCGTGGAGCTGCCGATCCGATACGAGCCGCGGGGCTGGGCCGAGGGCAAGAAGATCACCGCGCGCGACGGACTCGTCGCGATGTGGGTGCTGCTCCGGGAGCGGTTCGCGCGTCCCTAGCGCATGTAGTCGAAGTGGATGAGCGCGAGCATCCCGTAGAAGTTCGCGACGACGCTCCATCCGATCAGCGCGAGGAACGTCCAGGGCGGAGCCTGCCAGGCCGCT
>DATKCP010000114.1:0-14082 GCA_035513115.1 Candidatus Limnocylindria bacterium | reverse complement strand
CGCGCCCACCAGCGCGACGGCGACCCAGAGCAGCGTGAACACGACGCTGAAGCCGAGGACGAACGCGAGCGCGTGCGCGACCGTGCGGGTGCGCTGCGTTCCCGCGAGCGCGGCCTCGCCGGCCATGTTCACCAGGAAAGCGGGGACCAGCGGGAGCACGCAGGGCGAGAGGAACGAGAGGAGACCCGCGCCGAACGCGATCGCGATGTTCATGCGGCTAGCGTATGGCCACCGACGGTCCGCTCCCGGTGTCAACCTGTACGGGTGCCGGCGCGTACAAGGGTCGTGAGGTCTCGGGGCGTCCTCTCCTACGCGTTCGTCTGGGCGCTCGCCATCGGCGCGTCGTGCGGCGCGGCACCGAGCCAGGGTGCGCCCGGCGACACGGCGACCACTTCTTCGACCCGGCGCAGCTCACGGTGAAGGTCGGCACCACCGTGACCTGGAGGAGCGTCGGCCAGTCCACGCACGACCTGGCCGCGCGAGACGGCTCGTTCACCCTCGGGGCGATGTCGTTCGGGCAGACCTTCTCCTTCACCTTCACCAGAGCCGGCCGCTACCCGTACGTCTGCGCGCAGCACGAGGGCGACGGGATGGTCGGCGAGGTCACCGTCGTCGACTAACTAGGCGATCGCCTCCGCGAGGTCCTCTATCAGGTCGTGCACGGTCTCGATGCCCACCGACAGCCGGACCAGCCCGGCCGGTGGCGCCAGCTTCGTGCCCCGCACCGAGCCGTGGGTCATCGCGAGCGGGACCTCGATCAGCGATTCGACGCCCCCCAGGGACTCCGCGAGCGCGAAGAGCTTCGTGCGGGCCGCCATGCGTTTCGCGGCGGCCTCGCCCGCCTTGAGCTCGAACGAGAGCATCCCGCCGAACGCGCGCATCTGCCGCTTCGCGACGTCGTGGTTCGGATGCGCGCGCAGGCCCGGGTAGTTCACGCTCGCGACCTTCGGGTGCTCGGTCAGCCACTCCGCGATGGCCTGGCCGTTGGCGGAATGGCGCTCCATCCGCACCCCCAGGGTCTTCGCGCCACGCAGGACGAGCCAGGCGTCGAGCGGTCCGGGCACGCCGCCTACGGCGTTCTGCAGGAACGCGAGCCGCTCGTGAAGCTCCGCGTCTTTGCCGACGATCACGCCGCCGACAACGTCGGAGTGGCCGCCGATGTACTTGGTCGTGGAGTGAAGCACCAGGTCCGCGGCGTGCGCGAGAGGGTTCTGCAGATAGGGACTGGCGAACGTATTGTCGACGACCGCCAGCGCCTTGCCCGCGTGGGCGATGTCGGCCAGCGCGCGGATGTCCAGCACCCTCAGCAGCGGGTTGGTGGGCGACTCGATCCACACCAGGCGCGTGTTCCTGCGCATCGCCTTGCGAACACTTGCCTGCCGGCGCATGTCGACCGCCGTCGTGGCGATGCCGAGCTGCTCGAAGACGCGGACGAAGAGCCGGTAGGTCCCGCCGTACACGTCGTCGCCCATCAGGACGTGGTCGCCGGACTTCAGGAGATGCGCGATGGCGTCGGTCGCGGCCATGCCCGAGCCGAACGCCAGGGCCCAGCGCCCGTCCTCCAGAGCGGCGAGGCAGGTCTCGAGCGCCGTCCGGGTCGGATTTCCGGTGCGGGCGTACTCGTAGCCCTTGTTCTTCCCCACCGCGACCTGCGCGAAGGTCGAGGTCTGGAAGATCGGGACGGTGACCGCCCCGGTGAGTCCTTCGGGTTCCTGGCCGGCGTGGATGGCGAGGGTGTCGAATCCGGACTTGCGCTTTCGCGTGGGCACGCGCTGAGTATGCGGCGTAGCGTGAGGCCGTGACGGGAGGGACGGAGCGTCGTCGCGTGGTCGTCGTCGAGGACGACGGCGACATCGCGTCGCTGCTGACGGACATCCTCGAGACCGAGGGTTACGCGCCGGTCGCCGTCAGCGACTCGGCGGCTCTCGAGAGCGAGCTCGATCGGCGTCCGGATCTCGTCGTGCTCGATCTGCGTCTGACTCGCGGCGGCGCGAACCACATCCTCGGCGTGCTTCGCGCACGCGGCATGAGCGACGTACCGGTCCTACTGCTCAGCGCGGCCAGCGATCTTCCCGAACGCGCGCGTGAGCTCGGCGTCGCCTCCTACCTGGCGAAGCCCTTCGAGCTCGATGAGTTTGTCAGCGTGGTGCAGGGCCTCATCTAGGAGCGCGCTCGTTGGCTCGCTGTTACACGCGCGCGACGCATCGAACGTGGCGCGCCTCTTGCTTCATCTCCACACCGTGGTCCTCGGTCGTCCGCGCGAAACTGAAGCGGCCGCTTCGCTGCCGACGCGGCACGGCGAGCTGCGGATCCACGTCTTCCGCCTCGGCGACGAGACAGAGGTGATCGCGCTCGTGCATGGCGAGATCGCCGGTGACCAGCCGGTGCTGGTGCGACTCCACTCCGAATGTCTGACCGGCGAAGCCCTGGGCTCGCTCCGCTGCGACTGCGGCGAGCAGCTCCAGGCGGGCCTCGACCAGGTCGGCGGTGCCGACCGCGGGGTGCTGCTGTACCTGCGACACGAGGGTCGCGGCATCGGACTGTTCGACAAGATCCGCGCGTACGCGCTGCAGGACGGCGGACTCGACACCGTGGACGCGAACGTCGCGCTCGGCCTCCCGATCGACGGGCGCGACTACGCCGCGGCGGCGGTGGTGCTGCGCAGGCTCGGCGTCCGGCGCGCGCGAGTGCTGACGAACAATCCCGCGAAGCTGCGGTCGCTCGCCGAACACGGGATCGAGATCGTCGAGCGCGTGCCGATAGAAGCGCTCCCCAATCCGGCAAACGTGAGCTACCTCAAGACGAAGGCACTTCGGATGGGTCACATGCTGGAAGGCGCGCCGTTCGTATCGTCGGCCCCGGGTCCGAATGGCCATCACGCCCGACCCGCGGTGACGGTGCACTACGCGCAGACGATCGACGGACGCATCGCGGCGCGAACCGGCGACGCGAAGCGGATCAGCGGCGAGTCGTCGCTACGACTGGCACACCAGCTGCGCGCGTCGCATGACGCGATCATGGTCGGGATCGGCACCGTGCTCGCCGACGACCCGCGCCTAACGGTCCGCCTCGCCCCGGGCCGCTCGCCGATCCGCGTGATCGTCGACAGCGGGCTCCGCGTGCCGATCACGTCCAACGTGTTCACCGATCGCAGCGCACGCACCATCGTCGCGACCACACCGGCCGCTCCGCAGGAGCGAGCGCGAGCGATCCACGCCGCCGGCGGTGAGGTCCTGCGCGCGCATGCCGACGAGAGCGGCGCGGTCGACCTCTTGGACCTGCTCCGGCGACTGCGCGGCATCGGCGTCGGCTCGCTCCTCATCGAGGGCGGTCGCGGGATCATCACCTCGGCCCTCCGCCAGCGCATCGTCGACCGTCTCACCGTCTGCATCGCGCCAAAGGTCATCGGCGAGGGGATTGCCGCGGTCGGCGATCTCCACATCGACCACCTCCGCGAGGCCCTGACCTTTTCCCGCGCACGCTTCGTCACTTGCGGCGAGGACCTTATCTTCTACGGTGAACCACAATGGGAGGACATGCGAGAGACCGCGTGACCGTCACGGCCAGGGGCGTGTGGTTCCCGCGCGCGCGCGAGGTCGAGCTTCGCGAGGAGACCCTCCGAGGTCCCGGCCCGGGCGAGGTCCGCGTCCATGCCGTCGCATCGGGGCTGTCGCATGGCACCGAGATGCTCGTCTTCCGGGGCGAGGCGCCCGCGGATCTCACGCTCGATCTTCCGACGCTCGCGGGCAGCTACGGCTTCCCCATCAAGTTCGGGTACGCCAGCGTGGGCCGCGTGGTCGAAGTAGGCGGCGGCGTCAAGGACCTCGCGCCGGGCGATCCGGTCTTCGTGCACCATCCGCATCAGCAGGAGTACGTGGTGAGCGCCGCCGCGGCGGTGCGCCTCCCGCCGCGCCTGCCACCCGAGCTTGGCGTGTTCCTCGCGAACTGCGAGACCGCGCTCAACGTCGTGCTCGACGCGCACCCGCGCCTCGGCGAGGAGGTCGCGGTCATCGGCCAGGGCGTCGTCGGCCTGCTCGTGACGCAGCTCCTGCAGCGGGCCGGAGCGTCGGTCATCGCGGTCGAGCCGATCCGCCTGCGTCGCGAGCTCGCGCTCCGCTGCGGCGCGGATGAGGCGGTCACGCCCGAGGACGCACCCGGGCGCATCGCGGCGCGCACGAATGGCCGCGGCGCGGATGTGGTGATCGAGGCGAGCGGCAACGCTCGCGCCCTGCAGCTCGCGATCGATGCGGCCGGCGTCCAGGCCTCCGTGATCGTGTGCTCCTGGTACGGCACCAATCCGGTGAGCCTCGACCTTGGCTCGCGCTTCCATCGCGCGCGGCTGCGCCTGATCAGCTCGCAGGTGTCGGGGCTGGATCCGGGTCTCGCGCCGCGCTGGGACCGTCGGCGGCGGCTCGACACCGCCGGCTCGCTGCTGGAAGAGCTCGTTCTGGGCCCGCTCATCACACACCGCATCCCCTTCGAGCGCGCGGCGGAGGCCTACGAGCTCGTCGACCAGCGAGCCGAAGAAACGGTGCAGGTGATCCTCACCTACGAGTAGCAGCGCGGTGCTGCTCGTCAGCGGCGACCTCGCGCGCCGCACGGGGGGCAACCTGTACGACCAGCGCATGGAACGCGCCTGCCGGCGCGCAGGCGTCTCGCTCCGGATCATCTCGGCGGGATCGACGGCGCACGCGCGCGCGGAGCTCGCGCGACTGGGACCACGCGTCGTCGTGATCGACAGCATCGCCATCCGCATCGCCGCGCCGCTCCTCGGTTGGATGCGCGCGGAGCTTCGCGCGCGCGTCGTCGCGCTCATGCACATGCAGACACGGACGCGGGGAACGCGTGAGGTGCTCCGAGTGGCCGATCGCGTCATCGCGGTGAGTCCCGCTCTGGCCCGCGCGCTCTCCGGCACGGGTGTGTTGCGCGCGCGCCCGACGGTGATCCCACCGGGAACGGACGGGATCCCGCGCGTCTCGCGCGGCGCAGGCCGGTCGCGCGACCGCGGGCGCCTGCGCGTGCTCGCCGTCGCGAACTGGTCGCCGGCGAAAGGCATCGCACAGCTGGTGGCAGCGGCCTCAGACGTGCCGGCCGTCCATCTCGACCTCGTCGGCGACACCGGCTCCGGCGCGTACCGCGACGCCGTGCTCGCGCGAATCAGGTCGAACGCGCCCGGGGCCCGCGTCGTCGTGCACGGCTCGCTCGGCGAGCGCGCGCTCGCGCGGCGCTACGCGGAGGCGGACGTCTTCGCCCTCCCGACGGAGCGCGAGGGGTACGGGATCGTCTTCGCCGAGGCGCTCGCGCATGGACTCCCGATCATCGCCGCGGACATCGCCTCTGTGCGAGCGATCGTCGGTTCGGCGGGGCTGTTCGTGCCGCCGCGCCGGACGCGCCCGCTGGCTGCCGCGCTGCGGCTCATGACGGACGCGTGGCTCAGACGCAGACTCGCGAACGCCGCGCGTGGGCGGGCGCGCGCGCTACCGCGCTGGTCGACCAGCGAGGCTCTGTTCGTCGCTCTTGTCGGAAGTGAGATGCGCGCTCCCGTTGGCGATCCGTGACCGCAGCATCCCGCCCGCCCAGACTACCGAGATCGGCTCGTACGTGGCTCGGTGTCGCCGGCGACCAGGCGCGGGCGCGCGTTGCCGGCGTGGGAGCGCAGCGCTTCGAGCGCGGTCGGATCGATGCGCGTCCACTGGTGACCGGTGCCCGCCCCCGACGAGCAATATGCCCACAAACCCTGTTCCAGCGTCACGAATGGCTCCTCGCGGCGATCGTGCTGCGCGGTGCAGACGAAATCGATCATCGCAGCCATGACCCCTGTACCTCCTATACAGCAAGGTCCGCCTGACGGCCGGGATTTTCCCAAACGTTGCGCCGGCGCGCAAGCAGTTAACGGACGCCGCTCGTCAGCGGGCGCGCCGCCGCTGGTGCGCGACGAACTCGAGCAGATCGGCCTTGGTGATGATCGAGACCGGGCGATCGTCGGACGCCGCGAGCAGCGCGGGCGCACCCGCGGACAGCTCCGCGTAAAGGCGCTCGATGTCCTCGTTCGCCTGGACGACCGGGAACGGCGCCTCCATCACCCGCTCGACACGCTCGTCGACGAGCGCGGGCTCACGGAAGACCCGGTCGAGCATGGTCGTTTCCTGGACGCTGCCGACGATGTCGGTGACGAGGGCCGCCTCGCCGTCCGCGACCACCGGGATCTGCGAGATGCCGTAGCGCTGCATCGTGTCGATGGCCGAGCGAACGGTCTGCTCCCTCGATACGACGATCAGGCCGGGCGTGCCCATGCGCTCCCGCACGACGTCGAGCACCGTAGCGTGCACCGGGTACCTCTCGAGGTAGCCGTTCTGGCGCATCCATTCGTCGTTGAAGATCTTCGAGAGGTACGAGCGGCCGGAGTCGGCGAAGAGCACCAGGACGAGCGCGCTCTCGTCCAGCTCCTTCGCGAGCTCCAGGGCCGCGAACATCGCCGTGCCCGATGACCCCCCGACCAGGATGCCCTCCTCGCGCGTGAGACGGCGCGCGGTGAGGAACGAGTCACGATCCGACACGCGCATCCAGCGGTCGACCAGCGACTTGTCGAATGTGCCGGGATAGAAGTCCTCGCCGATGCCCTCGACCTTGTAGGGATGGATGCCGCCGGTGTAGAGGGAACCCTGCGGGTCCGCGCCTACGATCTGCACGCCGGGGTTGCGCTCCTTCAGATATCGGCCGGCGCCGGTCACCGTGCCGCCGGTGCCGATGCCGAGCACGAGATGCGTCACCTTGCCGTCGGTCTGCTTCCAGATCTCCGGGCCGGTCGTGTTGTAGTGCGCCTCGGGATTCATCGGGTTGTAGTACTGATTCGGCAGGAAGCCGCCGGGCGTCTCCTTCGCGAGCCGCTCCGCCACCTTGTAATAGGACTCCGGCGACTCGGGGGGAACCGCGGTCGGGCAGACGACGACCTCGGCGCCGAACGCGCGCAGCAGGTCGCGCTTCTCCTGGCTCTGTTTGTCGGCCATCGTGCAGATGACGCGGTAGCCCTTGATCGCGGCTGCCATCGCGAGCCCGACCCCGGTGTTGCCGCTGGTCGGCTCCACGATCGTCCCGCCGGGTTTCAGCAGCCCGCGGCGCTCCGCGTCCTCGATCATGAGCAGCCCGATCCGGTCCTTGACCGACCCTCCGGGATTGAGGTGCTCGAGCTTGCCGACCAGCGTCGGCTTCAGACCACGCCCGATGCGCGAGAGTCGGACGAGCGGCGTGTTCCCGACGAGGGCGAGGATGTCCGGCGCGAGATCCATCCGATATGGATGTTAGGCGCGCCGCCGCCGGGCGGACTGAGGTAGGGTCGTGGGGTGGCGCCCGTCGCGGCCGAAGACGTCCTGACGCGCGAGCTCTTCGTGCGGGTCGCGCCCGAGCGGGCTTTCGCGGCATTCGTGAACATCGGGCGCTGGTGGCCGCGCGAGTACACCTGGTCACAGGACGTACTGCAGACCATCGGTATCGAGCCGCGGCTCGGCGGTGCGTGCTTCGAGCGCGGGCCGCACAACTTCGAATGCGACTGGGGCCGCGTGCTCGTGTGGGAGCCGCCGGGGCGGATCGTGTTCAGCTGGCAGATCGCGTTCGATCGCACACCCGAGCCGAACCCCGACAAGGCGAGCGAGGTCGAGGTCCGTTTCACCGAGGAGGCCCTGGGAACGCGCATCGTGCTCGAGCATCGAGGGTTCTCGCGGCACGGTGAGAAGGCCGCCGCG
Organism: Candidatus Limnocylindria bacterium; assembly: GCA_035513115.1. Taxonomy (GTDB): domain Bacteria; phylum Chloroflexota; class Limnocylindria; order P2-11E; family P2-11E; genus CF-39. Next base: position 6,343 of record DATKCP010000114.1, on the reverse strand, counting down.
TACCGGGCCGGTATGGAATCGCCCGCCGGGTGGCCAATGATGCTGGAGCGGTACGCGAAGTCGGTGTGACGCCCGAGGATCCGCTAAGCGTCCGGCAGCGCGCCCGCGTCCAGCCGCCGCGCAGCCTCGCCCTGCAGCGACTCCGCGTACTTCAGCCCGCTCCCGGTGTTGAACACGACGACGCTCTCGTTATCGCGGATCCAGCCGTCGCGACGGAGCTTGGCCGCGGCGGCGAGCGCGGCCGCGCCCTCGGGGCACACGAGCATCCCCTCCATCGCGCCGACGAGCCGCATCATGTCGCGCGTCTGGTCGTCGGTCACGGCTAGCGCGATGCCCGCGCTCTCGCGCAGCGCACGCAGGACGAGGAAGTCGCCGAGCGCCTTCGGCACCCGGATGCCCGCGGCGAACGTCTCCGGCTCGGGCCACGGCTGGGACTCGCTCGCGCCTTCCTCGAACGCGCGCACGATCGGCGCGCAGCCCGTCGCCTGCGCTGCAACGAACCGCGGCATGTCGTCGCGAGCGATCCAGCCGATCTCGCGCAGCTCCGCGAAAGCCTTCCACATCCCGATGAGGCCGACGCCGCCGCCAGTCGGGTAGACGACGACGTCGGGCAGCGTCCATTCGAGCTGCTCGGCGAGCTCGAAGCCCATGGTCTTCTTGCCCTCGATCCGGTACGGCTCCTTCAGTGTCGACGCGTCGTACCAACCGTGCTCGGCGCACGCGCGTCTCACGACCGCGCCCGCGTCCGCGATCGAGCCCGGCACCACGTACACGTCGGCGCCGTACGACGCCGTCTCGCGCACGATCGTCTGCGGCGTCGTGTCCGGCATCACCGCGACGACGCGGATCCCCGCGCGCGCGCCATACGCGGCCCACGCCGCGCCCGCGTTGCCCGCGGTGGGGAGCGCGATCGTGCTCACGCCGAGCTCGAGCGCGCGCGTGACGCCCACGGCGGCCCCGCGCGCCTTGAACGTCCCGGTCGGAAGAAGCCCTTCGTCCTTGACGCGCAGACCGGGGATGTCCAGCTCCTCACCTATCCGGTGCGCGTCGAGAAGCGGCGTGGTCGGCTCGCCGAGCGTCACGACGCGGCCGGCGTCTTCCATCGGCAGGAGCTCTCGGTAGCGCCAGAGCGTCGCCGGGCGCCGCGCGAGCGCCTCGCGCTGCATCGCCTCATGGACCTTCACCAGGTCGTAGCGCACGAGGAGCGGCCCGCCGTCGTTCGAGCAGGTCTGCTGGAGCGTGTCGATCTGGAAGTATTCGGCGCACCGCGAGCATTCGAGGTGAGTCGCGAAGGACGTCACGCCGCGCGTTCGATCTTCGCGCCCAGCGCTCTGAGGCGCGTGTCGAGGTCCTCGTAGCCGCGGTCGATCTGCTCGACGTTGCTGATGATGCTCTGGCCCTTCGCGCAGAGCGTCGCGGCGAGCAGCGCCATGCCCGCGCGGATGTCGGGGCTGCGCAGATCGGTGCCGTAGAGCTGCGATCGGCCGACGACGACGACGCGATGCGGATCGCACAGCACCAGTCGCGCGCCCATGCTCTCGAGCGAGCCGACCCAGTACATGCGCCCCGGGAACATCCACTCGTGGATGAGCACCGTGCCCTCCGCCTGCGTCGCCATCGCCGTGGCGATGCTGGTCAGGTCCGACGGGAAGCCCGGCCACACCTGCGACTGCACCTTCGGGATCGCGCCGCCGAGGTCCTCCTCGATCACGTAGCGGTCCCTGGCCTTCACGACGAGGTCCTCGCCGCGCACCTCGGTCTCGACGCCGAGCCGCTTGAACACCAGGCGCGTCATGCGCAGGTATTGCGGCACCGCGTCCTTGATGGTGATCTCGCCGTGGGTCATCGCGGCCGCCCCGATGAGCGAGCCGACCTCCATGTGGTCACCGAGGATCCTGTGCTCGACACCTTTGAGCCGTTCGGCGCCGTCAATCGTGATCGTGTTCGTACCGATGCCGTTGATCCGCGCGCCCATCCTCAGGAGCGCGACGCCCAGCTGCTGCACGTGCGGCTCGCTCGCCGCATTGCGGATGACCGTGCGCCCGGTCGCGAGCACCGCGGCCATGAGCGCGTTCTCCGTCGCGGTGACGGATGGCTCGTCGAGCAGCAGGTCCGCGCCCCTCAGGCCGGCGGTGTGCAGGCCGTACCCGGTCTGTCCGACGTCGAGCTCGGCGCCGAGGGCTCGCAGCGCGAGGAAGTGGGTATCGTTGCGGCGCCGTCCGATGACGTCGCCGCCCGGGAGTCCCAGCTTGACCTTCTTGTGGCGCGCGAGGAGCGGCGCGGCGAACAGCAGCGATGTTCGGATCTCGCGTGCGAGCGCCTGCGGGACCTCGGTGTTCCTGAGCCCGGCGGCCGTGATGCGGACACTGGTCGCATCCAGCTCCTCCACGTTCGCCCCCAGGGCGCTGACGACCTCGAGCATTCCACGAACATCTCGGATGCGAGGGACGTTGTGGAGCGTGACCGGCTCGTCCGTCAGCAGGGCCGCGGCGATGAGCGGCAGAGCCTCGTTCTTGTTGCCGGCCGGACGGATCTCTCCGCGCAGCGGCGTGCCGCCGTCGACGATGAAGCGTGCCATCGGCGGACTAGCCTATCCCGATAGCGACGGCGGGCTTGTTCTGGTCGACGCCGCCGCGGAGCTCGCCGGTCTTCGCGTCGACCATGATCGCGTTGGGGCGCGCGAACCAGGCCGACATCAGGGTCTCTTCCTTCACGTCGATGACGTGCCCCAGCGCCGCGAGCCCGGCGCGCACGTCGTCCGGGATGCGCGAGTCGACGAGCAGCCCCTCCCCCTCGTCGTGCACGCGCGGTCGGTTCACCGCGTCCTGCGGTCCGTCGCCGAAGTCGACGACGTTCACGATCGTCTGCGTCACGGCGCTCATGATCTTGCGGCCGCCCGGAGCGCCGACCGCGAGCAGGGGCGCATCGCCGCGCGCGATGAGCGTCGGCGATCCGGCCCAGAGCACGCGCTTGCCGGGCGCGATCGAGTTCGGATGGCCCGGCACCGGATCGAACCACGTCATCCCGTCGACCAGGACGACGCCCGTCCCTTTGGGCACGAAGCCCGATCCGAACCCCTGGCCGAGCGTCTGCGTGAGCGAGACCATCGTCAGGTCCTTGTCGACGGCGTTCAGGTGCGTCGTGTGGTCGGCGAGCTGCGAGAAGCGATGCAGGAACGACGCGCGCAGCGCCTCGGCCACCAGATGCAGGTGATCGACGCCGCCCCGCTCCTTCGCGCCGACGGGGAACGCGTCGAGCACGGTGAGGGCGCGCGCGACCGTCGGTCCGCCCGAGAGGCCGTCCAGGGTGATCACGCGGTGGCCGCGGTACATGGTCTGCAGCGGCGTCCCCACACGCGCCTCGTACTTCGCTAGATCCTCAGCGCCCAGCACGCCTCCGTTCGCGCGCACGTCGGTCACGATCGCGTCCGCGATCTCGCCGCGGTAGAGCACGTCAGGACCATCGCGCGCGACCGCGTCGAGCGTCCGCGCGAGATCGGTCTGAACGACGCGGTCCGACGGCTCCGTGCCGATCGGCGGACGGAGCGGCGCGCCGCTGGGCCTGAAGAAGATGCGGCGCGCGTCGCCGGCCTTCCAGAGACGCTCGGCGTACATGGCGAACGACAGCGCGACGTACCAGTCGATCTCGAAGCCCTCGCGCGCGTGCCGGATCGCCGGCTCCATGACGCGCGCGCGCGGCAACGACCCGTTGCGCTCGAGCGCCAGGCACAGCGCCGCCGCCTGGCCGGGGACGCTCACGGAGGTCGCCCCCTCGATGTTCGCGCCGTCCTTCACCGCGGGCCACAGGTACATCCCCGCGCGCGCGCCGCCACCGGCGAGCTCGAACATGTCAGCGCGCGCCGCGAGTGGCGCGCGGGTACCGCCGTCCACGGACGCGACGGTGCCGTCCGCCTGCCGTATGACGAGGCCGGCGATCCCCCCGATGCCGCTGGTGAAGGGCTCGACGACCCCCATGACGAACGCGGCCGCGACGGCCGCATCGACCGCGTTCCCGCCGTCGCGCAGCATCTCGACGCCGGCCTCCGCCGCGAGGTGGTGCTCGGCCGAGACCATGCCGCCACGAGCGACGGGTTCGGTCTTGGAGTGGTGCCACCGGCTGCGGGTGTCGGGCATGCGCGCGGATACTAGGCGTGAGATGCGGTACACCGCCGTGGGCTTCGATCTCCTCACCGCGCTGCTCGACACGTGGTCGCTGTTCGCCGAGGTCGCGGGCGGACGCGATCTCGGCATGCGCTGGCACGCGTCGTCACAGTCGTTGCTTCGCGGCAAACGGTATCGGCCGTTCGAGGACATCGTGCGCGACGCCGCGGACGCGGTCGGTATCGAGCGAGCGCGGGCCGATCAGCTGCTCGCGCGCTGGGGGCAGTCCGCGCCGTGGCCCGACGTGCCCGAGATCCTTCCACGTCTCGGGTCGTACACGCGGTTCATCGTCACCAACTGCTCCGAACGCCTCGGGGCGCTGGCGGCCGCGCGCGTGGGGACCTTCGACCTCGTGATGACGGCGGAGCGCGCCGGCGCGTACAAGCCCGATCCGCGCCCGTACCGCGCGGCGCTCGACGCGCTGAACCTTCAGCGGAAGCGCGTGCTGTTCGTTGCGGGGTCGGCGCACGACGTCGGTGGTGCGTCGCGCGCGGGGATGGACGTGTACTGGGCGAACCGCGGACGCGTGCCGCCGCCGTCCGACGGAAAGGCGGTACGCGAGGAAGAGGACCTGCGCGGGCTCATCGACGTGCTGGAGGCCTAGGGATCCCCATCGGCCGCGACGCCATCGTGCTCCGCGACGACGGTCTACCGTGCGATCCGCGGACCGACCTCGACTGGCTCGACTGGGTCGCGGCAGGAGAGACGCGCAACTGGTGCAGGAACGATCTGCTGCTCGACTGGCTCGACGAATACCCGACGATCCACGGATTCGCCCGCGACGACCAGCTTCCGGGATACGACGAGACGTTCGATCTCGGGCGCTTCCTGATGCGGCAGGGACGCGCCTTCGAGAAGGCGGTCCTCGCCGACCTCGCGCAGCGCTGGCAGCTCGTCCGCATCACGCACCGGCCCGATGAAGCACGGGCCATTTCGGCGGCGATCGCGACGCAGGAAGCGATGCAGGCCGGCGTGCCGATCATCGCCGCGGGTGTGCTGCGCGATCCGCAGCTTCGGATGTTCGGCGTGGTGGACCTGCTCGTGCGCTCCGACGTGCTGGGCCAGCTCTGCCCGGCAGCCCTGGTGGGCGATCCGCTGGAGCTCGCGGCGATCGGGCTCTCGCACGGACGCCACTACCGCGTCGTGGACGTGAAATTCAGGACGCTCGACATCCTGAAGGCCGGCGGGCTGTCCACCTCACCCAGCGATCTCGACACGCTCGCGCAGGCCTGGGTCTACAACGAGGCGCTCGGGCGCATGCAGGGCTACACGCCTCCGGCCTCGTACGTCGCCGGTCGCGCGTGGAAGCAGGGCGACGAGCGCGGTGACCGCTGCTGGGAGCGCATCGCGCGCGTCCCGCACGACACGGTGCTGCGTGGCCGCGGGACGGATCTGCGCGACGCCGTTCAGCAGGCGGCGGCGTGGATCCGTCGCGTACGCACCGAGGGCGCGGAGTGGCGCGTCCTTCCCCTGCCGTCGGTACCGGAGCTGTGGCCGAACATGAAGGCCGACCAGGATGCGCCGTGGCACGACGCGAAGACGAAGATCGGAGCGGCGCTGGCCGACCTCACGCTGCTCCCGCGGGTGAACGCGACGCACCGGACGCGCGCGCACGAGTCCGGTGTGACGCGCTGGGACGATCCACGCCTGTCGTCCGCGCTGCTCGGGATAAGCAGCGAGAAGGAAGCGTCGATCGTCGACGCGGTGCTCGCGGTGAACCGGCCGGGCGGCGAGGCAGTGTGGCCCCAGCGGATGGTGACCTCCACACAGGTGTGGCGGGAGCGCGCCATCGTGGAGGCCTTCGTCGACTTCGAATTCCTCCAGGATCTGAACGACGACTTCGCGGCGTTCCCGCGCAAAGGCGGCCAGTCGGTGATCTTCCAGATCGGGTGCGGCACGTACCAGGGCGGTGTGTGGAAGTTCGACCAGTTCACGGTTGACGAGCTGTCGCTCGGCGCGGAGGCGAAGATGATCGACGCGTGGCTCGCGCACCTACGCACCGTCGCGGCGAGGGCCGGCTCCGACGTCGGCTCGGCCAGGCTGGTGCATTGGTCCCCGGCGGAGACGAGCAACTTCGAGCGCGCCTACGACAACGCGCGCGCGCGCCATCCCGATCGCGACTGGCCGCTGCTCGCCTGGTTCGACCTGCTGCACGAGGTGGTGCAGGCGGAGCCGCTCGTGGT
>DATKCP010000113.1:0-7635 GCA_035513115.1 Candidatus Limnocylindria bacterium | reverse complement strand
CGCGAAGCACTGGCTCGAGCGGCTCGAGCTGATCGGGCTCGACGGGATCATCGCCAAGCGCGTCGACAGTCCGTATCGGCCGGGCTCTCGCGAGGTCGTGAAGAAGGTGAAGTACCACAAGACCTGCGACTGCGTGATCGTGGGCTACCGCACCAATGGGACGAAGATTGCGAGCCTTTTACTTGGCTTATATCGCGGGGACGGTACGCTCGACTTCGTCGGTCACACCTCGGGAATCGCCGCCTCCCTTCAGAAACAGCTGCAGCAGACGCTGCCGCCGCTGAGGTCGGAGGGCCACCTCTCATTCGACCCGAGCGAGTGGGGCCGCACGCCGGACGCGGGATCGCGCTGGTCACAAGGGAAGGACCTTCCCTGGCACGAGATCCGGCCGGAGCTGGTCTGCGAGATTCGCTACGACAAGATGGAGGAAGAGCGCATCCGTCACGGCACGCGCTTCCTCCGCTTCCGCCCCGACAAGGATCCCAGGGACTGCACCTGGGATCAGGTGCGCCCACAGCCGGAGAAGGGCGATCCGATCCTCGCGGACCTGCTTCGCTCCTAGCGGGGCGCGCGCTCCCACTGGGCGAGGGCGGCACGCGCCCGCTCGCGGTCTAGGTTCCAGGCCCGCCAGTCCGGTCCACGCGAGAGGTCGCGCCACCGCGTGTGTCCGTGCAGCACGTCGAAGACGCGCCTGCGCTCGCCCTCCGGGAGAACGTCGTAGCGCGCGACGATCTCGGAGATCGCCCCGTCGCCCAGCGACCACAGCGCCCACACGTCCAGTGGGCGGTGCGCGTCGTCCGGCAGCCCGGTCGGGTCGATCACGCGATCGAGGTTCGCGCGCGCGATGTGAGCGGAGGGCCCGACGACGTTCACGCACAGGCCGACCGCGACAGCCGCCGCGACGAGCGGCGGAGCGACGAAGGCCATGCGCGCGCGCAGGACGCTCCAGGCGAAGATCGCGAGCGCGGCAGCCAGGAAGGCGATCGCGGCGAAGGCGTACAGGCGAAGCTCGCTCCACCCGTATGCGCGCTGGTAGAGCTCGAGGCGGTAATACGCCGAGACCAGGACCGCGCCGCTGAGCAGCAGCAGCGCCACCGCGGCCGTCACGTACCGTCGCCCACGGCGACGCACGAGAAGCTCGAGACCGAGGAGCAGTCCGCCCACGAGCACGACCACGGCGATGAGCTCGAAGAACCCGCGGCGCGCGTAGGCGCTGTACGTGATGGCGGCGGCGTCGAGCGTGTCACGCCCGCCGAAGAGATACGCGATCTGCAGCACCACGAAGGCCGCGAACAGGACGTCGATCACGACGAGTGCCACGGTCGCGGTGTCCTCGCCGAGCGCTGAGCCCGGAGACCCGCCACCGTCGTCGCGCGGCGCGCGCGAAATCGTCCAGAGCGCGCCGGCCACCGCCCACGCCACGATCCCCGCCACCGTCAGACGTCCCGGCGCTTCGCCGAGCAGCTCGAGTACGCGTCGCGTGTCGATGACCCGCTCGAGCGTGCGGGCGAAGACCACGTCGGCGGACGAGAACAGCACGGCGAACACGAAGACGAAGGGCGCGGCGAGCAGCACGCCACCGAGGGGACCCCAGGCTCGTGCCATCCGTGGCGACAGCCCTCGCACGAGCGGCGACGCGCGACCGATCGCGTCGAACGCGCCGACGAGGGACCGACCGACGAGCGAGAGCGCCTCGCGGATGAGCCGCCGGATCGCGAGCGTGCTGATGGGGACGCCACCGAACACGACCACGGATGCCCCACACAGCACGAGGGTCGCGAGGACGTCGAAGAACAGCAGCGTCGGATCGGCGCGCACGGACACGAACGCCGCGAACGCCGACGCCGACGCCGGGATCCACAGGTCGATGCGCCGGACCGGCCGGGGCGCCCGAAGGGTCCACGCCGAGGTGAGGAACAGCGCCGTGACCAGCGAAAAGTTCAGGCCGAGCGCGTGGCCGTAGAAGAGGTACTGGGCGGCGACGCCGAGCAGGAGGGCGAGCGCAAGCGTCGCGGCGGCACGTCGTTCGAGCATGGCTGGTCACTCTCCAGCGGCCGACGCGCCGCGTCATCGCGCGCGAGAGACAGCGCACGAGGCAGCCGTCCCACGAGTGAGACGACGGCGACACGGACGCCCGGTATTCTCGGGCGGTGCGGATCCAGAACGCGCAGCGCGTCTCCGAGGCGATCCAGGCCCTCAGCGCGGGCACGTCGCTCGACACGCTCGTCGATCGCCTCTACGACCTCACCGACGGAACGCTCGCGCTCGACCGCGCCACGCTACACCGCATCGCGCGGGGCAAGACGCAGGTCGCCCGCGCGATCGACTCGCCCGAGGAGTGCATCCGCCTCTACTTCGCGCTGATGATCCTCGGCTGCGAGCGCGAGCTCTCGGTCGGCTCGATCGTCGACGAGGGCCACGCGGTGCTCGCGGGATTCGTCGGCGAGCCGCTGGCATCGCTGATCTTCCGCGACCTCGCCGCGACGCTGCCAAAACTCACCGACCGCAACACGCTCAAGGAATACCTGGAGGAGGGTCTGCGCGTATGGCTACCAAAGTGATCGCGGGGCGGCCGCGCGCCGAGAGCCACACCCTCCGCGCCGAGGAAGAGCGGCTGCGCGCGCACCTCGAGCAGCGGCTGCGCGTGCGCACGCGCTTCGCGCCTCTCGCCGACGTCCGCGCGCTGCTGGTCAGCCCGGACCGCGAGGATCGTCCGAAGAGCCTTGTGGTGAGCTCGTCGGCGAGCGTCGCCGAGCGCATCTATCTCTACGTCCACGTCGCCGCGCACATCGCGCTCGGGCATCACCTGCCGCTGGTCACGATCGTCGAGGGCGCGGCTGGCGTGACGCGCTTCACGGATGCGTCGCAGCACCGCGAAGCGGAGGAGCTCGCGCGCGCGATCTGGTGGGGACAGGCCGACAAGGGCGGCCTGCTCGGCGCGCCCGCGCTCGTCCAGCGGTCCGCGATGCTTCGCCGGCTGCTCGCCGTGGGCATCACCCGCGCCGCGCTTCGCTCGGTGCTCATCGGCATGCGCCACGCGTACTACGACCTGCGGATCGAGCGCGCCCTCGCGCGGAGTCACCTCGCGGCCTGGCTTCGTGACGCGCTCTGCCTCACCGCGGTGGTCTACGTCGCGCCACAGCTCTCCGACTAGGACTCGCTCGGCACGCGGTTCGCGCGCGTCCAGTTCTCACGCGACGCGCACCGCCTCGACCTCCACGCCGAGGGGAGGATAGGCCGCGTGCGATGCTTCGCGCCGTGCAGGACTCCGCGCTCCGACGGATCGCGATCGCGTTCGTCGCCTTCAACGTCGCCGAGTGGGCGACCTGGATCGCGATGCTTGTGTACGCATATGAGCAGGGCGGCGTTGTCGCCACCGGGCTCGTCGCAGTGCTCCAGCTCGTTCCAGCGGCGATCTTCGCGCCGTTCGGGGCGACGATCGCGGATCGGTATCCCCGCGCCCACGTCCTATCCATCGCCTATGCGGCGCAGGCGGCAACGATGGGCGCGACGGCCGCCGCACTTGGTTTCGGCGCGCCGGTATGGCTCGTCTACGCCCTCGCCGCGGCGGCCGCAACGAGCATCACGCTCACGCGTCCAGCGCAGAACGGTCTCTTACCGGCCTTATCGAAGACGCCGGAAAGCCTGACCGCCGCAAACTCAGTGCTGGCGACGATCGAGAACGCGAGCCTGCTTGTCGCGCCGGCGTTCGCGGGCGTGCTGCTCGCTCTCTCGGGGCCGGGATTCGTCTATGCATCGATGGGGGCTGGGCTGGTCGTTGCTGCTCTGGTCGTCCTACCGGTCCGCAGTCCGGCGCAGTCACCGATGGTCGACGTCGCCCGCGCTCTGGACGCACGCCGGGCGATTCAGGTCCTCGCGACCGACCACCGCGCGTTGCTGCTCGTTGCGCTGCTCGCGGTACAGGCCCTCCAGGTCGGTGCACTGGATGTGCTCTTCGTCGCGCTGGCGATGGATGCGCTCGACATTGGGGAGACCGGCGTCGGCATCCTGAACTCCGCGCTCGGTCTGGGAGGCGCCCTTGGGGCGCTCGGGGCCGGCGCGCTCGCGATGCGCAGCTCGCTGCCACGCTGGGTCGCCGTCGGCATCCTCCTCTGGGGCGGCGGTCTCGCCATCGCATCGTCACTACCGCAAGCCGGTCTTGTCTTCGCGCTCGTCGCGACGGCCGGAGCGGGACGCGGTCTCATGGACGTTGCGGCTCGAACGCTGCTGCAGCGCGTCGCCCCCAGAGACGCGCTGACGCGCGTATTCGGTCTGCTTGAGGGACTATCGATGGGCGGACTGGCGCTTGGCGCGGCGCTGGCTCCGTTCCTCGTTGAACGATTCGGCATCAGCGCAGCGCTCCTCGCCGTCGGCGTCCTCTTGCCCGCGACGCTCGTGCTCACTCTTCGGCCGCTCCTGCGGCTGGAGGCGCTCGCGCCACGACACCCACGAGCGCTGGGACTACTTCGAGCGATCCCCTTCTTCGCTCCGTTGCCGACCCTTTCACTCGGTCGGATCGCCGACGCGCTCGAACGCGTGAACGCGAAGGCGGGCGAGGCGATCCTCCGTCAGGGCGAGGCGGGCGACCACTTCTACGTCATCGATGAGGGCGTCGTATCCGTGACGGTCGACGGGCGCCCGGTGCGCGAGCTCGGTCCGGGTGACTTCTTCGGTGAGATCGCGCTGCTGCGCGACGTGCCGCGGACGGCGTCCGTGACCGCGCGTGAGGCGGTGCAGCTCTACTCGCTGCGACGCGAGGAGTTCCTCAGCGCCGTGCATTCACGGCCTGCGAGCGCGCATGCCGCTGACGCGATCGCGCGGTCGCGCGCGCCGTAGCTCACATCCGGGGAAGGCGGTCCCGCACGGCCCCGCGGATCGTCGCACCAACGCTCGGCGCGTCACGCACGAGCTCGTTGAAGAACGGGCCAGGCAGGACGAGCGCTCGGACATCGGACGTTGCGAGCACGGTGGCGAGGCGCGGATACGAGAAGCTGGCGCCCCACTCGAGGGCGGCAAGCTCGCCGAAGAAGTCACCCGGCCCCATATCGTCGATCGGCTTGCCATCCTTGAACACGCGCGCCGTACCGCTGACGATCACGTAGAACTCGCGGCCGACGTCCCATTGCTCGACGATCGCGGCGCCCGCCGGGATGCGAACTTCGCGCGCCATGCGGGCAACGCGCTCAACGTCACGTGCGCTGAGTCCGGAGAAAAGCTTGAGGCTCGACACCGTCGCCGGACTTACCCGTGGCGGTCCCAGCCAGCCCTCTTCCACACGCGGGTCGCGGTCGTGCTCGATCACCGGCAACGCGACGGCGGCATCCTCGACTTCGCTGCGCTCGAAGTGCTCGAGCACGGCTTCGATGTCTTCCCGTCGTGTCGTGTGGTTGAAGACGCAGAGCCGGATCGCGAAGCGTCCGCGAAGCTTCGTGGATGAGACGAAGCCGACCCGGGTACGCGCGAGGCTACGCGCGAGCTGTGAGTTCATGCGCTCGCTGCGCTCCTCGTCCACGTCGGTACCGAACCGCCTGCGGAAGCAGAGCACGCCGAGGGAGGCGGCACTCATGAGCTCGAGCGTGTCGCTCCGCTCGATGCGCTCCTGCGCCCACAGCGTGAGATCGAGGCAGCGGTCGATCGCCGCGCGGAAGGCAGCGAGGCCGAAATACTGGACGGACAGCCAGACCTTGATCGCGTGCGATGTCCGCGAGAGCTGCATCCCGTAATCGGCGAAATTCACTTCGCGAGGTACGGCGCTCTTCACGTCGCGCAGGTAATCCGGGTGGATCTCGAACGCATCGAGAAGCTGCCGCCCGTTACGCACGAGAAGGCACCCGCACTCGAACGGCTGGTAGAGCCACTTGTGCGGATCCAGCGTGACCGAGTCCGCGAGCTCGATGCCGGTCATCGCGGCACGCCCGCGCTCGGTGATGGCGGCGAATCCGCCGTATGCCCCGTCAACGTGGAACCACACGCCACGCTCGCGGCAGACCGCGGCGATCTGCGGCAGTGGATCTATCGAGCCGGTGCTCGTGGATCCGGCGGCCGCGGCCACGAAGAGCGGCTCGCGACCGGCGCGAGTGTCGGCGTCCATCGCGGCGCTCAGCGCCTCGGGCCGCAGTCGGTAACGCTCGTCGACCGGCAGCACGCGGACCTGATCTGGGCGGAAGCCGAGAATCCGTGCCGCGCGCGCGACCGAGGAGTGCGCTTGGTCGGCGCAGTACACGACGAGCCGGTCCGACATCGCACCGACAAGCGACTCGCGCGCACATGCGAGTGCGGTCATGTTCGCTGCCGAGCCGCCGCTTGTGAGCACACCGCCCGCGTCGGCCGGATAGCCGATCCACTCCTTGAACCAATCGAGGACGACGATCTCGAGCTGGCTCGGGCCAGCCGACAACCCCCACGAGCCCACGTCCATGTTGAGACCGCTCGCGATGAGGTCGCCGAGCGCGGAGGGCCACGTGCCGCAGCCCGGGATGTAGGCGAAGTAGCCAGGGTGCTCGTTACGAGCCATGAACGGCAACACGTCGGCCTCGAGACGCGCGAGCAGCTGATCGAACGGTCGCGCTTCTTCCGGCGCCGGCTCCTGCAACCGCGCCGCGAGGTCTTCCGGTGAGAGTGACGTGACGACCGGGGTCGCGTCCCACGGCCGCGAGAGCCGGTCCGCAATGGCATCGACCGTTTCGCGACCAAGCCTCCGCATCGTTTCGGCATCGAGCCAGAGCGGCGGGGTGTCCACTTCGCAGCGGAGAGTACGGGAGCCTCACGCACGGCGGTGTGTCAGTGTTGCAGGACGATCAGCTAGGTCGCGGCGGTCCTTGCGGCTTTGATACTCGCTGGGCTCGTCGGCTTCCAGCTCTTGCTTGCGGCCGGCCTGCCTCTCGGGCATTACGCATGGGGCGGCGCCCATCAGGTCCTGCCGCGCTTACTGCGGGTCGGCAGCGTCGTTGCGACGTTCATCTATGTGCTTACGGCGCTGATCATCCTTGAGGCGGCGAACGTCACCGATCTGGTCGCGTCGGAGCTCCCACGCGCCGCGGTCTGGGTCCTCGCCGGATTCTTCGCGATCGGGGTGGTCATGAACGCCATGTCGAGAAGCGAGAGGGAGCGGCGGATGGCGTTCGTCGCGTTATCGCTCGGCACGCTCTGCGTGGTCGTGGCAACTAGGGCTGTGAGGGCAACGCCTTCACATCGGAATGCCGTCTCCGCGGCGTTCGCTTCCATCTGTGACCCGCCACGGCCTGCCGAGGGTGCGCTGAATGGTGACGCGAGCTATGACGGAATTGTCATCGGGTTGTTTCGTGCCTTCGCGAGGCCATCAGTAGCCCGCCGATCGACGCCACAAAGAGAGCCAGTGGTGGGAGTGGCACGGATCCATCGTCGGTAGCTGTTGACGGGAGTCTCGGAATCGGCACGACTGCAACAGGGATGTGCGCGGCCGTAGTCCCCACATTGAGCGCGCCAGTCGGCTCGCCAAGCGCATCGAACGGCCCGGCCGGGAGTGTGGACACCGCCTGAGGAGTAGCTAGTGCCGCCGGTGCCAGGGCTGCCACAGATGGCGTGGCGGTCGGCGTGGCGGTCGGCGTGGCGGTCGGCGTGGCGGTCGGCGTGGCGGTCGGCGTGGCGGTCGGCGTG
>DATKCP010000112.1:0-5587 GCA_035513115.1 Candidatus Limnocylindria bacterium | reverse complement strand
GCGGTGAAGAACATCGCGAAGGGGACGACCTGGCCGCTGGGAAGCAGGACGAATTTGCCGGCGGTCGCGCGGCTCACGGTGGACTCGTGCATCCCGATGCGCTCCCCGACCTCGGCCCGCGTGAGGGGCCGCAGGGACTGGATGCCGCGATCGAGGAACTCCAGCTGGCATTCGACGATGACCTCGGTGATCCGCAGGATCGTCTGCCGGCGCTGATTGATGTTGTCGATGAAGAACTTCGCCCGCGTGACGTACTCGCGGATGTGCTGCCGGTCGTCGTCGTTCATCGGCACCGCGCTGGTGCCTTCCTTGCGCGCGGTCTGCAGCTGCATGATCAGCTGGCGGTAGACCGGGTTCACGCGCAGCGAGAAGCGCCGCGACTCGATGACCTCGACCTCGTACTCGCCGCTCTCCGACTTCGCGATGATCACGTCGGGCCGCAGGCCGACCTCGCGGCCGCCGATGCTCGTGCCATCGGGCCCGGCTGCGAAGCCCTGTGCCGGGTGGGGGTTGAGGTTGTCTTTGATGTAGTCCCACGCGGCCTGGACCTCGTCACGCGTGATGCGAAGCGCCTGCGCGACATCGCCGAACTTGTGCTCGCCGAGCTCGCGGAAGTGCTCGGCGATGATCTCGCGCACGTGCGGCGGGACCTCCTCGCCGACCTCCTCGAGGTGCTGCATCTGGATGAGCATGCACTCGCGCACGTCGCGCGCGCCGATGCCCCAGGGCTCCACGGACTGGATCGCGCGCAGCGCGAGCATCGCGTCGGCCACCGACACCTTCATCGTGCTCGCCGCGTCCTCGATCGTGACACCCGGATCGAGGTAGCCGACCTCGTTGATGTTCCCGATGAGGTATTCGGCGACCGGCAGCAGGCGCGCCGGCAGTAGGACGCGCACGTTCCACGAGAGCCACTCGGCGAGCGTCTGCTCCGACTCCGCGCGCACGACCGGATCGAACTCGTCGCCGTCGTCGTCGCGCTGCATCAGGCTGTTGCCCTCGAGCGGCTCTGCTTCGGGATCGTTCTGCCGCGGCGCCTTCGCGAGACCGAAGCAGTTCAGGCACACGCGTCCGGGAAGGGGCTGCCCGCACAGCGGGCAGACCTGCTGCTCCTCGAGATCGAGCGCCGGATTCTCCTGAAGCTCCTGATTGATGACGTCCTGGAGCTCGAGCGACGAGAGTTGGAGGATCGCGTTCGCGGCGATCTGTTTCGGCGTGACCTTCAGCTGCTGCTGCGGCAGTAAGCGCAGATCCACTTCGGCTACCTTACCGCAGTGGCCGTGCGAGCCGAGCTGATCCTCTTCGTCGTTGCTCTTTCACTTGCCGCGCTCGCATTCGCATTTGTCGTGCCGCGCCGAAGATCCCGCTGGCGCACCCCGTTCGCCGCGGCCTGCTGCGCGATCGCCGGACTTGCGCCACTCCTCATGTATTTCGCGCTCGACCCCGAGCGCGCACGCGGACGCGCTCTCTGGGAATGGTCAGCGATAGGGGGACCGACCATCCAAGCGTCGTATCGCCTGGATGGCCTGGCCACCATCGCCGTCGCCATCGGCGCGCTGTACGTCGCGGCCGCTCTGGTCGCCACGACGCGCGTGAGTGCGCGTCATCAGCTCCTGCGGCCGGTGATCCTCCTGAACGGCCTCGTTCTCATGACGCTCGTCGTCACCGATGACCTGATCGCCTGCATCGTCATCCTCGGTGCGCTCGGCTCGCTGACCTCATTCATCGCGCTGCTCGTGTCGCCGGCGGCGGCGGTCGCTCGCGTCACGGGGTATCTCGCGGGTGGCGTGCAGGGATTCGTGGTCGCGGCCCTTCTGGTGTCACGCTTCGGCGGCGCGTCATTCCGTTTCGACACGATCTCGCCCGAGGCGATGACACCAGGCGTCGTTCTCGCGGCCTCGCTGGGCGCGGCCCTCTTCGCCGGTCTGTATCCCTTCGTGCCGTGGGGTTATCGGCAGGAAGAGGCCGGCGAACGCGAAAGCCTTCGCGGTCTCCTCACCATGCCCGCGGGCATCGGGGCGACGGTGGTGCTCTGCCGCATCCTCGGCGTGACGCGCATCGACCTGTCCACCCTCGCGCTCCCCGCGATCATCTCCACCGAGCTCATCGCGCTCGTCGTCGCCGCACTCGCGCTGCGTTTCATCGCGCGCCGGCGCGCCCAGGGGCTGCGACGACGCATCGCGCTGTCGGCCCTCGTCCTCGTGCTCATCCTCGCGTACCCGTTCCTCCACTGGAGCCACGTCATCCTGGTCGCATCGATTCTGACCATCGCGTACGCGGCCGCCGTCTCGCTCGCGCTCCCCGAGCAATGGCCGATCACGCGCCACGACGTCGTGCTCGCGACGCTGTTCATCGCGCTCGCGACCGGCTCACCCACGGCGCTTGCCGGCGCTGTCGTCATCCTCGCCGGCGGCGGCCTCGCCGCGGTGGCGGATGGGTTCTGGATGCCACCCCACCGCTCGTACATCACGTCGATGGCGAGCTCCACCGTGATCGTCGCCGGAGCGCTCGCGATCGCGATCGGCGCGCTCGAGGTGCCCGATCTCGTCACGCTGGTGCTCGCCGTCGTCGCCGCGGTGGCGGTCCTGGGACTCGAGCTCGCGCAGGCGGGGCGGCGGCTGGGCATCGCACCGGTCCCGTCGGACCTCGACGTGTCCGCGTCGATCGCCTCGTTCCTGGGCACGATCATGGTCGCCCTCACGCTCTCACTGCCGCTGTTCGATGCGATGTCGGGCGCATTCGGCCGTCCGAACACGCGGGCCTTCGACGACCTCGTGACGCTGGTGCCCGTCGTAACCGTCTTCTCGACGCTGCTCGTCGTCGCGGCTCGCGCGGTGCGCGAGCTGCTACCCCAGCTGACGGTGCTCAGCGCACGGCTCGAGGCGGTGGTCTCGGCGGCCGATCCCGTGCCCATCGCCGCGGCGTGGTTCCGCGGCCTTGCCGGCTCCGCCACCACGGTCTCCGCGGTCTTTGCGATGTTCGAGGAGCGCGCCGGGGTCTGGCTCGCGCTGATGCTCATCGCGACGCTGCTCGTGTGGGCGGCCCGCTGATGCTGTTGCTCGCGATCGTGGCCGTCACCACACTCGCCGCGAACAGCGCGCGCCAGCTTCGCTACATGGCGGTCGCGTTCTTCGGCGTCTCACTCGCCGCGCACCTCATCGACGACGGAACCCTCGCGGTCTCGCAGATCCTGATCTCGGCCTGCGCGGCGCTGGTCGCCTCCGCGATCCTCTTCGTCGCCGCCCGCGACCGGCGGTTCGGCGAGGATCCCGGCTGGCGGCTGTGGCTCGCGACGATCGTCGCCGCCGCGACGACGGCGGCGGCCTTCGCGTTCCTGCGACCCGAGACGGGCGACGAGATCAACACCAACCTCCTGGGCCCGGATCCCAGCGGGGTCACGACCGAAGTGGCCGCGTTCTGGCTCCTCTCGTCCGGTATCGCCATTCTGCTGACGGCGCGCGGCGCTGTTCGCGGCTCGCTCGGCGCGCTGCTCATGCTCACGGGCACGCAGCTCCTCGTCCGCATGATGCCGGGGCCGGAGCTGGCGCTCACCCTGCTGCTTTCCTGGCTCCAGGTGGTCGTCGCGCTGGCCGGCGCGTTCCTGATCGTCAACCAGCGAGCGGCGCGCGAGGCGTGATCTGGATCATCGCGCTCCTCGGCGCCGCGGCCCTGTTCGCGTTCAGCGTGCGCAAGCGTCTGGCCCTGGTCGGAACGGTGACCCTGTCGGCGCTCGCCGTGGCCATCGCGTTCGTGATCGCGCTTCCGATGGACGCCACGGGCGCCGTGCTCGATCTCCCCTGGCGCATGTCGGAGCTCGGACGCCTCGCCGCGGTCGTGCTGCTCGGCACGCTCTGCCTCCTGGTGCTGGCGGTGTGGGTGGAGGAGCCCGCGTACAACTTCTTTCCGACCGCCCTCGTCGTCGCCGCCGCCGTGCTCGCGGTCCTCGTGCTGACCACGCCGATCGCGATCTACGCCGCGCTCCTCCTCGGACTGCTCGTGCCCGTCGGCTCGTTCACGTTCCAGGTGCATCGCAATCGGAGCGCGGAGGCCGCCTACCGGCACTTCAGCTTCGTCGCGCTCGGCGGTTGCCTCGGCATGGCGGCACTCGCGCTGTCGGCGAGCCTCGGCCGCGATCAGCCGCCCGGTACGTTCGTCCTGCTGGTCGTGATCCTGGTCGTCGCCTTCGCGCTCAAGCTCGCGGCTATCCCCTTCCACACCCACGCCGCGCTGCTGGCCTCGGAAGTGCCCGCGCCGGCGCTCGCTCTGTACTTCGGGGTGCTGGTGCCGACGACGTTCATCGCCTTCGCGCAGATCCTCGTCCTGTCAGGCCTGCTGCCGGCGATCGTCGAGATCGGAAAGGTGCAGGACCTGCTCCTCGGGCTCGGACTCACGTCCGCGCTGGGCGGCGCGTTCCTCGCGACGGGTTCCACCGAGCTGCGGCGCGTCGCCGTGTACTCCGTCATCGCGAACCTCGGGCAGTCCCTTGTCGGGATCGCGACGCTGTCCGGCCCGGGGATCATCGGCGCGATGGCGATCGCCCTCGTGACCGGACTGGCCGCGACGCAGCAGCTCCTGGCCGCCGGAACGCTGGAACGCCGCGCCGGCGCGGATCGTCCGAGCGCGACCACGGCACCGCTGGCCGCGCTCGCCTTCGTCGTGGGCGGCTTCGCGATGGTCGGCGCGCCGCCGCTGGTCGCGTTCCCGGGGCACTTTTTCGTCGAGCTCATCGCGTACTCCTACTCCGGATGGCTCGGCACCGCGCTCGTCATCGCGACGCTCGGCGTGCTGGTCGCGCAGCTGCGCGCCGCGATGGCCGTGTTCCAGGCGACGCCCGACCGCTGGCGCATCGAGCAGAGGCCGATCGCCGGGATCGTGGGCGGGCTCGTATTTTTCGCGCTTCTTATCGGCGGGCTGCAGCCTGACGGGTTCCTGCGGCCGATCGCGGCATTCGCCGACGAGTTCCTGCGCGCGCTACATCCGCTCTAACGGGGCGCGAGGGACGCGCGCCTAGCGGCGGCTGGGCTCCTCGATCTCCCAGCCGTCGACGCGCAGCCGCGCGCGCTCCTTCTCGAGATCCTTGTAGCGGCCGATCTCGGTCCACGGCGTGTCGTCGATCGGTGCCCCCGGATTGATGCGCTGCATCACGCGCAGATCCGAGCGAAGCTCGCGGATGACGAGCTGCCGCTCACCATGGCCGGTACGGAAAAGCATCGATGCCCGAAGCAACGTTGCCACGCTCCCCCACCCCTTACCGCTTGCCGCTAGAACGTGAATCGAGTTCCCGAGGCGGTGAAGTGTTTCACATCGAACGCGATGATCTTCGCGGGCGTCGCCCGGAACACGGGGCCCTTCTCGTATTGCTCGGGTTTTGGCCGGTAGTCAAATGTGCGCCCGTACTTGGTCGCGTACTGGCGCGCGATGCGCCTGGCAAGAGCGGGCTCGACGCCGCGCACGACGTCCACGGTGCCCTGGCCGAAGACACCGCGCGTTCCGACCTGCGTGCCAAAGGCAACTCGCCCGTCGCGGGCGAGGTTGCGCGCCCAGCGGGTCCGCTCGCTGCCTTCGAAGTAGAGGTGCTCGTCGACCC
>DATKCP010000111.1:0-4076 GCA_035513115.1 Candidatus Limnocylindria bacterium | reverse complement strand
GCGTCACGGCGCGACCGCTCGCCGGGCCGCAGGATCGCCCATGCCAGGCGCAGCCCGGCGCCTCCCGCGAGGAAGATCGCCGAGAGCTCGAGAACGCCGTGACCGACGATGAACGCGAGCAGTCCGCCGCCGAGGCCGTAGCCCTGCACGACGGCGAAGATCGTGCCGAGCATCGCTCCGTTCGCCGCAAGTGCGTAGAGCGTCAACGCGCCCCCCGTGAGACCGCCGGCGAACAGCACGACCGCGACGCGAACGTTGTTCACGATGATCAGCGGACCGGCGATCGGCCGGAAGCCCTCCGGGATGTCGGTCCAGAGCTGCCGCTGCGCGAGCTGCTGCCGCGTCTCTTCGGGCAGGGCGTTCGCGGCGACCTCGGGCAGGAGCAGTCCGACCACGTACATCGCGAGGGCGAAGACCATGAAGATCGCGAACGATGCGCCGGTCCACGGAAGGTTCGCGCGCACCGTCGCGGGTAGCTCGCCGAGCACGAACCGCCGCAGGCGCCGGCCGCTCGTCGGCGCCTCGCTGTACACGAGTGCGTGCGCCGCGGCGACGAGATCGTTGAGGCGTTCGGTGGCGACGTCGCGCGCGAAGTCGCGGCGCGCGATCGCGAGGTCGCCGGTCGTGATCCGGTAGAGGCGGCCGAGCTCGACGACGTCGTCGGCGCTGAGGCGCTCGACGCGTCCCCGCGCCTCGCTGACGAGCTGCCCGAGCCGCGCCCAGCGCGCCCGGCGGTCCTCGACGAAACGGTCGATCGTCACGCCCGCGAACGTACCATGTGCGGATGGCCGTCTCGCTTGGGCGGCTCGAGGTCGAGACCGCCGATCACGTCGTCCTCCGCTACGACCTGGCCGGAGGGGGGAATCGCGGGTTCGCCGCGCTGGTGGACTTCATCCTGGCCACGCTCATCTTCGTCGGCGCGTTCTACGTGTTCTCGTCGTTCGCGGCGGCCGTCGGCCTGCAGAACGCCGGGCCGTACTTCGGTATCGGCGTGCTGCTGACCTTCACCGTCGCCTGGAGCTACTTCATCCTCCTGGAGTGGCTCGGCAACGGTCAGACGATCGGCAAGCGGATGTTCGGCCTGCGCGTCATCGCCGACGACGGCGCGCCCGCGAGCTTCACCGCCGTGCTCGTCCGCAACCTCGTCCGGGTCATCGACTTCCTCCCCGGCTTCTACGGTCTGGGCCTGCTCGCGATCGTCGTGTCGCCGCGCTCGCAGCGGCTCGGCGATCTCGCGGCCGGCACGTTCGTGGTCCGCGCGCCGCGACCGCAGCTCGACTACTTCTCGCTTCGCACGGTCACGCCCCTGGGCGCCGGCGCGCAGGTCGCGGTCCGCGTCCTCCCCGGGGAGGCCCAGCGCCTGGTGCGTGAATTCGTCGCGCGCGAGGCAAAGCTCCCACCCGAGCACCGGACGCGGCTCGCGCGGCAGCTTGCGGATCGTCTGCGCCCGTACGCGCAGGACGTGGATCCCGGCCTGGACGACGTGGAGCTGATCCGCGCGATCGCCCGCTCCCTCCGGGCGAGCGGAGGTGACCGCTGACGGACGTCATCGCCTTCGGCCTTCTGGTGGTCGGCGTCGTGGTCCTTGGGATGCTCGCCGGCGGCGGCCGCCACCGCGAAGACATCCGTTCTCGCCGGCGCTGGGATGCCGCGTTCGAGCACGAGAGCCGCCGCGCGAGCCACACGGACGCCACAGGGATGCTCCTGTGCCGTTCCTGCGGCACCAGCGCCTCCGAGCGGGCAGGTCGCTGTCCGCGCTGCGGAGCGACGCTATAGGCGACCTTAGCCACCTTTAGACTTGGTCATATGACCATCACTACCCACCCCCCTGGGGAGGGGGTCGCAACGCTCGATCGGCGGGACCTGGCCATCACCGGGATGACCTGCGCCTCCTGTGTCGCGAACGTCGAATCCGCCCTGCGCGGGGTGAGCGGCGTGAAGAGCGCCGACGTCAATCTCGCCACGGAGCGCGCCAGCGTGGAGCTCGATCCGACGCGCGCGGACTTTCCCGCGCTGCTGCGCGCCGTCGAGCGAGCGGGCTACGGCGCCCTCGCACTCAGCGGCGATCAGAAGGAGCGCGCGGCCGTTGAGGTCCAGGAGCGCGAGGCCCGGCGCGCACAGCTGGCCTCCCTGCGCCGCCGTCTCATCGTGGCCGCGGTGCTCGGCTCGCTGACGATGATCCTGTCCATGGCGGATCTCGTCATCAGCGGGATCGAGCACGAGCAGTGGCGCGCGTACCTCATGTTCGCCCTCGCGACCCCGGTGCAGCTCTGGGCCGCGGCGCCGTTCTACGTGAACGCCTGGGGCGCGGCACGTCATCGCCAAGTGAACATGAACACGCTCATCGTCGTCGGCACGACCGCCGCGTACGGCATCTCCGTCGTCGCGACGTTCCTGCAGTCGCTGTTCTTCGATGCCGGCCTCGAGCCGCATCAGTACCTCTACTACGAGACCGCGTCAGTGATCGTCGCGCTCGTCCTGGTCGGCCGCTACCTCGAGGCGCGCGCTCGCGCGCACACGTCCGATGCGATCCGCGGCCTGCTCGCGCTCGGCGCCAAGTCGGCACGCGTGCGCCGTCCCGGTGGTGCGGAAGAGGACGTGCCCATCGATCAGCTGCAGGTCGGTGACGTCGTCATCGTGCGTCCGGGCGAGACGATCGCGACGGACGGACTCGTGATCGGCGGAGACTCCGCCGTCGACGAGTCGATGCTCACCGGCGAGTCGATCCCGGTGGAGAAAGGCGCGGGCGATGAGGTCGCCGGCGGGACTCTCAACACGAGCGGCGCGCTGCGCTTCCGCGCGACGCGCGTGGGCGCCGACACCGCGCTCGCGCAGATCGTGCGCCTGGTGGAGGAGGCGCAGGGCTCGAAGGCGCCGATCCAGCGGCTCGTCGACCGCGTCGCATCCATCTTCGTGCCCATCGTGTTCGCCGTTGCGACCCTCACTGCGATCGCGTGGTGGATCTTCGGTCCTGAGCCGCACTTCGCCTATGCGGTGACCGCATTCATCGCGGTCCTCATCATCGCCTGCCCCTGCGCGCTCGGGCTCGCGACGCCGACCGCGATCATGGTCGGCACCGGCCGCGGCGCCACGCGCGGCATCCTGATCAAGAACGCGCAGGCACTCGAGATGGCGCAGAAGATCGACGTCGTCGCATTCGACAAGACCGGTACGCTCACAGTCGGACGGCCCGAGATCGTGGACTGGGTCACCTGCGCGGACACCGGGGAGAACGAAGCGCTGCGACTGATCGCGAGCGCGGAGCTGCGATCGGAGCATCCCCTCGCCGCCGCAGTGGTCGAGCACGCGCGCGCGAAGGGCATCGAGCTCACCGAGCCGTCGTCATTCGAGGCGCTCGCCGGCAGCGGCGTCCACGCCGTCGTTGACGGGCACGACGTGTGGGTCGGGAAGGCCGCGCTCGCACGCGCGCACGGATTCGCCGGCCTCGGCGACGGCATGCTCGCCCACCATCAAAGCCAGGGGAGGACGACCCTCGTCGCGACGATCGATGGGCAACCGGGTGCCGTGCTCGCGGTCGCGGACGTGCCGAAGGCCGCGGCGGCCGAGGCGATCAAGGAGATCAAGGCGCTCGGCGCGCGCACGCTGCTCGTTTCCGGTGACTCGCGCCTCACGGTCGAGGCGATCGCAAAGCAGCTCGGCATCGACGACGTACGTGCCGAGGTATGGCCGGAGGCGAAAGCGAAGATCGTCGCGGAGCTGCAGGAGCAGGGTCACCGCGTCGCGATGGTCGGCGATGGCGTCAACGACGCGCCTGCTCTGGCGCGCGCCGACCTTGGCATCGCGATCGGCAGCGGCACGGACGTGGCGATCGCCGCGGCGGAGATCGTCCTCGTCGGTGGCGACCCGCGCGGTGTGCCGCGCGCGCTGCGCCTGGCCCGGAGAACGGTCGCGACGATCAAGCAGAACCTGTTCTGGGCCTTCTTCTACAACGTCGCGCTCATCCCGCTCGCCGCGGGCGCGCTCTACCCGTTCACCGGCTGGCTGCTGTCGCCGATGCTCGCGGCGGCGGCCATGGCGGTCTCGTCCGTGACCGTCGTGTCGAACTCACTGCGGCT
>DATKCP010000110.1:0-9543 GCA_035513115.1 Candidatus Limnocylindria bacterium | reverse complement strand
GGTCGCGTACGTCGCGGTCTTCGCCTCGACCGGCGCGAGCGCCGCGTCGCGCATCTTCGTGAGCGCCGAGGCCTTCGCGATCTCCACCGCGAGCGCCGCGACGCGGTCCGCCTCGTCGGCGGTCACGACCTGCGACGCGGCAAAGCCCCAGGCGCCGTCGGCGATCGCGCGGACCCCGAACCCGAACGAGTCCGCGCGGTCGGCGCTCTCGAGCCGGCCGTTCTTCACGAGCGCGTTCTCCTCGTCGCGGCGCACGAAGCGAACGTCGGCGTACGACGCGCCGCGCGCTCGCGCGGTATCGAGGGCACGCTTTGCGAGATCGCGCTCGACCGCGAAGCTCAGGGTGCCGTTGTCCTTCGCGGTCACGCCTTGATTCGATAGTTCGGCGGTTCGGTCGTGATGTGCACGTCGTGCGGATGCGACTCACGCAGGCCCGCGCCCGAGATGCGCACGAACGTCGCTTTGGTGCGCAGGTCCTCGATCGTCGCGGCGCCGACGTACTTCATTCCGGCACGCAGCCCGCCGCAGAGCTGATGCAGGAACGGTTCGAGCGGTCCCACGGATGTGACATGCGCCTCGACGCCCTCCGGGACGAGCTTGGAGAACTCTCCGATGTCCTGCTGGCCGTAGCGGTCGCGCGACGCTCCCGTCTTCTGCCCCGCTCGCGCCTGCATCGCGCCCAGCGAGCCCATGCCGCGGTACGACTTGAAGCGGCCCTCGGATGTCTCGATCACGTCGCCGGGCGATTCATCGACACCAGCGAGCAGACCGCCCAGCATCACCGTGGACGCGCCGGCGCCGATCGCCTTCGCGATGTCGCCGGACTGCTGTATGCCGCCGTCGGCGATGATCGGGATCCCGTGCCGGTCGGCCGCCTCGGCGCAGTCGAAGACGGCGGTGATCTGAGGCATGCCCGCGCCGGCGACGACGCGCGTGGTGCAGATCGCGCCCGGACCCACGCCGACCTTCACGCCGTCGGCCCCCGCGGCGATGAGCTCCTCGGTGCCTTCCGCCGTGACGACGTTCCCGGCGATCACCTGCACGCGATGGCGCGCCTTCACCTTCTCGACCATGCGGATGACGCCAGCCGAGTGGCCGTGCGCGACGTCGACGACGACCACATCCACGCCCGCGGCGACGAGCGCGGCGGTGCGCTCGTCGGTATCGCCGGAGACGCCGACCGCGGCTGCGACCGGCAGCCCCGCGTCCCTCACGAGCTTCACCTCGCGCACCTGCTCGTCGATGGTGAGGTTGCGGTGGATCACGCCGAGGCCACCGAGACGGCCGAGAGCGATGGCCATGCGCGATTCGGTCACGGTGTCCATCGCCGCCGAGAGGATCGGGATGGCCAGCACGATATCCCTCGTGAGCTGCGCCTTCGTGGAGACCTGGCTGGGGAGGACGTCGCTACGGGCGGGAACGAGGAGGACGTCGTCGAACGTGAGACCTTCCTTGGTGAAGCGCTCCCCCACGCGGCTCACGTGGAACGGAGTGTACCGGTCCATCGCAGGGGGATAATCCCTGCACCCCCCGGCGCTAGCGCTGCTGCCGTGACCTCGTGACACGCTCCCCGTATTCGATGCCGCCCTTGGCCCACAGGTTGAGCATCTCGACGCGCTGGTTGGACCACGATCGCGCACGCCACCAGAACACGGCGGCGGCGGCGAGGGCCACGAGACAAGCGCCCGGCAGGATGACCGGCTGCAGCTCCATGAACAGGTCCAGCCGGTGCGCCACGATCGCGAGCGCGATGAAGACGAGGAGCTCGATCTCGGCGAGCAGGATCAGGAAGATGAGCGCGAACGACGCCGCGCCGAATTTCTTCTTGATGCGGTAGGGAAAGGCGATGTCGATCAGGCTGCTCATCGACGGCGGATTCTAGAGGAGGGTCGCGCTGCGCTCGGGCCCGATGCCGACCATGCCGACGGGCGCGCCGACCGTCGCTTCGATACGCGCGAGGTACGCGCGTGCCGCGGCGGGTAGATGCGCGCGGTCGGCGACGCCGGTGAGCGGATCGCACCAGCCGGCGAGCTTCTCGTAGTGGGGGACCGCGCGCTCGAGCACCGCTGTCGGCGGCATGTCCGTGGTCATCCGGCCGTCGACCTCGTAGCCGACGCAGAACGGGATCTCGCGATACGCACCGAGCACGTCGAGCTTCGTCACCGCGAGCTCGGTGAACGCGTTGAGACGGTGCGCGTGGCGCGCCGCGACCGCGTCGAACCAACCCACGCGCCGCGGACGGCCGGTCGTCGCCCCGTACTCGTTCGCGCGTTCGCGGAGCGCGTCGCCCTCGCCGCCGGCCATCTCGGTCGGGACCGGGCCCTCGCCGACCGCGGTGGAGTACGCCTTCACCACGCCGATCACCTTCGTGATGTAGCGCGGCGGGATCCCCGCCCCCACGGCCGCGCCGCCCGCCAGCGGGTTGGAGGACGTGACGTACGGATAGATGCCCCAGTCGAGGTCGCGCATCGCCCCGAGCTGCCCCTCCAGGAGGATGCGCGCGTCGGACTGGAGCGCGCGCTCGACGAGCGGGAGCGTGTCGACGATGCGAGCGCCGAGCGTCGCCGCCGCCGCGAGTACGTCGTCCGCGACGGTCTTCGCGTCGAGCGGAGCGTCGCCGAAGCGCTCGAGCACCTTCTTCTGACGCTCGAGCTCGTGCGCGACGCGCTCGCGGAAGCGGCGCTCGTCGCGCACCTCGTAGACCTGGATCCCGTGACGCGAGACCTTGTCGGCGTATGCCGGACCGACGCCCTGACCGGTGGTGCCGAGCTTCTGCCGGCCGCGCTCGCGCTCGTCGAGGCGGTCGATCGCCACGTGCCAGGGCATCAGCAGGTGCGCGCGGTCCGCGACGCGGAGGTTGTCGGTGCGGATGCCACTCCGCTCGAGGTTCGCGAGCTCCTCGCAGAGGACCTGGAGGTTCACGACCGTGCCGGGGCCGACGATGCAGAGCGCGTTCGGATTGAAGATGCCCGACGGCACGAGGTGCAGCTTGAAGGTGCCGTGCTGGTTGACGACGGTGTGACCAGCGTTGTTGCCGCCCTGGAAGCGGATGACCACGTCCGCCTCCTGCGCCAGGAGGTCCGTGATCTTGCCCTTGCCCTCGTCGCCCCACTGGGCCCCGACGACGGCGGTCACTGGCACGTATTCAGACGATACGCGCCACGTGCTTCGCGCGCGACCGAGTGCGTGCGGGGGTCGGGAGTCCGGGTACTACGGCTTTCGTGCGGTGAACACGATCGATCGTGCTACGGCGCGCTGGCGCTCCGGCGTCATGAGCATGCGCATCCGCGCGATGAGCTGCGGCGTGAAGAGCGGGTAGCGCGAACAGTCGTCGATGGTGAGCCATCGCTCGTCGTGCGTCGCGATGTCGACGAATCCCGCTCGCTCCAGCTTCCGGCCGAAGACACGCTCCGGCAGCGCGCCGGCTATTCAGCCGGCCCAGGCGTCGGGATCGGTCATCACCTCCGGGGGCAGCTCTTCGTCGAGAACGATGTCCGCGAGCGAGATGCGGCCACCGGGCCTGAGCACGCGGAAGATCTCCGACATCGCGCGTCCCTTGCGCGGCGAGAGATTGAGGACGCCGTTCGAGATCGCGACGTCCACGCTCGCGTCGGGGAGCGGGATCGACTCGAGCTCGCCGCGGAGCCACTCGACGTTCATGATGGCGCCGTCGTGCGCGTTCGCCTCACCTTGCGCGAGCATCTCCGGGAGCGTGTCGAGCCCGATCGCGCGGCCGCCTGGAGAGACCAGCCGAGCGGCGAGCAGCGTGTCGATCCCAGCGCCACAGCCCAGATCGATGACGCTCTCGCTGGACACCAGGCCGGCCCGTCGCACGGGATTGCCGACGCCGAGCGACGCCGCGGTCGCCCCCGCCGGGACCATCGCGAGCTCATCGCTCGAGTACAGCTCGCCCGCGACCTCGGTCGCCTGGCCGAGGACCCCGCGATACCTCTCGCGGACGGAGTCTCGGACGGCGTCCTGCGCCAGAAGGTCCTCCGAGACCGGTGCGATCGGATGGTTCTGCGTCATCGCTCACCGAGCCGCTGGACGAACTTCTGAAGTCGCTCGCGCGCAGTCGGCGGCAGCGGCGTCTCCGCCGAGCTCGCGAGCTTCGTGCGGACCTGCTTCGCGAACTCCAGCTCGCCGCAACAGTGGCGGCACAGGCCGAGGTGCTGCTCGAGCTCCTGCTCGTGCGCTTGATCGATGTTGCGGTCGAGATACGACCAGAGGCGCTCCACTGCGTCACGGCAGGCGATCATGTCCGAGATTCTCCCTTCAGCAGCCCGCGCTGCTTCGCGTAGTCCCACAGTGCCTTCTCCAGCTGTTTCCGCCCGCGGTGGAGCCGCGCGAGCACGGTGCCGGTCGTTGTTCCGGTGAGCTCCGCGATCTCGCGCGCCTTGTATCCGTAGACGTACGCCAGCACCAACGCGGTGCGATGGGCGGCGTGGATCCGCTGGAGCGACGTCGTCAGATTGTCGTCGTCGAACAGGTCGAGGAAGTCGAGGTGCAGGCGGTCCGAGTACGGGAGCGGATCCTCCTCGACGAGGGTGTCGAAGAGCGAGAACCGCTCGTCCTCCAACGGCACGTCGTTCTCGTGCGGCGCCTCCTTCCGCGCTCGGTCCACCGAGGCGGAGAGGAGGACCTTCGTGAGCCAGTACCGCGGCCGCTCACGGTTGCGCAGCGACTCGTGGGCGCGGAACGCTCGGACGAGCGTGTCCTGGACCAGATCCTCGGCGGCCGTTCGCTCGCCACACAGTTTGCGGGCGAACGCGTAGAGGTAGTCGAGGTGCGGCTCGACGAGCGTGGCAAAAGACGGGGCTGCCTCGGGAGCCGCTGCCTGCACGTGCATAGAGACGCGGTGAAGTGTCCCGTTTATTGCCGTCTCGGGGCAATACTCTCGCCTCGCGGCGGCGTCCCTGCAGCAGAAACAGCTTAGAAACAACTCGGGAGGAACGACATGGCCACCGCAACACCGACGATCACGAACGGTGTCAACGTCACGCAGCTCGTTGACACGATCGGGCTTATCAAGAAGGACCCGAGCCTCGCGCGCTTCCGCTTCCGCTCGCGCACGCGCTGGGATCAGGGCGGTCGTTGCGCGACGGAGATCAGCGGCTTCTACGGCGCGGGCGCCGAGGTCACGCGTGCGCGCACGCACACCCTCGCCGGCGACGAGCCGCCGGTCCTGCTCGGCTCGGACACCGCCCCGAACGCGGTGGAGGCCGTCCTTCACGCGCTCGCCGCCTGCATCTCGGTCGGCTACGTGTACAACGCCGCCGCGCGTGGCATCAAGATCGAGGCGCTGCGCTTCGACGCTGAAGGCGAGCTGGACCTACATGCGTTCCTGGGCCTGTCCGACGCGACGCGGCCCGGATTCGAGCGGATCACGTTCACCGCGACGGTCAAAGCCGATGCGCCTCGTGTGCAGCTCGAAGAGCTGTGCGAATACGTCCAGCGAACGTCGCCCGTGCTCGACATCATCCGCAACCCTGTCCCGGTGACCATCCGGCTCGTGACCGAGTAGAGAACGTCCGTGCCGGAGTGCCGCACGTGCGCAGGCGAAACGAAGGGTTTCAAGTGCGATGTCTGCGGTGCGGAGTCGCCCGTCCACGTCGAATCGCATCGCTGTGGCGGGCAGCACTGCATGCCCAGGTGCGTGGAATGCTACGAAGCGGAGGTGAACTGCACGTGCTGAGCCCAGTGGGTCCTCGAATGCCCGTCCGCAGACTCGGGCCGCGACGAGGTCGTTACCGCCGGGCGTAGGAGCTCGGCGCCGAGCTTGGCCAGCTCGATCAAGGTCCGCGTGCGGAGCGGATCGCGCAGCCACCAGCCGTTGGGATCCCACTCCGGATCGCGCGCCGGGTAGTTGCGCACGGTGAGATGGGCCGGCTCGAACGACCGGGTGAACAGCAGCGCGGCCCGCCGCTGGTGGTACGGGCTCGTCACGAGGATCGCCGAACGCAGCCTGTGCTGGACCATGAGCGCGGCGACCTCGCTCGCGTTCTCTTCGGTGGTCGCCGACGCCGGCTCGATGAGCGTCGCGCTCTCCGGAACGCCCTGACGCAGAGCCTCACGGCGCATGATCTCGGCCGAGCTGACGGAATCGGGATCGATGGCCGCTCCGGAGAACACGATGAGCGGCGCGTAGCCCTGCTTCCAGAGGGCGATCGCGGTGTTCGCGCGGGCCCCCGTATCGCCCGAGATCGCGACGATGGCGTCGGCCTTCTCGAGCGGCTCCTCGACCGCGAGCGCATGGCCGACCGCGGCGAGCGCGAACACGGCGAGTGCGACGGTCGACACGATGCCGACGAGGACTCCGACGATGAACCCGCGCATGGAACGAGGCTAACGGCGCGAGCGGATGTCGGGCGTCACGCGGGCGGCGCGGCGGGTGGCGGGGGGGGAGCGCTGCGACGGGCCTCGAAGCACTCCGAGCAATAGACGGGTCGGTCGGTGCGGGGCTCGAACGGCACCTGCGCGGCCTTGCCGCAATTGCTGCAGATCACGTCGTGCATGTTGGCGGACCTCGCGGCCGCGCGCTCGGCCTTCGCCTTCTTGCGGCACTCGGTACACCGCTGCGGCTCGTGGACCAGACCCTTCTGCTGGTAGAACTCCTGCTCCCCCGCGGTCCACACGAAGGCATTGCCGCACTCGCGGCACGTGAGCGACTTGTCGGCGAAGGCCATGGTCATCGCGTCGGTTTCCGCGCGGAATCGTACGCCGGACGGTCAAGCCGACGCGGCGGTGCGGCGCAGGCCCTCGACCAGCGCGGTACCTGGCTGCCAGAGGCCGTCGCGCGTCGCCCGCGACGCGTCGACGCACGAGCGCTGGACTTCCCCGGGACGCTCGGGTGCCTTCGTGATGCCCGGCGGTGGTCCGAGGATCTCGGCCATCGCGCCGATGAGCTCGTTGACGCTGGTCGGGACGCCGGTCCCGATGTTGTAGACACCCTTCCAGTTCCCCGCGAACGCCGAGAGGACCGCGTCCACGACGTCTCCGACGTACATGTAATCGCGCTGTGCGGTACCGTCGCCGAAGACGGTGAGCTTTTCGCCTCGCCGCCAGCGCCCCAGGAATATCGCGATGACCCCGCCCTCGAGATCCTGTCGCTGGCGGGGACCGTACACATTCGCGAGGCGCAAAGTGATGTTCGGGATCTCCGCGCCCGCCACGATCTTCTCGGCCTCCGCCTTGAACTTTCCGTAGTTCGAGGCGGGATCGACCGGAACGACCTCGGATGCGCAGACCTCGGTCTCGCCGTAGATCGCGCCGCCGGTAGAGAGGTTGACGAGGATCTGGGCGTGCAGCTCTTCCGCAAGGCGGACGACGTTGCGCGTCCCGTCGACGATCACACGTCGGTACAGGTCGGGCTTCTCCATCGACTCGACGACCTTGGTGCGCGAGGCGCAGTGCACGACAGCGTCGAAGCCCTCGCCGCGCAGCGCCTCGTGAAGCACCTTCGCGTCCGAGACATCGACGACGCGGAGCGCGATGTCCGGCGCGAGGTTGGCGCGGTCGCCGGTGGAGATGTCGTCAACGACGACGACCAGATCGCCGCGCCCCTCGAGCGCGTCGACGATCGTGCTGCCGATGAAGCCAGCGCCGCCGGTGACCAGAACGCGCATCCATGCTCCCTTTTCCACAACTGTGGATAACGTGTCGTGGATAACGGCCGCGAGCATCCGCAAAGTGGTGGACGGTCGCGACGCGGTTGTGCGGATAGTGTCCTAGCCGCGGCGGCCCTTCTCAGTCACCCTTTGGTCCTATCCGCTCCCCTCCCACAGCCGCATTTCATCCGGGTTTTGGGGCGCACGTGTACCGAACGTATGTTCTAGTATGGCAAAGATACTGCCTTTGGAGGCGCCGTGACCGTAGAGCGTCCCGAACGAGCGCTTCCGTATGACGAGTCGGCCGAGCAGCAGGTGCTTGGCAGCCTCCTCATCGACCGCGACGCGATCTTCAAGGTCGCCGACCTGCTCCAGAAGGACGACTTCTACCTCGCCCGGCACCAGCGCATCTACGGAACGGCGCAGGCGCTGCTCGAGCGCCGTGAGCGTATCGATCCGCTCACGGTGCAGATCGAGCTTGCGCGGCGCGAGGAGCTCGATCGCGTCGGCGGGCCGGCATACCTGCGCGAGCTCGTGGAGCTCGTGCCCACCGCGGTGGAGATCGAGCGCCATGCCCGCGTCGTGCGCGACCGCGCGATCCTGCGCCGCCTGCTTGGCGCGGCGACCGCCGTCGCGGCTGACGCGTACGGGGAGCCGACGGACATCCCGCTGGCGCTCGACCGCGCCGAGCAGCGCATCTTCGCGCTGCGCGACGAGTCGGCGAACGCGCAGCTGCGGCACATCCAGGCCGCGCTGCAGGAGAACTTCGACCACCTCACTCAGCGGATGGAGAAGCCGTACGAGGTGAGCGGCATCCCCTCGGGCTTCCGTGAGATCGACTTCTACACCGAGGGCTTCTCCGCCGGCGACCTCGTCGTCATCGCCGCGCGCCCGTCGGTCGGAAAGACGAGCCTCGGGCTCGCGATGGCCTTCAACATGGCCAAACGCGGTCATCCCACGCTCGTGTTCTCGCTCGAGATGGACACCAAGCAGGTCGTGTCGCGCTTCCTCGCGATGAACAGCCGCACCGATCTCCTCGCGCTGCGCACCGGGAGCGTGTTCGACACGGAGGCCGCGTCATCGCTCGCGGGCCTGCCGATCCTCATCGACGACACGCCGGGCCTCTCGATCATGGAGCTGCGCACCAAGGCGCGGCGCGCGAGCACGCACGACCGTCTCGAGGTGATCCTCGTCGACTACATCCAGCTCATGCGCACCGGCGAGCACGAAGAGAACCGCGTGCAGGAGATCGCAACGATCACCAAGAACCTGAAGTCTCTCGCGCGCGAGCTGAATGTCGTGGTCATCGGTCTCTCGCAGCTTTCACGAGCGGCGGGCGATGCCGGTTTGGAACCGAAGCTGTCGACACTTCGTGAATGCGTGACAGGCGACACGCTCGTGTGCATGGCGGACGGTCGCCGCCTGCCGATCCGCGAGCTCGTCGGGACCACTCCTGAAGTCCTCTCGATCCAGCAGGGACGGATCGTCAAGGCGAAAGGCGACCTCGTGTGGTCCGTGGGTCGTCGGCCCGTCTACAAGGTTCGCCTTGCGAGTGGCCGTGAGATTCGCGCGACAGCCGAGCACCGTCTGTACGGGTTTGATGGTTGGCGGAAGGTCGGCGAACTGCGCGAAGGAGATCGTTTGGCCATCGCGCGACGCTTGCCAGAGCCCGCGGAGACGATCGAGTGGTCTGAACAGAGGCTCGCCCTCCTCGGGCAGCTCATCGGCGACGGCAGCTATCTCGTCCATCAACCACTCCGATACACCAGCAGCTCCGCAGAGAACAGGGATGTGGTCGCTCGTGCCGCGATCGACGAGTTCAACGCCATCGTTTATCCGCAGAAGCCGATCGGTAGCTGGCAGCAGCTGTACATCGGTGGCAATGGCAACCGGTGGCATCCCGCAGGCGTGAATGGCTGGCTTCGCCAGCTCGGGA
>DATKCP010000109.1:0-2727 GCA_035513115.1 Candidatus Limnocylindria bacterium | reverse complement strand
GCACATGATCCCGCACCACGAGGAGGCGATCGTGTCCGCGACGATCCTCCTCGAGGGGACGGCGCGGCCGGAGATGAGGGCCTTCGCCCAGAGCATCATCGACGTCCAGAGTTCCGAAGTGGCGCAGATGCGAGAGTGGCTTGCGACCTGGTACGCGGGTCAGGACGCCGCCGTGGCGTACGAGCCGATGATGCGTGACCTCACCGGGCTCTCGGGCGACGCGCTCGACCGAGCCTTCCTCGAAGACATGATCCCGCACCACATGGCCGCGGTGATGATGTCCCAGCAGCTTTTGAGGGGGGGTCTCGTGCAGCACGACGAGGTCGCTCCGTTCGCGGCGGGGATCCGGGACGGCCAGCACGCCGAGATCTTCCAGATGGCGACCTGGCTGCGCGACCGCTTCGGGCAGGATCCGATGGGCGGGGGCTAACGAGTCACAGTCGTGCGGGGCCGCCAGACCATAGCCTCGAGCTGATGCGAGAAGCCGGTATGGCGCCCGGTCCGCTGCTCTCGTTCCTCACGCCGAATGCGGTGGCCGTGATCGGTGCCTCGAGGGACCCTGGGACGATCGGTGCGGAGATCCTGCGCGACCTCGTGTCGACCGGCTTCGCGGGTCCCGTATATCCCGTGAATCCACGCGCGACCGCGCTAAACTCGATCCGCGCGTACCCGAGCATCCGAGACGTTCCGGGGCCGGTGGACCTCGCGGTGATCGTCGTGCCCGCGCCGCTCGTCATCCAGGTCGCCCGTGAGTGCGCCGAGAAGGGCGTGCGCGCCCTGGTCGTGATCTCCGCCGGTTTCGCCGAGACCGGCGCGGAAGGGGCCGCGCGGCAGAGCGCGCTCCTCGAGGCCTGCCGCTCCTCGGGCATGCGGCTCATCGGGCCGAACTGCATGGGCATCATGAACACGGATCCGGCGGTCCGGCTGAACGCGACGTTCGCACCGCGCTTTCCGCCCGAGGGCCGGATCGGCTTCCTCTCGCAGAGCGGCGCGCTGGGGCTTGCGGTCATCGACCACGTCACCGGCCGAGGGCTGGGCCTGTCGTCGTTCCTCTCGGTCGGCAACAAGGCCGACGTGTCCGGCAACGACGCGCTCGAATACTGGGAGACGGACGCGCGCACCGACGTGATCCTCCTGTACCTCGAGTCCTTCGGGAATGCGCGCAAGTTCGCGCGTATCACGCGCCGCATCACGAAGACGAAGCCGATCGTCGCGGTGAAGACCGGCCGCTCCGCTTCGGGCAACCGCGCGACCTCGTCGCACACCGGCGCGCTGGTGGCGACGTCCGACGCGACGGTCGATGCTCTCTTCCGGCACGCCGGCGTCATCCGCACCGACTCGCTGGCCGAGCTATTCGATGTCGCCGCGCTCCTGGCCGAGCAGCCGCTCCCGGCCGGGCCTCGCGTGGCGATCCTCACCAACGCCGGCGGGCCGGCGATCCTGTGCGCGGATTCGTGCGAGGCTCGTGGCCTGAGCGTGCCGCAGCTGTCAGCCACGACGCAGCAGAGCCTGCGGGCGTTCCTTCCGGCGGAGGCGTCGGTCGTGAACCCCATCGACATGATCGCCTCGGCGAAGGGGGAGCAGTACGGCCGGGCCATCGAAGTGCTCGCGGCCGACCCGGAGGTCGACGCGCTCATCGTGCTGTTCACGCCCCCGCTGGTGACGGAGGCGGCGGACGTCGCGCGGGCGATGCGGGAGGCGGTCGGAGGACTGCCGCGGCGCCTTCCCATCCTCTCCGTCTTCCTCTCGGCGACGGGCGTGCCGCCGGAGCTGCGGAGCGCGGACGTGCGCATCCCGTCGTACGCGTACCCAGAGGACGCGGCGCGCGCGCTGGCGCACGTCGTCCGGTACGCGGAGCGGAGGTCACGACCCGACGGGGTCGTGCCGGCGTACGCGGACGTCGATCGCGACGCGGCGCGCGGCGTGATCGGCGGCGCTCTGCGTCGCGGGCCCGGATGGCTCGCGCCAGCGGAGGTCCAGGAGCTGTTCGCCGCCTGGCGTCTCCCGCTCGTGCGCTCGGAGCTCGTCGGCACGGCCGAGGAGGCGCAGGCTGCGGCCGCGCGCATCGGGGGACCCGTCGCGGTGAAGGCGGTCGCGACCGGGCTCGTCCACAAGACGGAGGCGAGCGCGGTCCGCGTCGGTGTCGCGCCGGCCGACGTGGCGGCGGAGGCCCGGGCGATGGCGCAGCGCGTCGAGCGCGCTGGCCACACCCTGGAAGGCTTCGTCGTGCAGCCGGTGGTGACGGGCGGCACCGAGATGCTGGTCGGCCTCGTCCACGACCCGCTCTTCGGTCCGGTGGTGGCGTGCGGCGCCGGCGGCACCGCCGTCGAGCTCGTGCGCGACGTCGCGGTCCGACTCACTCCACTTACGGAGCTCGACGCCGCGGAGATGATCCGCTCACTCCGGACGTTCCCGCTCCTCGATGGCTACCGCGGAGCGCCGAAAGGCGACGTCCGGGCGCTCGAGGATGTCGTCCTGCGCCTCGGCGCGATGGCCGACGCGCATCCCGAGATCGCGGAGCTCGACGCGAACCCGGTCATCGTCTCACCGGGCGGCGCGTCGATCGTCGACGCGCGCATCCGGGTCGCCGCTCAACTACCTTCTTCTTGAGTGTCTTTCAGGTCGATCTCTTCCCGAAGAGCTCTTGGCTCGGCGGGAGGAGCCGGCTCATGGCTGTCGAGAACGCGTAGCGGCCGAGGACGACTGCGACCACGATCCCCGCCCAGA
>DATKCP010000108.1:0-9588 GCA_035513115.1 Candidatus Limnocylindria bacterium | reverse complement strand
CGACCGCGAACAACGGCCCGCGACCGCCCTTCTTGACGCCCGTGCCGCCGGACGTTCACGCGATCCAGACCTACTTCTTCGACCCCGATGGCAAGGAGTGGATCGCGACCGTCCTCGCGCCCCGCGGCCGCGAGCTCGCGGCGCACTGGCAGGGTGCCTACAAGGTGCCCGATCGCGCGACGCCCCCCGGCACGGGCGTCAAGAAGGGCGGTCGCGGGCCGTTGTTCGCGGTCGTCCTGGTGCTCCTCATCGTGGGCGGTGGCGCGGCCGCCGTGGTCGGGGGAACCCAGGGAACGCCGAGCGCGAGCCCCGCGCCGACAGTCGCGCCTGGCGTCAGCGCGGTTCCGTCCGCCCCCGTCGTCGTCTCCGCTGTGCCGACGGCAACTGCGGCCGGCGCAACGGCCGCACCGACACAGGTGCCGGCCAGCACGCCGGCGCCGAACGTGACGCAAGCGCCGGTCCGGACACCGGCACCGACGGTCGCGCCGACGGTCGCGCCGCCGGCGGGAACGTCGATCAGGCTCGCGGACGGCAGCCTCGTCACCTACATCGGCCCATCGCGCGTGAACATCGGACAGCCGTTCACCGTTTCGTTCACGGTCCGGAACGCGAATGACACGCCGGGCACGGGCACGCTCCTCGTGAGCTTCGGCGACGCGAGCACGGGCGGCTCGAGGACGACATCGGGCACGCTCGATCCGAGCGGACGCCTGGTGATGAACATGGCCGGCGCCTCGCTCCCCGGCAACTACCCGTTCGTCGTGACCTACAAGGGATACGAGGGGCAGGTCGCGGTGCTTCGCGTCGGCTAGCGCCAACTCCTGGCGCGCAGCGCGGCCAAGCGAATACACTTCTGCCAGCGTCACCCCTTTAACGACCGGTCCTGAGAGGCCGGAAAGGAGTTGGCACTGACCACGCTGCTGGGCGCCGACGACATTCGTCGCGCCGTCTCTCGCATCGCGCACGAGATCGTCGAACGTGACCGCGATCTCTCCAAGCTCGCGATCGTCGGCATCCGCTCCCGCGGCGACGTCCTTGCCGCGCGTCTGCGCGATGCGCTCCGCTCGAACGAGAACGCGGTGGTCCCACTCGGTTCGCTCGACATCACGCTCTACCGGGACGATCTCACGCGTATCGGGTACGCGCCGATCGTCCACGAGTCCGCGCTCGATTTCTCGGTCGACGACAAGGTCGTCGTGCTCGTCGACGATGTGCTCTTCACCGGCCGCACCATCCGCGCCGCCATGGACGCGCTCATCGATTACGGGCGGCCGCGCGCTATCCGTCTCGCGGTGCTCGTGGACCGCGGTCACCGCGAGCTCCCGATCCGCGCCGACTTCGTCGGTAAGAACGTGCCGACCAGGCCGTCCGACGACGTCCGCGTCCACCTCACCGAGGTGGACGGCCGCGACGAGGTCGAGCTCATCGCCCGCGAACGGGTGAGCGCATGAGGTGGTCGCGGCGCCACGTCCTCGACACCGACGACTGGGCGACCGAGGAGATCGAGGCCGTGCTGGACACGACCGGGGCCATGGTCGAGGTCCTCTCGCGGCCGGTGCGCCGCGCGCCACCGCTCCGCGGGCGCACGGTCGTGCTGTTCTTCGCCGAGTCGTCGACCCGCACGCGCGTGTCCTTCGAGCTGGCCGCCCGCACCCTCTCGGCCGACGTGGTGAACATCTCGGCCAGCGGCTCGTCGGTGGAGAAGGGCGAGTCCCTGTACGACACCGTACGGACACTGCAGGCGCTGGGTGGCGATGTCGTCGTGATGCGGCACGGCTCATCCGGCGCGCCCTACTTCGTCTCGGAGCGCACCGACGCGGCGGTCATCAACGCCGGCGACGGGTGGCACGCGCATCCGACCCAGGGCCTGCTCGACGCGTACACGCTCCGCGGCGCGCTTGGCGATCTCGCCAACAAGCGCGTCGTGATCGTCGGCGACGTGGCCCACAGCCGTGTCGCGCGCTCCGACATCAACACGCTCGTCCCGCTCGGCGCGACGATCACGCTCTCCGGCCCGCCGACGCTCATCCCGAGCGCGTGGCGCTGCGGACAGGCGCCGGCCGGCACCGCCTACGAGCCCGACCTCGACCGCGCCCTCGACGGCGCCGACGCGGTCATCGCGCTTCGCCTCCAGAAGGAGCGCCAGGAGGGTGGCCTGCTGCCCTCACTCCGCGAGTACACGCGCGTGTGGGGGCTCAGTGAGGCGCGCGTCTCGCGGATGCGGCCGGGCGCGCCGGTCATGCATCCCGGGCCGATGAACGAAGGCGTCGAGATCGATGCCGCGGTCGCGCATGGCGCTCGGTCGCTGGTCGAGCGACAGGTCACGAACGGTGTCGCGGTGCGAATGGCGCTGCTCTATCTCCTCGTCGGGACGCCGACGCTGGAGCCGAGCTGATGCGAAGGCGCGAGCTGGAGGCGAAGGGCTACGTCGTCACGCCAGGGTTCATCGACCTCCATGCGCATCTGCGCGAGCCGGGTTTCGAGGAGTCGGAGACGATCGCGTCGGGCGCGCGCGCCGCGCTGCGTGGCGGCTTCACCACGATCTGCGCGATGCCGAACACCGAGCCCGCGATCGACTCACCCGGCCTCGTCGCCGAGATCCTCGCTCGCGCGAACGCCGCGAGCGGAGCTCGCGTGCTTCCCATCGCGACGATCACGCGTGGCCGAGCGGGCCGCGAGCTCTCCGATCTGCTGGAGCTCTCCGCCGCGGGCGCGGTCGCGTTCTCCGACGACGGTTCGCCCGTCGACGACGCGCGGCTGTTCCGCCACGCGCTGGAATACGCGCGCACCAGGGATCTGGTCGTCATCGAGCACGCACAAGACATGACGCTGTCGGGCAAGGGCGTGATGCACGAAGGCGTCGTATCGGCGCGCCTGGGCTTGCCGGGGCTACCGAGCGCGGCCGAAGAGACCGCCGTTTCTCGAGACCTCGCGATCGCCGAAATGACCGGCGCTCGACTCCACCTGACCCACATCTCCACGAGAGGCGCGATCGCGTCGATACGTGATGCGAAGAGACGCGGACTCCGAGTGACGTGCGACGTCACTCCACACCACCTCGCGATGACTGACGACTGGGTCGGGGGATCGCGCGCGTTCGCCTGGGAGCGAGACAGCCCTCCCGCTCCCACCA
This sequence comes from Candidatus Limnocylindria bacterium, assembly GCA_035513115.1. Classification (GTDB taxonomy): domain Bacteria; phylum Chloroflexota; class Limnocylindria; order P2-11E; family P2-11E; genus CF-39. The sequence continues at coordinate 6,455 of DATKCP010000108.1, read as the reverse complement.
AGACGGCGACACCCTACGACTCGTCGACCAAGGTCAACCCGCCACTGCGAGCGTGGAGTGACGTCCGCGCACTGTGGGAAGGCCTCGGCGACGGCACGGTCGACGCGATCGCGACTGACCACGCCCCACATGCATCGGTTCGCAAGGACGTCGAGTTCGATCAGGCGGCATTCGGCATCAGCGGTCTCGAGACTGCGATCTCACTGCTGCTCGGCGGCGTTGCCGCGGGATGGGCCGATCGCGACGCGGTCATTCGGGCTCTCACAACGGGTCCTGCGGCCGTGCTCGGCATCAGCGTCCACGACGACGACTGGATCGCCATCGATCCGGATGCGGAGTGGACCGTCACGGCTGAAGCGCTCGTCTCGATGGGAAAGAACACTCCGCTTGTCGGACGGACTCTTCGCGGTCGGGTCGTGTACGCGATCGTCGGTGGGGAAGTGCGTTACGAAGGAGGTCTGCGTGGCGCGACGCCGGTCGGCACTCGCTGAACGCGATCTCCTCGAAGCGCAGTTGCATCTTTATGCAGCAGAAACGTATAGTTATGCACCAATGACCAGGGCGGCGGTCTTGGCGCTCGAGGACGGCACGACGTGGTGGGGAGAGGCGTTCGGTGACGCATCGCCCGCCTCGGGCGAGGTCGTCTTCAACACCGCGATGACCGGCTATCAGGAGATCGCCTCCGACGCCTCGTACAACGGGCAGCTCGTCGTGCTCACGTATCCGCTCATCGGCAACTACGGCACGTTCGAGCGCGCCGCCGAGTCACGCCGGCCGTGGGTCGAAGCGCTCGTGGTGCGCGAGCTGAACGCGACGTGTCGCGAAGACACCGTCGATCTCGACGCGTATCTCCGGCAGTACGGGGTTCCCGGGATCTCCGGCGTGGACACGCGCGCGCTGGTGCGCCGCCTTCGCGCGAAGGGCACGCTGCGCGGCGCGCTGCTGCAGGTGGCGCCCGGCCTCGCGCAGGATCCCGGCGTCGAGCAGGAGGCCATCGCCAAGGCCCGCGCCTCGGCGCCGCTTGGCGCGCGGCCGCTGGTCGTCGAGGCGAGCGGCGCCGGCCGCCAGGTCGGGAGCGGTCCGAAGATCGCGCTGCTCGACACCGGCGTGAAGGAGAACCAGGTGCGCTGCCTCACCCGGCGCGGCGCGACGGTGAGGGTGTTCCCGGCCACCGCGTCGGCGCGCGAAGTGCTCTCGTGGTCGCCCGAGGGGATCGTGATCAGCAACGGCCCGGGTGATCCCGCGGCGATCCCGCAGATCGCGCACAACGTGAAGCTGCTCCTGGGCGCGGTGTCGCAGCGCGGGACGGCGCGGCCCGTGCCCATCCTCGGCATCTGCCTGGGTCATCAGCTGATCGGACGTGCCATCGGCGCGACGACGTCGCGTCTCCCGTTCGGACACCATGGCGCGAACCATCCGGTGCAGGATCTTCGCACCGGCAGCGTCGTGATCACCAGCCAGAACCACGAGTTCCAGGTCGACGAGAGCTCGATCCCGAGCGGCAGCGACTTCTACGTCAGCGCGCGGAACCTGAACGACGGCTCGGTCGAAGGTCTCGCGCACCGCACGCTGCCGATCCGCACCTATCAGTACCACCCCGAAGGTGCTCCCGGTCCGCGGGACAACGAGCCCGTGTTCGATCTGTTCCTCGCGGACGTTCGCGATGCGGTCGCGCGCCGCGGATGAAGGTCCTCATCATCGGCTCGGGTCCGATCACGATCGGGCAGGCCGCCGAGTTCGATTACGCCGGATCGCAGGCGTGCCGGTCGCTGCGCGAGGAAGGCATCGAGACGGTCCTCGTGAACTCGAATCCCGCGACGATCATGACGGAGCCGGGTGTCGCCGACGTCACCTACATCGAGCCGCTCACGGTCGACGTACTCGAGCGCATCATCGTGAAGGAGCGTCCGGACGGGCTGCTTCCCACGCTGGGTGGGCAGACCGGCCTGAACCTGGCCGTCGCGCTCGCCGAGGCCGGGGTGCTGGAGCGGTACGGCGTGCGTCTTCTCGGCACACCGCTGTCCGCGATCCAGCAGGCCGAGGACCGTGAGGCGTTCAAGCAGCTGCTCGTGGGCCTCGGCGAGCCCGTGCCCGAGTCCCTGACCGTCCACAGCGTCGACGAGGCCGTCGCGTTCGCGGACCGCGTCGGGTTCCCGCTCGTCGTGCGGCCGGCGTACACGCTGGGCGGCACCGGCGGAGGCTTCGCGACGACTCGCGAGGAGCTCACTCTGCGCGCCGGGCGCGGCATCGCCGCGTCTCCGATCGGACAGGTCCTCATCGAGCGCTCGCTCGTGGGCTGGAAGGAGATCGAGTACGAGGTCATGCGCGACGGCGGCGACACCTGCATCACGGTCTGCAACATGGAGAACCTCGACCCGATGGGTGTGCACACCGGCGACTCGATCGTCGTTGCGCCCTCGCAGACGCTCACGGACAAGGAGTACCAGATGCTGCGCAGCGCGGCGCTGCGGATCATTCGGGCGCTCGGCATCGAGGGCGGCTGCAACGTGCAGTTCGCCCTGCATCCGGAGCGCGCGCCCACGGCCGACCCGGACGCGCAGATCCCGTACTACGTGATCGAGGTCAACCCGCGCGTCTCCCGCTCGTCGGCGCTCGCGTCAAAGGCGACGGGTTATCCGATCGCGCGCGTCGCGGCGAAGATCGCCGTCGGCAAGCGCCTGCACGAGATACCGAACGCGGTCACGCGGCGGACCTCGGCCGCGTTCGAGCCGGCCCTCGACTACGTGGTGGTGAAGATCCCGCGCTGGCCGTTCGACAAGTTTCCCGGCGCCGATCGCTCCCTCGGGACACAGATGAAGGCGACGGGTGAGGTCATGGCGATCGACCGGTCGTTCGAGGCCGCGGTGCAGAAAGCCCTGCGCTCGCTCGAGGTGAAGGGCCAGGGCCTGCTCTGGGAGGCGCCGTCGTGGGTCGATGTCGCGAAGCCCGGGCCCTTCCTCGATCGCTTCCTCTCGAGCGGCGCGACCGACGACCGCCTCTGGCGCCTCTTCGCCGCGCTGCGCCGGGGAGCCACGGTCGAGGACGTGCACGACCGCACCAAGATCGACCGCTGGTTCCTCCGCAAGCTCGCGTCGATCGTCCGCTTCGCCGAGGACGAGCTGCAGGGAAAGACGCCGACTCCGTCGCTCCTGCGGCGCGCGAAGCGACTCGGCTTCGCGGATGCCGACATCGCGACGCTTGCGGGCATGCTCCCGGCGGACGTGCGCCGCCTGCGCGGCCAGTGGGGGATCCGTCCCGTGTACAAGATGGTCGACACGTGTGCCGCCGAGTTCGAAGCCGTGACGCCATATTTCTATTCAACGTACGAATCCGAGAACGAGGCCGACTCCCTGAAGGGGCCGAAGGCACTGATCCTGGGATCCGGCCCGATCCGAATCGGCCAGGGGATCGAGTTCGATTGCTGCTGTGTCCAGGCCGCGGGAACGCTCCGCGAGCTCGGGGTCGCCTCGATCATGGTCAACAGCAATCCCGAGACCGTCTCGACGGACTTCGACGAATCCGCACGCCTCTACTTCGATCCGCTCGACGAGGAGTCGATCGCCGCCGTACTCGAGAACGAGGGTGTCGGGCGCGGCGCCCTGGACCGGGCGGCCGCGCCGGCGATACCCGTGTTCGTTCAGTTCGGAGGGCAGACCGCGCTCAATCTCGCCGAGCGGATCGAAAGCATCGGCGGTGTCATCGCCGGAACCTCGGCCGATGCGATCGGGCTGGCGGAGGATCGTCGACGCTTTCACGAGTTCGCGGACGCCCTCGGCATACCCCAGCCACCGGGCGGCACGGCCGAATCGTTCGTCGAGGCTCGACGGATCGCGGCCGAGGTCGGCTATCCCGTTCTCGTTCGTCCCTCGTACGTGCTCGGTGGCCGCGGGATGGAGATCGCTTACAACGACGAGGACCTCGAGCGGTACTTCCGCTCCGCGCTCGAAGCAGGCACGGGTCGCGTTCTCGTCGACAAGTACCTGCGCGGTAAGGAGGTCGAGGTCGACGCGGTGAGCGACGGCCGCGACACGCTGGTCGCGGGGATCATGGAGCACATCGAGCGCGCCGGAGTCCACTCGGGCGACAGCTACGCCGTCTATCCCGCACAGAACCTCCTGCCGCACGAGCGCGACCGCGTCGTGGAGCTGACCCGGCAGATCGCGGCCGCGCTCCCGGTCAGAGGTCTCCTCAACATCCAGTTCATCGTCGAGGACGACGACCACCGGGGGGCTTCCTCCCCCGAGACCCCCCCGCGCGCGCGTGACCGTCCGCACCGGGAGGACCCCCCGCGGATCTATGTCATCGAGGTCAACCCGCGGTCGAGCCGCACCGTGCCATTCCTGACCAAGGTCACCGGGGTGCCCCTCGTCCGGCTCGCCGTCGCGATCTCCCTCGGGTCGACACTCGCCGCCGAGGGATACGCGCGCGAGGACGGACTCTGGCCCGCCGGCGACCTCGTCGCGCTCAAAGCTCCCGTGTTCTCGATGGCGAAGCTGCTCGATGTCGACACCTACCTCGGTCCGGAGATGAAGAGCACGGGTGAGGTCATGGGGATCGACCGCACCTTCGCGCCGGCGCTGTGGAAATCGCTCGTCGCGGCAGGGCTCGCGCCGACGTCCAGCGGAAGCGTGGTCATCACCGTCGCCGACAAGGACAAGCAGGAGGTCGTGCAGATCGTCGAGGGTTTCCATTGGCTGGGGTACGAGCTCGTTGCCACGAGCGGGACCGCCGCGCTCATCCGCTCTCTGGGGATCGACGTGCGCGAGGTCGGCAAGCTCTCCGAGGGCGACGACGAGATCCTCCGCATCGTGCGCTCGGGGCGCTGCGCCGCCGTCGTCAACACGCCCACGCTGGGCAAGACCGTCGACCGTGACGGATTCCTGATCCGGCGCGCCGCGGTCGAGGCGCGGGTGCCGTGCCTCACATCTCTCGATACCGCGCTCGCGGTCGTGACCGCGCTGCGCGCGAGTGCGGTCAGCTATTCGGTCGCGCCGCTCGCGGAGTATCGGGCGCCGGCCGCGGTGGCGGCCGCGGACTGAGCCGATCCGCCGAGGCGCCGCCGCACCGCGAGGCGCCTGCAATTTCCACCGCGCTCGTCGTCTCGGCCTCGCTGCTCGGCGACACCCTCCTCTACACCGTGCTTCCGGTGACCGCGGCGTCGCTCGGCATCTCCCGGCCGATGGTCGGCGTGATCCTGTCGCTCAACCGCTGGGTCCGCCTCTTCACCAACCCGCTGGCGGCTCGTCTGTACGAGCGCTTTCCCGCGGGCGCGCTCATCCTCGCCGCGATCGTCCTCAGTGCGCTCTCCACCGCGATGTATGCGCTGCCCGCGGCCATCGCGGTGTTCCTCCTCGGCCGGCTCCTCTGGGGCTTCTGCTACTCACTGCTGCGGCTCGGTTCGTACCTCGCCGCCCTCGAGGACGCCGTCTCCCACGCGGGCCGTCGGATCGGGAACACGCGCGCGATCTGGGGCGTGGGCTACTTCGCCGGCGCGGTGTTCGCTCCGTTCGCCGTCGAGAGCATCGGGTGGACCGGTGCGTGCCTGCTCGCGGCAGGGCTGACGCTCGCGGCGGGCATCGGTCCGGCGTATGTGGCGGGACGATGGCGGCGGCGCGTTCGCGTTCCCGAAGAAGGCCTCGTCCGCGCGTCCGTGTGGGAACCGCAACTGCTCGCGCTCTTCGTCACGGCCACCGTGCAGCTCGGTCTGTACGCGGGCATCCTGGTGGCGGCGGGCGGCTTTCGCGTGGACGAGCTCTTCCACGACGGCGCGGCGGTCTTCGCCTTCGTCGTGCCCGCGACGTTCGTCGCCGCCGCGTTCCTGCTCACGCAGCGCATCGCGCAGGTGCTGTGGACTCCCATCGCGGGCCGCTGGAGCGATCGCTCCGCGAACGGGGCCTTCGTCACTTCGACCGTGGCCTCGTTGATCTCCGTCGCGTTGCTCGCGGCGCCGCAGCTCGACGCAGTCGCGTTCGTCGTGATCGGCGCCTGCGCCTTCGTGAACGGGCTCACGGCGACGATCGCCGTCGAGCTCGTCGTATCGCGCCGCTCTGGCGATCGGGATCGCCCGCGCATCCTCGCCGCGCTGCACACCTGGCAGGACGCGGGAGCGGCGGGCGGGGCGCTGCTGGGAGGCGTGCTCGCCGTGATCGGTGCGGCCCCGGCGCTGCTCGTCGGCGCCGCGCTCCTCGGCCTCACACTTCCCCTTTGGTGGTCGGCAACGCGGACATGAAGGGGCCGTTCATGGGCGCGGACGAGTACGGCCGCACCCTCGCGGGCCTGTCGCTCAACCTGATCGTCCGCGACGTCGCGCGGAGCGTCCCCTTCTACACGGGGGTCCTGGGCTTTCGGGTCCTTCACCAGACGCCCGATTACGCGGCGCTCGAGCGCGACGGCGCGACGATCCAGCTGCACGCCGATCGCACCTACGCGCGGCAGCCGTGGGGGCCGCGGCTCGG
>DATKCP010000107.1:0-2574 GCA_035513115.1 Candidatus Limnocylindria bacterium | reverse complement strand
AGCGGCGGCCGTTTCGTGTGCGCGTCGGAGCTCGCTTCGTAAGCATGCGCCGCGCGAAGGATGGTCGCCTCGCCGAAGGGCCGGCCCACGAGCTGCATCCCGATCGGAAGCCCGGACCCCGTGTAGCCGCACGGCACCGAGAGCGCCGGCACGGCGGCGAGCGAGAACGGACTCGTGTGCGACCCGCGCTGCCAGAACCGGATGAGGTCCTCCGTCGTCCACGTCGCGACCTGCGCCCGGTCGATGCGCGCGGCGGGCGCGGGCGCGCTCGGACATAGAAGGACGTCGAACTTCCCGAGCGCCGCGCGGATCTGATCCCGCATGAGATTGCGCGCCTGCTCAACCTTCAGGTAGAGCGCGACCGGCAGCAGGCTGGCGGCGAGCATCCGGCGGCGCGGTCCGGCGTCGAAGCGCTCCGGTTCCGTCAAGAGCTCCTGACGATGCTGGAGCGCCGTTCCGGAGTCGGCGATCGCGCAGAAGATCACGCCGCTCAGCAGGATGATTGGCAGCGACACATCCTCGACCCTCGCGCCGAGGCGGCCGAGAACCGCGGCCGCGGACCGCACCGAATCGCCGGTCTCCTTCTCGAGAAAGCCGCTCTCGAACAGCTCGCGAATCACACCCACGCGCAGCCCGCGCACTTGTCCGTCGAGCGCCGCGGGGTAGTCGGGCACCGGAAGGCGCGCCGTGAACTCGTCCTTTGGATCGTGGCCGGCGATCGTCCTGAGGATCAGCGCCGCGTCGGCGACGGTGCGCGTCATCGGGCCAGCCGTGTCCATCGACCAGACCAGCGGCATGATCCCGTGACGGCTCACCCGCCCCCACGTCGGTCGAACGCCGACGACGCCGTTGTAAGAGGCGGGGTTGCGGATCGATCCTCCGGTGTCCTCGCCGAGCGCCGCCGCGCACAACGCGGCCGCCGTCGCGATGCCCCCGCCTGTGCTGGAGGCGCCAGCATCGTGCTCGACGTTCCACGGATTCCTCGGCTGGCCGAACGGCCAATCGCGCGTTCCGAGCATGCCGCCCTCGGGCATGTTCAGCTTGCCGAGCACGATCGCGCCCGCGTCGCGGAGCCGCGTCACCGCGGTGGCGTCCTCGTCCGGCACGAAGTCGGAGAGCGTTCGCGTGCCGTTCGTCGTGCGGATGCCCTTCGTGAGGAACTGGTCCTTCACCCCGATGGGGATCCCGTGCAGCGCACCGAGCCGGCCGCCGCGCATCACCGCGGCCTCGGCGTCCTTCGCCAGCTGCAGGGCCGAGTCACGCGAAACGGTGACGTACGCGTGCAGCGTGCCGTCCCAGCGGTCGATCCGGTCGAGGTACGTCTTCACCAGATCGACCGGAGACACGACGCGCTCGCGCACGAGCCGGACGAGCTCCGTGACCGGCGTGAAAGCGAGATCGGTCTCGATCATTCGGGCTCTTGGGGATGAGGGAGCGCGGGGATCGGCTGCACGGTCTCGAGCGGCAGTTCGTCGAGCGGCGCGAGCCCATCCACGAAGGCGTTCACGCGGACCGTCACCTCGGGAAGGTCCTCGGTCAAGACCCGCAGGCCGCCGGCCCGCGCGAGGGTCGCGACCTCCTCCGGCGTCAGCTGCGTCGCCATCAGGCCGCCCACACTTCCTTGAAGAGGCGGAGCCAGTTCCCGCCGAGGATCTTCGCGATGTCTTCGTCCTTGTATCCGCGCGCGACCAGACCCCGCGTGACGTTGGGCCACTCGGAGATGGCGCTGAAGCCTTCGGCGGCCATGGTCTCCCACAGGAAACCGCTCGGGTACCAGCGCTTCGTCGTGGTCTCCCACGACAGCTTCGTGAACGACTCGAAGATGTCGGAGCCGACCGCAACGTGGTCGATGCCGATGAGATCGACCGCGTAGTCGAACATGTCCATGAGGTCGTCCACGTTCGCGCGGACGCCGGCGACCTTGTGACTGAGCATGGAATGCGGCGAGAGGCCCATGACCCCGCCACGCGCGGCCATCTCCTTCATCTGCTCGTCCGTGATGTTCCGCTTTCCCGGGCCGATGGACTTCGGGTCAGCGTGCGAGTACATGACCGGCTTCGCGGAGAACGCGGTCGCATCGAGCGATGTTCGCTCGCCCGCGTGCGAGAGATCGAGGCAGATCCCGAGGCGATTCATCTCCTGGATCGATTGCCGGCCGTACGACGTGAGGCCGCGGTTCTCCGGTTCGAGGCAGCCGTCGCCGAGCAGGTTGCGCTCGTTGTACGTGAGCTGCGCCATGCGGCAGCCGATCTTGTGCGCGATCGTCCACAGGTACATGTCGGTGCCGACGATGCTGCCGGTCTGGACGCCGAAGATGACCCCAAGCCTGCCCGACTGCTGCACCTTCGTGATGTCGGCGATCGTCTCGACGTGCAGCGTGCTCTCACGTCTCGCGTCGAAGAGGTCGAAGTAGTCGGCGGCCTGATCGAGGAAGCGGTCGAGGCCGTCGGCGTGCGCGGCGAGCGTCACGTTCAGAACATTGACGCCTGCCTCGAGGGCGCGATCGACGTACGACTTGCCCTCTTTGATCGGCGGCTCCGGGCTGACGATCGAGCTGCCGATCGCGTCGATGAC
>DATKCP010000106.1:0-14868 GCA_035513115.1 Candidatus Limnocylindria bacterium | reverse complement strand
AGCTGGAAGAACACCAGGCGCAGACAGCCCATAAGACAACAGCCCACGGCGGGACTCTAGCGAGTCGCATGCCAGGGCACGCGATGCAGTCAACTCACGTGACGCGGTCGAGCCGGGCCAGCACGCTTGCGACCCACGCCTCCAGTCGCGCGCGAGCCTCGGGCAGCGGGAGATCGACCCCCAGCTCCTGGTATCCCTCGACCCAGCCCGCGAGCCACTTGATCGGCGAGAGGCACGCGACGAGGTCCCAGAACACGAGACCCGCGAGCGGACCGCGCGCGCGCTCGTACTGCGCGAGGAACAGATTGGCCATGGGCGGGCCGCTGAAGACGACGATGTCGTTGCGCGCGATGGACACGTCAAGCGCGGGGTCGGCGATCCGCGCGTCATCCCAATCGATGATCCCGGTCAGTCGGCCGTCCAACCAGATCGTGTTCCCGAACCAGTAGTCGCCGTGGATGAGCGTCGACGCATTCGCTGTCACGCTATCGCCGGCGCGCGGCAGGACGGCCGCGACTTCGTCCCACAACGCGTCGGTCGTCTTCGGCGGACTGCCGACGATGCGAGCGACGCGCTCGGCCGGCGTTTCCCCGCGCCGGAAGTGCGCGGGCAACTGGTCCAGCGGGGTCGCGTGGACGGCGACGAGCCCGTCGGCCATCTGCTGCACCCATTCGTCCGCGTCAGTGCTCGGTGGGAGCGGCGCGCCGGGAAAGAAGGACATCACGATGAGCGGGTCTCCGATGACCTCGCCGCTCGCGTCCGCGAGGATCGGCTTCGGTGCGAGCACCGTTGCGGCCGACACAGCGGTGAGCGCGGCGTACTCACGGCGCACGGCTTCCGCCGCGTCATGTTCGTACTCCCGGTAGATGCGCACCACGACATCGCTCGTCGCTGGGCCGCGCCCGAGCGTCACCCGGTACGTCGCGGTGTCGAGACCGCCGACCAGGGGACGTGCGCCAATGCGCGTGGCGCTCGGGTCGATCCGTGCGCGCAGCCGTTCGAGCTCGTCGGCGGTCAGAGCGCGGCGGCGACGCGCGGTTGCTTCGCGGTCGATGGTCATGATCCTCAGGCCGAAGCGGGAGGCTGCACGACGGGAAGCGTGTGGAGCGCGTGCGGCACGAGCAGCACGCTGGCGCGCGTCGGGCGGCCGATGTGCTCGTACGCGATGTCGAGGGCCTCCTCGACGTCCACCGCCGCTCGAAGCTTCGCGAGCCGCACGACCTCCGGCGCCTCGGACGCCGCGATGATGACGAGGCAGTGCTGCAGCGTCAGCGCGAGCATCACCGCGCGCTGCTCGCCGGCAACGAAGTGCTGCCGCGCCGCGTCGACCACCGCCGCGGGAGACTCGGCGCGCTCGAGCGCCGCGAGGAAGCGCTGCTCCCCCGCTCCCTCGCCCGCGCCCTCGTCGAGCTGCGCCGCGATGATGATCGCGCCGCCCTCGCGCACCACCGGGGTCGGCGCGAAGCGCAGGTACGTAGCCGCGCGCGACGCCTGGTACAGGTTGACGTCCTTGGGCTTTCCGACGCCGGCGATCGCGATGTCGTACTGCTTCGCGATCGGCCTGGTGTACAGGCGCGCGGCGACGGCCACGAGGTCATTCAGCACATCGTCCGGCGCCCCCGCGGCGACCGCGACGACACGCTCGCGGTCGTCGGTCACGACGTTGAGGCAGAAACGGAGTCCGGCGCGGCGCGCGATCTCCACGATGGTCTGGTGGAACGGATTTCCCTCGATCTTCGCGAGACGGACACCGGGGTCCTCGAGGAAACGCATGCCGTGGGTCGCGGTGATGACCGGCTCGCCGCAACAGCCGATCGCCACCGTCTTGCGGCCGCCGGAATATCCCGCGAACTGATGCGGTTCGACGATCCCGGTCGCGACGACCACGTCGGCGTCCTTCACGATCCTCTGCGTGGACCCGGGGACACCGTACGGGGGAATGGGTCCGAGGTCCGCCCACTGCGTGGGGTCGCGGCCGTCGGAATCGACGACACGCACGCGATCGACGACGCCGCCGAGCTTGTCGCGCTTCTCCGCGACACTGGTCGCGCGGTGCAGCCCCACGGCGACGATCACGGTGATCCGCTCGTCGGCGATGCCGCCGGCGTTCAGCTCGTCGAGGAGGGGCGGGACCAGGACGCCGTCGGGAGAAGCGCGCGTGAGATCCGTCACGGCGATCACGGCGGTCGCGTCGCGTCGCGTCGCGACCGCTTCACGCGCGAGCTGCGCGAGCGGCGGCGATCCGCGCGGCCGCCGGAGCGCCGCAACCGTTGCGGCGGGCAGGTCCGGCAGCGCCGGGACGGTGGCGGACCGGACGACGTCCACGTCGAACCAGGGCTGGAGCATGAACTCCAGCTCCTCATTGCCGTACGGCACGCGGTGGATGCGATCTTCCTTTGGCGCCCGCTGCACCCTGCGACTCTAACCAGCGGTGCGAGCGGGCATCAGCGAGGCGTCAGATGATGTTGAGAAGCCGCAGGATCACCAGGATGACGACGATGACGAGGAGGGTGTGGATCAGGTTGCCGCTGGCCAGCGACGGCGTGCCCGCGAAGAAGCGTCCACGGCCGAAGTACCCGACGAGCCAGAGCAGGACCAGCACGACGATGATGAGCTCGATGATTCCCATGCCTACCTCCTTTAACTAACCGTGCGGATTATGAGCGACCGCTTCGCTGACTGGGTGGGCGCGGCGGACGCGGTGCGCGCGACGACGAAGAAGCTCGAAAAGAACCGGCTGCTCGGCGCCTACCTGGCGCGCCTGGACGATGCCGACCTGCTCATCGCCGGCAGGCTCTTCGCGGGCACGCCGTTCGCCCGCAGGGACGAGCGCGTGCTGTCGGTGGGCTGGAGCGCGCTGTCTGACGTGCTGCTGGAGCGCTCGGGAAGGAGCGGCGAGGACATGGCCGCGAGCTACCAGCGCCACGCCGATCTCGGCGACGTTGCGCACGAGCTGGTGGCCGGATCTCCCGGCGTCGGCGAGCCGCTGACGCTCGCCGACGTGGCCGCGGCGTTCGACGGCATCGCCGCGGTCCGGGGCACGAACAACAAGCGCGAGCTGGTGCGCGCGCTGCTCCGCCGCGCCGACGCCGGCGAGGCGCGCTACATCGTCAAGATCGTCTCAGGCGAGACGCGCATCGGTCTCCGGGAGGGACTGCTCGTGGACGCGATCGCGCACGCCTTCGAGCGCGAGCGCGAAGCCGTGGCTCGCGCGAACATGCTCACCGGTGACGTCGGCGAGGCGGCCCTGCGCGCCAAGCACGGCACCCTCGACGAGCCCACGCTCGCGCATTTCCGACCGATCGGGATGATGCTCGCGACGCCCGTGCTCGACCTGAGCGAGGTGGCGCGCCGTTTCGCGCCGCCCTACGTCGTCGAGGACAAGTACGACGGCGTGCGCGCGCAGGTCCACAAAGCCGGCGACCGCGTCGAGCTGTATTCGCGCACCTTCGACCGGGTCACATCGCGGTATCCCGAGCTCCTCGACGCGCTCCAAGCGATCCCCGGCAGCTTCGTCCTGGACGCGGAGGTGCTGGCGTTCCAGGGAGAGCGGGCCGTGCCGTTCACCACCTTCCAGACACGCCTCGGACGAAAGGACGCCTCCGGCGACGTACGCCAGCGCCTGCCGGCCTCGCTGGTCGTGTTCGACCTGCTAGAGCGCGACGGCCGGGCGCTCCTCGACCTGCCGCTGACCGAGCGGCATGAGCTACTGCGCTCGCTTCCGCTGGCGACGCCGCTGCGGCTGGCACGCCAGGTGACGGTCGAGGTGACCGGCGACGAGCTGGTCGCGGCGCTGGACGGCGAGTTCCAGGCCGCGCGCGGGCGCGGGAACGAGGGGCTGATGGTGAAGGATCCGCGCTCGCCCTACCGGCCCGGCCGCCGCGGCATGGAGTGGCTGAAGGTAAAGCGCGCCCTTCGAACGCTCGACGTCGTGGTCACCGCCGTGGAGTGGGGCCATGGCAAGCGGCGCGGCGTGCTCTCCGACTACACCTTCTCGGTCCGCGACGGCGAGCGCCTCCGTGTCGTCGGCAAGGCGTACTCGGGCCTCACCGACAACGAGATCGCGGAGATGACCGAGCACTTCCTCGCGACGACCGTGAAGGACCTCGGCCGGGCGCGCATCGTCCGTCCGGACACGGTCATCGAGGTCGCGTTCGATCAGGTCCAGCAGAGCGAGCGCCACGACTCCGGCTACGCGATGCGCTTCCCGAGGATCGTGCGCCTGCGCCCGGACAAGCCCGTCAGCGAGATCGACACTCTCGAGACGGTCCGCGCCATCGCCGAAGGCAAGACAGGGGCTCCGTCATGACCTCCGCCTGCGGCTCCGGCTTTCTGGAGCAGCCTTCGCTGCTCCATCAGTGACCTTCGCCTTCGGCTCCGGCTTTCTGGAGCAGCCTTCGCTGCTCCATCAGTAGCATCAGCGCGCATGGCCAACCTGAAGGACTCCGCACAGCTCGAGGCGCTGCTGCGCCTCCAGCAGGACCTCGCGCTGGAGGCGAACGTCGACCGCGTCCTCGACCGCATCGTCGAGACGGCGAAGGAGATGCTGGACTGCGAGCGCGCGACCCTGTACGTCATCGATCAGGGCAAGAACGAGCTCTGGTCGCGCGTGCTCACCGGGAGCGAGCTCACCGAGATCCGGCTTCCGCTGGACGGTCGAAGCCTCGCCGCGGAGGTCGCGCGCGCGGGACAGCTGCTGCGCATCGACGCGCCGTATGACGACCCGCGCTTCGACCCGAGCGTCGATGCGCGGAGCGGCTTCCGGACCCGCTCGATGCTCGTCACGCCGATCGACGCGCGCGATCGACGCCGCCTGGGCGTGCTGCAGGCGGTCAACGACCGCGAGGGCCCCTTTCAGGAGGAGGACGGGCGGCTGATCCAGGCGCTCGCCGGCTCAGCCGGCGTCGCGCTCGAGTACGTGCAGCTGTCGGAGGAGCTCGCGGCCGAGCGCCTGCGGGTCGTCAAGGTCGTGGAGGAGGAGCGCCACCGCCTGGCGCGCGAGCTCCACGACGGCGTGGCGCAGACGCTCGCCAACGCGGCGATCAGCATCGAGCTGGTGACGCGGCGCGCGGTGAACGACGTGGACGGCGCGCTCGGCGATCTCGTCGCACTGCGCGCTCGGCTCGTCGACTCGCAGAAGGGCCTGCGCGACATCCTCTTCGCGCTGCGTCCTCTCGCGCTCGAGGACGGCGGCCTTCCGGCCGCCGTCGATGCGCTCGCGAAACGCATCGACGGAATGAACGGCTCGCGTGTGGAAGCGCGCCGTGTGCAGTCGCAGCGCCGGCTCGCGCCGGAGGTGGAGGCGGCCGCCTTCACCGTCATCCGTGAGGCCGCGAACAACGCCATCAAGACGGGCCGTGCAGCCAAGGTCGCGATCGACGTGTATGACGACGGCAACGCCGTTGTCGCGGTCGTCGAGGACGATGGCCAGGGCTTCGACGTCGCGACCGTGCTCCAGACCTACGCGAGGCGCGGCAGTCTCGGCCTGCTGCAGATGCGGGAGTCGGCCCGTCTCATCGGCGCGCAGCTGTCGCTCGACTCCAGCCCAGGGCACGGCACGCGCGTGCGTCTGCGGATCCCGTCGCCGTGAGCGAACGACCACGCGAGCGCCGCCGCTCCATCGGTCGACGCAACGAGGACCGCGCCCTTGAGGCGCTCGCGATCCAGGACGCGTTCGTGGCCCTCACCGACGGCATCATTCTCGCCGGGCCCGACGGCATGATCGTGAGCGCGAATCCGGCGGCCTTCCGCGTGCTCGGTGAGGAGACGCTCGCCGGGCGTCGCTTCGAGGACCTGCTGCTCGTTACGGGTGCCACGACCGTGCAGTCCACCGACGGGCACAACGTGCGCCGCACCTGGTTCCCGCGCGAGGAGCGCATGGGCGTCCTCGAGATCGTGAGCACCTCCATCGGCGAGCGCGGCGTCCTGCACACCGTTCGCGACGTCACGGCCCAGGCCGAGCTGCTTCGTCTCAAGGAGGACTTCCTCCTCCAGGTGGCGCACGAGCTCCGCACTCCCATCGCGGCGCTCTCGGCCACGCTCGATCTGCTCGTCGACGACGCCCTGTCGATGCCCCCCACGCAGCTGGTCACGATGGTGGCGACGCTGCGGCGCAGTGCCCGGCGCCTCGAGTATCTCGTGGAGAACCTGCTGGACGCCGGAAGCATCGAGGCCGGGACGTTCCAGGTCCGGGCCGTGCCGGCGAGCGTTCAAAGCTGTCTCCAGGAGGCCATGGAGTTCACCCAGACGCTGCTCGACTCCAAGCATCAGAAGCTCCAGACGCGCCTGCGACCGGAGTCGGACCGCGTCCTCGCGGACCCGCGCCGAACGGCCCAGGTGCTCGCCAACCTCATCGCGAACGCCAGCCGTTACGCGCCAGAGTCGACCACCGTGACCGTCGCCACGGCTGGGCGCGACGGCTTCGTCCAGATCAGCGTCGCTGACGAGGGCCCAGGCATTCCAGCGGACGAGCAGCCGCGTCTGTTCCAGCGCTTCTTCCGCTCCCGGGAGGTCCGGAATCAGGCCGGGGGTCTGGGCCTCGGGCTCACGATCTGCCGCGCGATCGTCGTCGCTCATGGCGGCGACATCCGCATCGAGAGCGAAGTGGGACGCGGCACTTCGGTACACTTCACTCTCCCTAAGGCTCGACAGCTCGCGGAGGAGGCAGGCGCGTAGTGAAGCTCTTGGTCGTCGATGACGACCGCGATCTGGTGGAGCTGCTTGACTACGCTTTGCGCCGCGAGGGCTACGACGTCGTGAGAGCGTACGACGGCGAGTCCGCGGTGGATGCGGTCGGCCGGGAGCGTCCCGATCTCGTCGTTCTCGACATCAATCTCCCGAAGCTCACCGGCTTCGTCGTCCTCGAGAGGATCCGCCACGCCGACGAGCACGTCTCGGTGTTGCTGCTCTCGGCCCGGCAGGACGAGAGCGACATCCTCCGCGGTCTGCAGCTCGGCGCGGACGACTACATCACCAAGCCGTTCCGGCCCAAAGAGCTCGTCGCCCGCGTGAAGGCGATCCTGCGGCGCTCGGTCCGCACGCGCGGACGGCCGGCGCCGGTCGTGTACCGCACCGGCGATCTGGTGCTCGACGAGGCGACGCACGAGGTGACCACCGCGGACGTGCCGGTGCACCTGTCTCCGACCGAGTTCAAGCTGCTCCGCCACTTCATGGCGAACCCCGGCCGCGTCCTAACGCAGGAGGAGATCCTCGAAGGCGTGTGGGGCTACGACGCCGACGTCGGTGGCGACCTCGTGAAGCTCAACGTGAGCCGCCTGCGCCGCAAGCTCACCCAGGACGGCAAGCCGCGCGACGTCATCCAGACCGTGCCGGGTGTCGGCTATCTCTTCCGCGGCGCCGACGGCGGCGTGCAGCGCGAGGAACAGCGACCGAAGCTGACGGGAACGAATTAGCCGCGAGACACCGCGCGAGAGCTACGCTGCCGCGAGCCTCCGCCGCGTCGCTTCGAGGTCCGACGGATTGCTGAAGACCGGATAGACCGCGTAGCCCGTCGCCTTCGAGATCGTATCGACCGCGGCCGGATTGGGCGACGGGAACGCGACGGTGAGGACCTGGCCGTCGTGCCCCACCACCGCGACGTTGAACTCCTGCGCGAGCGCGACCGGGATGAGCGATTGGAGCTCGCGTGTCGCGAGACGCGCGGGGTCGGAGAGGTACGGCGCCGGCGGCAGCGCCGCGCGCGTCGGTCGCAGCGCGCCGCGCGGGCCGTCGGCGAAGGCGTGCTCCCAGACGCGGATGCCGCCACCGGCCTGCTTCGCGCGATACATCGCGCCGTCCGCGGCCTCGACCAGCGCGTTCGCATCGCCGGCCGGTCGCGGGAACGTCGCGATGCCGATCGAGAGACTGAGCGGAATGCCCGCATCGCGCAGCTCGCCCGGGAGCGCGACGGTCCCCGCCTTCTCGAGAACGCGGCGCGCGACGCGCGCGGCGACCTCCGTGTCCGCATCGGGGAGGATGACCGCGAACTCGTCACCGCCGTAGCGCGTCGGAACGTCGTACAGCCGGACGGCTTGTTTGAGAGCGGATGCGACCGACTTGAGGACCTGGTCACCGACGCGATGGCCGAAGCGGTCGTTGATGAGCTTGAACTTGTTGACGTCGATCATGAGCAGCGCGAGGAGATGCTCGGCGCGCAGCGCGCGATTCGTCTCCGCCTCGAGCCGCTTGTCGAAGTGGCGCCGGTTGAAGAGCCAGGTGAGCGGATCGGTCTCGGCGAGCCGCAAGAGCGCCTCGCCCTGCTCCTGCTGCACCAGGCACGCGCCGATGTGGCCGGCGAGGATCTCGAGCGTCGCGAGGTCCGTCTCCTCGAACGAGCCGCCGTCGAACCGGTCGGTGACGTTGAGCACGCCGCGCGCGGCGTCGTCGACCATGATCGGGACGGACATGAAGGAGTCGGATCGGTACTGACCGCCGCGTACCCCTACGGGCGCGTCGCCTCCGCGTACGAGCAGCGAGCGCTTCGATGCGACCACGTGCCCGGCGACCCCCTCGCCGGGGCGCACGCGCACCGCGCGCTTGACGTCCTCGGCCAGGCCGAGGGCATGCGCGATCACGAAGTCGTCGGAGGCGTCTTCCCGCAGCATGAGCGAGGCCCGCTCGCCGCGGACCAGCTCCGTGGCCACACGGAAGATCGAGTCGAGCAGATCCTCTGCACGACCTGCGCTGAGGTCTTCCACCTGTCTCCCCACTCTCGCGTCGCGGTGCCCCGGATCAGGCAAACCGTCCTTGCCTGCTTCCCTGCTGTTACTCGGGCAGTCTGCGGTCCGACTGAAGGCGCTCACAAGATGGTGTTACCGCTTTGACCGCTGACCGATACCGTCGGCGTCACTGCCACTCGCGGGCGGCGATCTTCACGAACAGGGCGAGGCCATCCAGTCGCGTTGCCAGCACGGAAAGGGCCCCATCGACGCTCTGGAGCGTTCCCGTGACCACGACGGCGGCGTTCGCATCGAGCACCCGCTTGTGCTGGCGGTAGGTGGCCGGCCGGATGATCACGTTCGCCATCCCGGTTTCGTCCTCGAGGGACAGGAATACGTGACCCTTGGCCGTCTCGGGGTGTTGCTTCACCACGACCGCGCCGGCGATGTGGACGGTCGCCCCATGGCGGCGGCCGGCGAGCGCCGCGGCCGTCAGCACGCCGCGACGATCCAGATCCGCCCGGTAGAAGCGCATGATCTGCGGCCCCGTGGGGATCCCGGTGATGCGGTAGTCGAGCGCGACACGCTCCTGCTCGGTGAGCGCGGGCAGCGCCGGCGCGTCGGACGTCGGCAGCGCGAGCGCCGGCCGCGTGAACGCCGGTGAGGTGCGATGCGCATCGCGCGCGCGCCACAGGAGCTCGCGGCGCGCCTCGCCGAACGCGTCGAACGCGCCGAGCAGCGCCAGGTTGCGCAGCGCCTCCTCCTTGAGGCCGACGCGCTGCGCGAACTGATCGAAGCTTCGAAACGGTCCGTTCATCTCGCGTTCACAGACGATCCCCTTCGCCTCCGCCTCGCCCAGTCCCCTCACCGACTCGAAGCCCAGCCGCACGTCGTGAACGCGACACGTCCGACGGCGAGCGATCGTGTTGGACCTGTCGATCGGATGCAGCGCGTCACCCGCATGCGAGCAGTCCTCGACGACCGCCTTCTCCTTCGAGCGCGCGACATCGACGGGGAGGATCGCGACACCGTGTCGCTTCGCATCGCCGGCGATCACCGCGGGTGAATAGAAGCCCATCGGCTGGTTGTTGAATAGCCCGACGTAGAACTCGGCCGGGTAATAGAGCTTCAGATGCGCGGTGTGATAGGCCGTGAGCGCGAACGCGGCCGCGTGGCTCTTGCAGAACCCGAACTCGGCGAACGCCGCGATCTGTCGAAAGATCTCGTGCGCGACATCGCCGCTCACGCCCTTCGCGTGCGCGCCCTCGACGAACGGCGCGCGCAGCTTCTCCATGTCGGCCGATGACCGCGCGCGGCTCATCGCGCGGCGCAGCTTGTCCGCCGCGCTCGCCGAGAAACCGGCGACGGCCATCGAGACGCGGAGGATCTGCTCCTGGAAGAGGATCACGCCGAGCGTCTCTTTCAGGATCGGCTCGAGGAGCGGATGCGCGTACGTCACCGGCTCGCGGCCCTGCCGGCGGTTGATGTACGGATTCACCATGTTCCCCTGCAGCGGACCGGGCCGGATGATCGCGACCTCGACGACGATGTCCGCGAAGCAGCGCGGACGCACGCGCGGCAGCGCCTGCGCCTGCGCGCGGCTCTCCACCTGGAACAGGCCGATGGTGTCGACCTCGCAGATGAGGTCGTACACCGCTTCGTCGTCGAGTGCGATGGTACCGAGCTCGAGGCGCTCGCCGTGCCGCGACTCGATATCGGCGACGGCGTCCTTGATGAGCGAGAGCGTGCGCAGCCCGAGCAGGTCCATCTTCACCAGACCGAGATCTTCGACGTCGCGCTTGTCGAACTGGACCACGTTGCGGTCGGGCATCGTCGCGCGCTCGATCGGCACGGTGTCCACCAGCGGCTGTGCGGTGATGAGCATGCCGCCGTTGTGGATCGAGAGGTGCCGCGGGAAGTCCGCGATCGCGAGGGTCAGCTCGCGGAAGAGCGGGAAGCGCGTGCGCTCCTTCTCGTCCATGAAGGACGCGAGATCCTCGAGCCGTTCCGCGACCGGCCGGCCATCTGGCCCGGCCGGTGCCGCACGCTCGCTGCGGCTCGCTGACAGGGGCCCCTGCCCCTGAGCCGGGCCCGGCCGAACGTATTCCGTCGTGTACGCGGGATGCCTGGCCGCGCTTGGATACGCGCGCGGATCGACGTGGTACTGGTCGATGGACTTCGCCATGCGATCGACCGTCTCGTCGCGGAAGCCCAGCGCTTTCGCGATCTCGCGGCTCGCGGAGCGCGCCTGGTAGGTCACGACGTTGCAGACCATCGCCGCGTAGCGCTCCCCGTACTTCTTGTAGACGTACTGGATGACCTCCTCGCGGTCGTTCGACGCGATGTCGAGGTCGATGTCCGGCATCGTGCGGCTGTCCTCGGTGAGGAAGCGTTCGAAGAGGAGCTCGTGCTCTCTCGGATCGACCTTGGTGATGTCGAGCACGTACGCGACGATTGAGTCGGCCGCGGAGCCGCGCCCCTGCGCCGGGATCCGCCGCTCCTTGCAGAAGCGGACGATGTCCCAGTTGATGAGGAAGAACTCCGCGAGGCCGCAGCGGTCGATGACGCTGAGCTCGTGCGCGAGCTGCATCGCGACGCCCGGCGTCATGAGCCCGTACTTGGTGCGCGCGCCTTCCTGGCAGAGCGCGTACAGGAACGAGAACGCGGTGTGGCCCTGCGGCACCGCGAAGCCGGGAAGGCGATCCTGCCCGACGATCGGACCCTGGGGGGTTCTCGGGGGGCGCAGCCCCCCGGTGGCGGGACCGATCGTCTCGAGATCGAGCGTGCACGCGTCGGCGATGGCTCGCGTGTTAGCGAACGCCTCGGCGTGGCGACCCAGGCGCTCGCGCAGGACCACTTCGTCCTTCAGCCAGTACTCGCCGTTCGGCTTGAGCGCCTTCCCCGCGTCGTCGAGCGTGACGCCAAGATCGATGCAGCGCAGCACGTCATGCAGGCGCCGTCCCTCCGGTCGCGCGTAGTGGACGTTGTTCGTGACCACCGCGCCGAGGCCCTGCTCCGCGGCGAGCTGCGCGAGCGCGTCGCAGAGCGCGGGGTCTTCGGGGTCGAGGTGATCCGAGAGCTCGACGAAGCAGCGCTCGCCGAAGATCGCCGCAAGGCGTGAGAGCGCCTCGCGCGCCGCGTCGACGTCACCGCCGCGCATCGCGCGCGGCACCGCACCGTGGGCGCACCCGGTCAGCGCGAAGAGGCCCTCGGCGTTCTCGGCGACGAGCGCGAGCGTCGCGCGCGGCTTGGTCTTCTCGCCGGCCAGCTGCGCGGCGGAGATGGTGCGGCAGAGGCTCCGCCAGCCGATCTGGTCGCGCGCGATCAGCACCAGATGCCCGAAGTCGAGCGTGTGCATCTCCACGCCGTAGATCGGCCGTATGCCCGCGTCCTTCGCGGCGTTCCAGAAACGGACCGCGCCGTACAGGCCATTCGTATCGGTCAGCGCGAGCGCATCCATCCCTCGTTCGGCCGCCGCAGCAACGAGCTCCTCTACGTCAGAGGCGCCATCGAGGAATGAGTACGAACTATGGATATGAAGCTCAACGTATCCCGGCACCGAAAACCTCTTGCCTAATTGCCCAGGCAATCAGGCGCAAGGGCCGACCGTATGAATGGAAGGCGTGCCAGCCCGGCTGCGGCGTGCTGTATGTTGTGCTGTATATGGGAGCTACTCGAACGCAGATCTACCTGACCGAACAGCAGCGAAAAGCACTCGACGCTCGCCGGCGCCGCGAGCGCAAGACGCTCGCGGCCGTCGTCCGCGACGCAATCGACGCGTATATCAGCGCGCCCGCGACAGCCGACGCGCAAAGGATCCTCGACGAGAGCTTCGGTACGTTGCCGAACTTGAAGGTGCCGCCGCGCAGCGACTGGAGGAAGCGCGAGCGCAGGGTGGGATTGCGTGTCCGATCTGCTGATTGACAGTGATGTCTTCATCGACATGCTTCGCGGCGCACGCCGCATCAACGTGACGGGACATGCCGTGTGGTATTCGGTCATTACTCGAGCGGAGCTGTTCGCCGGCCGCGATACCGAAGAGCCGCGAGTTCGAACAGTGCTCTCGCCGTTCCGCGAGATACCCGTAGATCGGACGATCGCCGAACGTGGGGGCGCTCTGCGGCGGACCCTCGGCCTGGGCGCCGCGGACGCACTCATCGCCGCGACGGCGCTCGAGCACGGCTTGCAGCTCACGACACGCAACGTTCGCGACTTCAAGAACATCCCTGGGCTGCGTCTTCGCGACCCCGAAACGCTCTGACCGGCATGGTCCTTGCTCCCCCTCTATCGACATGCGGTTTTTTCCAGTGTTCTTCGCGGTGGCGATCCTCGTGGCGATCGTCGGATTCAGCGCGAGCGCCACGGATACGGTGGTTCGCTGCGGTCATGTAAGTGAGCGCACGCCCGCTTCGTTCGTGCTGACGTCGCCCGGCGGCGATCCACTGCGCGTCGTGATCCCGTCCGGCATGATGGGAGCGGCCCCCGACTACACGTGCGTATCCGTGCTTCCCGGTAGACCCGGCCCCCAGCTGGTCGGCATCATCACATCGGACATGCCGGGATACGTCGCCGAGCAATAACGCTAGTCCATCACGCGCTGCAGCCAGCTCGATCCCGAGCCGCGGTCGGTGTAAACGTCGCAGACCATGCCGTCGGCGGTGCGCAGCGTCAGGTAGTCGCGCGCGGGTCCGCCCTTCCACCACTCCGCCTCGACGCGCCAGCGGCGCATGACCTCGACGACGGTGAAGCGCCGACCCGCGATCTGCAGCAGCATGAGCTCCCCTTCGTCCCACACGAGGCGTGCCGGGATCGGCTCGGCGAACAGGCGCGTCACGAGATGACCTCCTTCCATTCCGCGGCCCGCTCGGGCAGTCGCGCGTCGGCATCGGCGACACGCGCGCGCAGCACGCGACCGGTACCGAGCTTCTCGCGCAGGTAGCGCGCGCTCGCGATCGCCTCCTCCCAGCGCGCGCCGTCCGCGGCGAAGAGACCGATCTGCCGGCCCCGCGCGGCCTCGGCCTCGCGCACCTCGACCGCGCAGCCGATCACGCGTCCGATGTGCGCGCGCTCCTCGAGCGCCCAGCGCAGCGAACGCAGCAGCGCCGCGCTCTCGCGCGTCGGCGGCAGGACGGAGCGCTCGAGACGCAGCGGCTCGTCGTCCTCGCGCTCGAGCTTCACCGCGAGACGCAGCGCGGCGAGTCCGTCGGCGGCGAGTGCGGCAGAGATCTCATCGAGCGCGGTGCGCAGCGCGAACACGAGGTGCTCGCGCGACGCGAGTGGCTCCTCCCAGAGACGCCGCGCGTAGATGGGCCGCCGTGGGGGGTCCTCGGGGGGCAGAGCCCACCGGTAGTTGTCGTCCTCCGCTCGCGCGAGCGCATGCGCCCGCGCGGCGCCGCGACCGAAGCGGTCGAACACCGCGCCGCGCGGCAGCTCGGTGAAGTCGCCGACCGTCCGCAGCCCGAGCAGGCCGAGCTCCTCGCGCAGCTTCTCATCGAATGGGAGCACGTCGAGCGGGAGCGGCGCCAGGTATTCGCGCGCGTCGGTCACCAGGCGCGTCTCGCCCGGCGCGGTGCGCTCCGCCGCGATGCGCGCGGCGAACGGCGTCGCCGCGACACCGACCGACGTATGCGCGCCGATGCGCGTCAGGCGCTCGAGGATCCGCCGGGCGATGCGCGAGGGCGCTCCGAGGACGCGCTCGGTGCCGGCGAGATCGCAGGCGAACGTCCCCGTCGTGACGATGCCGACGTGCGGGAGCAGCGCGCGCAGCGTGATGAGCGCGCGCGCGTGCAGCGTCTCGGTCGCATCGCGCACGACGACCGCGGCGATCAACTCGCGAGCTCCGCGAGGTCGGCGCGCGTGCCGAGGTCGCTCGCGTCCGCGCCGAGCGCGGTGACGGCGAAGAGCGCGCGCTCGCGCGACGCCGGCGCGCCCGCCGCGAACGACCATCCGACGGTGCGGCCGAACCGCTCGCGCCAGTCGAGCGGCTCGACACGCACCATCGGGAGCGCGGTCCGCCGACCACGCTCTTCCGCCACCACCAGCAGCGCCGCGGGCGACCCGCGTACCACCGGCAGCAGCGGGGCGAGATCGTCCACGTCGCAGCGCGACGCGAACGATGGCCCGACATCCACGACCGCGAGACGGAAGCCCTCGCTGCGCAGCGCGGCCGCGCCGGCGATGAGCACCTCGTCGGCGTCGCGCGCGCGCACGA
>DATKCP010000105.1:0-14002 GCA_035513115.1 Candidatus Limnocylindria bacterium | reverse complement strand
GACCCGATCGATGTCGACGCCCAGACGGCGCAGGATCATCAGGGCCTTCGCGCGGGATTCGTCCGGTCCGACCCCGTACAGACGGCCGGCGTAGATGAGGTTCTCCATGGCCGAGAGCTTCTTGAAGAACGACGCCTCGACGGACACGCGGTTGATGAGCCGCTTCACCGCGTCCTCGTCGTCCCTGATGTCGAGGCCGAACACGCGCACCCGGCCCGCGTCCGGCGTGAGAAGCGTCGAGAACATGCGGATGAGCGTCGACTTCCCGGAGCCGTTCGCGCCGAGCAGGCCGTAGATCTCGCCGCGCACGACACGCAGCGAGACGTCGTCGACGGCTCGACGAACGCCCTCGCGGGAGGACTTGAAGGTCTTGGTGACCGCCTCGGCAACGAGCGCGTCGCGGCCGGGCGTTCGTGTCACTGCTGGTCGGGTCGCTGTCAGCGTGGCCACTTCGTTCTCCCGTCGTTAATGGAAACCAAAAGACCGTGGGTCCTGGCCCACGGTCCGAAGGTCACGAAGCGGGAGTCGGGTCCCTAGACCATTCGGAGAGTGGGCAGGCTCCGCCGAGGCATGGCCCCGACGGCACCAGAGCGCGCATTTGCGGTGATGAGCACTGCGCCACTTCCTTTCAACGAGTCACGCGTGAGCGTGCGGATGGGCACGATAGCAAGCGAGCGGCATCGTCGTCAACGGCCGGCGTGAGGGCCGGCACGCCGTCGCGCGGACAGCAAAACGGGCGAGGGTCTCCCCTCGCCCGTTCCAGTGCGGCGCTAGAGCGCTACTCGTCGGCCGCTGAGCAGTTGCAGCACGATGACGACGAGCGCGAGCACGAGCAGGATGTGGATGAGCGAACCGATCGTCGGCAGTGCCACGACGCCGAGCAGCCAGAGAACGAGAAGGACCAGAGCGATGGTCCACAGCATTGCCCGCACCTCCTTTTCGTCGTAACCGGCTCGCAAGGTCCGTGCCATGGCCGATGCGGCGCTCGCTCGCTCGCGCAGCCTGGCGCTCGTGGGACCTGACAACGCGAACGCCCCCCGGCCGAAGCCGAGGGGCGTTCCAGCGGAGGACGGACTGTCCTAGCCCTTGACGAGCTGCCCCCGAAGGATGCCGCCGGCGTTGAGCGTGGAGTGCCAGTTCATGTAGTAGTTCGCGGGATTCGCGATGATGTCGGTCGCGACTGCGGCATCGACCGTGCTCTGGGTCTTGTTGATCTTCCCGGCACCGCTGGTGAGCGTGAGCTCACCCGCGACCAGTCCGGAGTTGACGACGACGCTGCCGTTCGCGCCCGCGGCGCCCCTGTGGATGTGGCCGATGTTGATCCTGGTGTCAGCAGGGCAACCGGTGACGTCGGTCTCGAACTGCGCTGTGGCGGCGGTGATGTTCCCGCTCGCGTCCCTGGTCGTGTTGAGGGTGAAGGTGCCCTTGCCGGCGCACGTCGCCTCGGCGTTCGCGATGGGAGGAACCTCATTCGAGGGCTTCAGATCCGCGGTGAAAACGAACCGCGTCTGGAGTGTCGGAGAGGGACTCGGCGTGGGCGACGGGGTCGCCGCTGGCACGGCTGCGGGGCTGCTGCAAGCGGTCAAGAGCAGGACGCCTGCGGCGAGCCCGGAAAGCAGACGCATGGGCACCTCCTCGTGTACGGACGTAATACGCCGCTGCGACGATTCTGGATGAGATTCCCGAGCAGGCCATATAAGCCGGATCCCGTCGTGGACGGTCATCTCTCTGGGACGGAGGTCACCCTCCGCCTCTAGCGGCGCACCCGGGGACGGCGCGGGCCACGCCATCGCCCCCATACATCGCCTTGCTCCGGGAAGAGCTTGCCTCGTTTCACCCGCTTGCGCGGTTCGTCACTGTGGCGCTGGTCCTCGCCTCGCGGCGGACGGGTGTTACCCGCTTCCCTGCCCTGTGGAGTCCGGACTTTCCTCGACGGCTTTCGCCGCCGCGACCGTCTGGCCTGCTCGGAGCTCCATTCTAACGGCGAGGGGCGTCGCGGAGAAGGGCGTCCATCCGCTTCGCGGCGCGCAGGAACCCCTCGTCGGTGGGTCCGCCGCACTCCGCGACGTAGCGCTCGATGACCGCATCGGCATCGCGCGATCGACCACCGCCACGCAGGTCGGCCGCGAAACAGACCGCGTCGAGCAGTGCGCAGCCGAGATGCGCCGCCGACCAGCGCGTGAGGACGATGCCGCGTTCCACGCGGCGCGCGCGTCCGCAGGTGAGGTCGCCGTGCACCAGGCTGGCCGGCCACGCAGCCAGCTCGCGCGCGGCCTCCTCAGCGCTCGCGTCGCCGCCTTCCTGGCGCACGACGTCGAGCGGGGTGCGGACTGGCACCCCAAGCGCGCGCAGTGCCGGGCCATCGGCGGCCACGGCGCGCTCGATCGCGATCTTCGCGCGGATGACATCGACCGCGTCTCCGTCACACGCGCTCTGCGCCTCGCTCAGGTCCTCCAGCAGAAGCCACGGACCCAGTGAAGCGTGCGGCGGCGGGATCCCGCGC
Organism: Candidatus Limnocylindria bacterium; assembly: GCA_035513115.1. Lineage (GTDB taxonomy): Bacteria > Chloroflexota > Limnocylindria > P2-11E > P2-11E > CF-39. The sequence goes on along the minus strand of DATKCP010000105.1, from coordinate 11,499 downwards.
GAGTGGACGCGCGGTACGTGCTCCGTTTTGCGCGCGAGGAACGGCAGCAGCTGCGCCTCCATGACCGTGCCTCTCGCGCTGCGCTCGAACAGCGCGGTGGTCACGCGACCGTCGCGGGTGAAGTGCACCCGCTTACGCTCGATCCCGTCCTCGGCCGAGAGCTCCTCGGCCCGCACGCCCTTGACGTCGCCGCCGACGCTGCGCGCAACGAGCGAGCCGAGCGGATCTTCGGTGTCGCTCAACTGGCCTCGTCGATCGCGCGATTCGCCAGCGCGTCGGCGATGGCGTTCTGGTCGCGCGGGATGTGGCGGATCTGCCGTTTGGGAAACGACCCGAGCAGCGCGCCCGCCTGTATCGCGAGCGGCTTCAGGTTGGGGTGTTTGATGCGCCAGTTGCCGTTCATCTGCTCGACGACGAGCTTCGAATCCATGCGGATCTCGAGGTCCTGGACGTCGTGCTGCCGCGCCACCTCAAGGCCGATGATGAGCGCGGTGTACTCGGCGACGTTGTTCGTCGCGCGCCCGAGGTGACGCATCGCCTCCGCCACCACATGGCCCTCCTCGCTCACGAGCGCGGCGCCCGCACCCGCCGGTCCGGGGTTGCCGCGGGCTGCGCCGTCCGCGTACAGGAACGCCCGCTTCACGCCTGGAAGAACTCGGCCAGACGCGAGAGATCGACGTTGCCGCCGGACACGATCGCAACGACGTTCTCGCCCGGCCGCGCCTTGACCGCTCCGGAGAGCAGCGCACCGACCGCGGCCCCGCCCGCGGGCTCCGCCACGAGGCGAGCGCGCGAGGCGAGGAAGCGCACACCTTCGAGGATCGCCTCATCGGGCATGAGGACCACGTCCGCGACATTGCGCCGGATGATCTCCAGGTTGCGGACGCCGGCGATCGGCGCCGCCAGGCCATCGGCCACGGTCTGGATCCGTTCCATCGGCACCGGCGAGCCGGCGTCGAGCGCGCGACGGACCGCGCTTGCTCCTTCCGGCTCGACACCGACGACCCGCGCGCCGGGCCGCTTCGCCGCGACCGCGACGGCGATCCCGGAGATGAGCCCGCCGCCGCCGACCCCCACCACGAACAGGTCCGCGTCGGGGAGGTCGTCGAGCACCTCGAGGGCGCAGGTCCCGTGACCGGCGATCATCCCGTCGTCGTCGTACGGATGGAGGAAATACGAGCCGTCACGCTCCTGTATCTCCTTCACCAGCGCACGCAGGCCCAGCATGTCCGGCGCGAAGACGATCTCGGCGCCGTAGCCGCGCGTCGCCTCGACCTTCGTCCTGGGAGCGGACTGCGGCATCGCCACGGTCACCTTCGCGCCGACGGCACGGCCGGCGTAGGCGATCGCCTGGGCGGCGTTCCCGGCGCTCATCGTCACGATGCCGCTCGCGCGCTGCTCGACGGTGAGGCCGAGGATGGCGTTCACGGCGCCGCGCGGCTTGAACGAGCCGGTGCGCTGGAGATTCTCGGCCTTGAGGAAGGCTCGTGCGCCAATACGCTCGCCGAGCGAGCCGCTGGTAAGCAGCGGCGTTCTGGCGATGTGGGTGGCGACCACGGCGCGGGCTCGCTCGATGTCCGCGAGGGAGACGGTCAGGACACCCTCCTGAGGCGTTGGCCCGTCGCCCGTACCGGTGGGCCCGCTTGGATTCGAACCAAGGACCAGCAGATTATGAGTCCGCCGCTCTAGACCTCTGAGCTACGGGCCCCCTGGGAGCGCGGCGCGCGAGCGTGCTCGCAGCGCCGCCGACGACGGAGCCCCCCTGAGCGAAGCGATAACGGGCCCCCGGTGACGACCGCGAGACGGAGCGAAGCGATACCGGGCCCGATGGTAGCGGCGGGGACCGCGTTGTGGGTCGAAGCCAGCGGGCCCGCCGAACCGATTCCGGCTGTCTCTACGTTGTCTTTGCGGAACTGGGTCTATGCTAAGTCGGGCGCCGCGAGGGGAGTCACGTGCACCGCTTCCGCACGTGCGCGTCGTTCCGGGGACGGAAACGACGGGAGGAAGCGCGTGGGAACGATCATCGCGGTCGCCAATCAAAAAGGCGGCGTCGGTAAGACGACGTGCACGATCAACTTGGGTGGCGCGTTCGCGTCACTCGGGCACCGTGTCCTGTGTCTCGATCTCGATCCACAGGCGAATCTCACCGTCGGGCTCGGCATCGATCTGAACACGGTCGAGAAGAACATCGCGAACGTCCTCATCGACCCCGACCTGAAGCTCACATCGATCATCCGACCGACGAAGACCAAGAATCTCGACGTCGCGCCCGCGACCCTGGAGCTCTCATCCGCCGAGGTGGAGCTCTTCAACGCGATCGGACGCGAGATGGCGCTGCGCGACAAGCTGACACCGGACATCGTGGCGCGCTATCAGTACATCATGATCGACTGCCCGCCGACGCTCGGGCTGCTCACACTCAACGCGCTCGTCGCCGCGAACGGCGTGATCATCCCGGTGCAGACGCAGTACTACGCGCTCAAGGGTGTGGCCGCGCTGCTCAAGATCATCAAGACCGTGCAGGGCCGGCTCAATCCGAAGCTGAGGGTGCTCGGCCTGCTGCCGACGTTCTACGACTCGCGCACGATCCTCGGTCGCGACATGCTCGACTCGCTGCGCGAGCTCGGCGATCACCAGGTCTTCGACACGGTCATCCGCCAATCGGTGAAGATCGGTGAGGCGCCAACGGCCGGCGTTCCGATCGGCGTATACGAACCACGCTCTGACGCGGCGAAGAGTTTCGCCGACCTCGCGAGGGAGGTGATCGGTGCTCACAAGTAGTCCGTCCTCACACAGGAAGTCGTTCCGCGACGCCGGGAGCCGGATCTTCCAGCAGGAGACCGAAGCCCAGCCCGGCATCATCAGCCTTCTCGCGGCCCGCACGCCGACCGCGGTGCGCGAGCTGCCGCTCGAGAAGGTGATCCCGAACCCATCGCAGCCTCGCATGACGTGGCACGAGGAGACGCTGCAGGAGCTCGCCGCCTCCATCAGGGAGCACGGCGTGCTGCAGCCGATCCTCGTACGACCGTCGGGAGACCAGTACGAGATCATCGCCGGCGAACGCCGCTGGCGGTCGTCGAAGATCGCCGGCAAGGAGACGATCCCAGCCATCGTCGAGCGCTTCGACGACGCGACGGCACTCGAGATCGCCCTCATCGAGAACCTGCAGCGCGAGGACCTCTCCCCCCTTGACGAGGCCGTGATCTACCAGAAGATGACCGGCGAGCTCGGCTACTCCATCCGCCAGCTCGCGGGCAAGCTCGGCAAGGACAAGGGCTACGTGGAGAACCGCCTCCGGCTGGCCAGCGCGCCGGACGACATCCGCGAGATGGTCGCAAAGCGGTACGACACGCTGTCGGCGGCGTACGAGCTGATGAAGCTCGAGGACAAGCGCCGTCGCCGTTCGCTCGCGAAGCAGATCCTCGCGGGCCAGCTGACGCTCATCCGCCTGCACGACCGCGTCGAGCGGATCCTGCACCCGCAGGAGCGCGGGGCGAAGTCGGAGCCGGCGATCCCGGCCCTGCGCGACGACGCGCTCATCACGGCAACCCGCAAGCTGAACGAGGCGCTCGCCGAGCTCTCCCGTGCCGCCGGCGACGACGGGAAGCTGACGATCCCGGAGGGCGATCGTCAGAACCTGGCGAAGTTCCTCACGATCTCGCGCGCACGTCTGGACAACCTCGTCGCGCGACTCAAGAGCGGCCGCGTCTGAGCGACCAGAGGCTGTCGGCACGCGGGAGCGTCGCCTCGTTCGTCCTGATGATCGGGGCGGTCACGGCCGCGGCCACAGGGATCTTCGTCCTGATGGACCCCAGAGCGCAGGAGTTCTGGGTCCAGCGCTGGGAGACGCTCGCCGGCTTCGTCCGCTCGCTGTTCGGGGGAGGCTAAGGCTCCACGCGGACGCGGGTCTGGGCGACGACGCGCTCACGCTGGTCGCGGGCGTCGCGAAGGATCGAGACGGCGGTCGACGCGAGGCCGACCGCCCCGAGGAGGAAGATCACGCTGTCGTTCGTCAGTAGCTCAAGCACGTACTACATCTAAGCAACGCACGTGCCACCGTTCAAGCGGCGGGCCGCTCGTTACGGACTGGTAACGGTTTGGGCGGGAACGAGCGTCATGACCTCTTGGGCGACCCGTCACGCTGGACGCGGACCTGCGAGACGCGCCGGCCGTCGACTCCGATGACCTGGAAGCGGTGACCCTCTACCTCGACGAAGTCGCCGACCTGCGCGACGCGCCCCAAGCGGCCGAACACCATGCCACCGACGGTGTCGTACGGCTCGTCGGTGAGCTCGAGGGGCAGGCGCTCACGCAGCTCGGCCAGCCCGACCAGGCCGTCGACGACGTAGGTGCCCGGGGCCTCCTCGCGGATCGGCGGCGCGGCTTCCTTTTCGAACTCGTCGCCGACCTCGCCCACCAGCTCCTCCACCACGTCCTCCAGCGCGACCAGGCCGGCCGTCCCACCGTACTCGTCGATGACGATGGCGAGCTGGGTGTGCTGTCGGCGGAACTCCGCCAGCGCCTGGTCCAGGCGGAGGGTCTCGGGGATCGCCGATACCTTGCGCATGATGTCGTGGGCCCTGGCCCGCGAGGCGCGATCGACGCCGATCAGATCCTTCACGTGGACGACGCCGAGGATGTGGTCCAGGTCCTCGCGGTAGACCGGAAAGCGCGAGAGGCGATGCTGCCTGGCCACCGTGACGAGCCCCGCGAGATCGAGCTCCTCCGGCACGGCGACGATCTCGGTGCGCGGGACCATCACCTGGCGCACCAGCGTATCGGCGAAGTTGAGGGCATTGCCGACGATGACGCGCTCGCCTTCATCCAGCTTTCCCTGAAGCGCTGAAGCCGCGACCAGCAGGCGCAGCTCTTCGTCGCTGTGAGCGTCGGCGACCTCACCCGGACCCACGGGGATCCCGATGGCCTTCAGGATCCGATTGGCGCTCGCGTTCACGAACCAGATGAACGGGTAGGCGGCCCGGTAAAAGAAATGGAGCGGATACGCGAGCCACAGCGACGTCGTGAGACTTCGCTGGATCGCGAAGTACTTCGGCGCCTGCTCCCCCACCACGATGTGCAGGTACGTGATCAACGTGAAGGCGATCGAGAAGCTGACGACGTGGAACAGCGTCTCGCTCCGCTCGATGAGCCAGCCGAACATCGGCGCGATGAGCGCGGCGACGCCCGGCTCGCCGACCCAACCCAGGCCGAGTGACGCCATCGTGATCCCGACCTGGCAGGCGGACAGATACGAGTCGATGTGATCGATGATGTGCGCGGCCAGCGCTCCCCGAGCGCTTCCCTCAGCAGCGAGCTGATCCAGCTGCGTCCCCCGCACTCGTACGATCGCGAACTCCGCGGCGACGAAGAACGCGTTGACGACCAGCAGCAGCACCGTGAGGAGGACGGCCGGCAGGGCGGTGGCGTCCATGCCCGGTGGATTCTCGCACTGAATAGACTGCGAAGAATGCGCGTGCTGGTCCGGCTTTTCGCGTCGTATCGCGAGGCCGCCGGCGTTGGTCGGATCGAGCTCGAGCTTCCGGCGGGGGCGACGGTGAAGGACGCCATCTTCACGATCCTGAAAGACCACCCGCTGATCGCCGAGGGGCGCCAGGTCGTGATCGCGCGCAATCGCGAGTACGTCACGCCGGACGAGCCCCTCGCCGATGGCGACGAGGTCGCGCTGATCCCACCGGTGTCCGGCGGCGCGACGACGGTCGCACCGATCATGGTCTCGGCGTCGCCACTCTCTGTCGACGACACGCTCGCCGCCGTGCGCGACTCCGGCTTTGGCGGCATCGTCGTGTTCCTGGGTACGGTCCGCGACCGCAGCCGCGGCAAAGGCGTCACGCATCTCGAGTACGAGGCCTACGCTGAGATGGCGGAGGCGAAGATGCGCGAGATCGCGGAGCGGCTCGAGACGCGGCACGCGCCTCTGCGACTCGTGATGCATCACCGCATCGGCGACCTCGCCATCGGCGAGATCGCGGTCATCGTCGCCGCGGGCGCGCCGCATCGAGACGCCGCCTTCGCGGCCGCGCGCGCCGCGATCGACGAGCTCAAGACGGTCGTGCCCATCTGGAAGAAGGAGCACTCCGACGACGGCGCGGTCTGGATCGAGGACCATGCCTGAGCCGGCGAACCACTGGATGATCGTCACGAGCCCTGAGAACTACGAGCGCACGCGCAAGCTGCGTTTCACCCAGCAGGGCGTGAAGAGCCGCCACCGGCGCAAGGCCGAGCGCATGGCCCCGGGGGATCGTGTCTGCTGGTACCTGACGGGGATCCAGTCGTTCGCGGCGACGGCGACGATCACATCGCCCTACTTCGAGGGAAGCGAGCCGATCTGGGTCAGCGAGAAGACCGGCGATACGTATCCCTGGCGTTTCAAGATCAAGAGGGATCACTCCCTCGAGCCCGAGCGCGCGGTGAAGGCGGAGTCGCTGCTCGCGAAGCTCGCGCACGTGAAGCGCTGGCCAAAGCAGCACTGGCGTCTCGCGTTCCAGGGGAACGTCCACGAGCTCGACGCGAAGGACTTCGGCGTCATCGAGGCGGCGATCGCCGCCGCGGAGACCAGGCGGAGCGCGGCCTGAGCGCGCCGGGCGGTCTCGTCGCCGAGCTCGTGGCCATCTGCGGAGCGGAGCACGTCTTCTCGCACGCTGACGATCTGCGGGTGTTCGAGTACGACGCCGGCTTCGATCGTCATCCTCCCGTCGCCGTCGTCGTCCCCGGTACCGCCGAGGAGATCGCCGCGTGCGTGAAAGCCGCCCGGCGCGCCGATGTCGCCGTCGTCGCGCGCGGCGCGGGCACCGGGCTGTCGGGCGGCACGATCGCCTGCGGCGGGGCGATGGTCGTCGCGACGTCCCGACTCCGTCGGATCCTCGCCATCGATGCGGTCGGCCAGACCGCGCTCGTCGAACCCGGCGTACCGAATCTCCTGATCAGCGCGGCCGCCCGCGAGGCTCGACTCTTCTTCGCACCGGATCCGGCGAGCCAGCGCGTCTCGACGATCGGCGGGAACATCGGCACGAACGCGGGCGGTCCCCACGCGCTGCGCTACGGGTCCATCGTCAATCACGTCCTGGGCGTCGAAATGGTGCTGGCGAACGGGGAGATAGCGGTGTTCGGAGGACGCACGGCGGATCTCCCCGGATACGATTGCGTCCCCTTCATCGTCGGCAGCGAGGGGACGCTCGGCATCGTGACGAAAGCATGGCTGCGCCTCCTTCCCCTCCCTGAGGACACGCGCACGTTCGTCGCGCTGTTCCACGACGTCGAGGCCGGAGCCCGCGCCGCGAGCGAGATCATCGCGCGGGCCATCGTGCCGGCGGCGATGGAGATGCTGGACCGCACGACGATCCGTGCGGTGAACGCGGCGTTCGACGCGCACCTGCCGGAGGAGGCCGGATCGCTGCTGCTGGTAGAGGTCGAAGGGCTTCGCGAGGAGACCGAGGCAGCCGCGTCCGCCATCGTCTCCGTCTGCGAGGCACGGGGCGCCTTCGGCGTGCGGACGGCGGCGACGGCCGCCGAGCGCGAGCTGCTGTGGAAGGCGCGCAAGCTGGGTTATCCCGCGCTCGCGCGCATCCGCCCGAACAACTATCTCCACGACGCCGTGGTGCCGCGCTCGAAGCTTCCCGAGGTGCTCGCGCAGGTCAACGCGATCGCCGATCGCTACGGCTATGTCATCGCGAACATGTTCCACATCGGCGACGGAAACCTCCATCCCGTGCTGCTGTTCGACGGCGCGGTGGAGCCGATCGAGCGCGTCATGGAGGCGAGCGCGGAGATCCTCAAGGTCGCGATCGACGCTGGTGGGACGCTGTCGGGCGAGCACGGGATCGGCCTCGAGAAGAACCACTTCATGTTCTGGGTGTTCGCTCCGGAGGATCTCGACGCAATGCAGCGCGCGCGGGTCGCGTTCGACCCCAGCGGCACGATGAACCCTGGCAAGATCTTCCCCGGCGGCTCCACCTGCGCCGACATCCCGACCGAGCGCATCAAGCGAGGTCTCGCGGAGGGAATGTGGGTGTAGCGACGCGGGTCCCGGGGGCGACGCGCGCGGTGGACGGCATGCTGCCGACTCGTGTGGAGCGGCCGCGCACGACCGACGAGCTCGCCGCGGTCATCGCCGCGTCCGGCCGGACACGAGAAGCCATCGTTCTCTGGGGCGGTGGAACGCGCATCGGCGTCGGGGATCCACCGGACCGCTACGACATCGCGGTCGATCTGACCGGCCTCGCCGGCATCGTGGAGCACTCACCCGCGGATCTCGTCTGCACCGTGCGCGCGGGCACGACGCTGGCCGCGCTCGCGGAGGCGCTGCGCGCGAGCGGTCAGCGCTGGCCGGTCGAAGCCCCCTGCGCCGAGCGTGCGACGGTGGGTGGCACGATCGCGAGCGCCGCGGCCGGTCCGTCGCGTCTGCGCTACCAGCATCCGCGCGACTGGATCATCGGCTGCACCGCGGTCCTCGGCGACGGCACGGTCACCCGCGCCGGTGGACGGGTGGTGAAGAACGTCACCGGCTACGACCTGACGCGGCTGTACAGCGGGAGCTACGGAACGCTCGTCGCGCTGGCCGAGGTCACGCTCAAGCTCGTTTCCCTCTCGGAGCGTTCGATGACGCTGCGCTCCGCGCACGCCGACGTCACCGCCGCGCTGCGCGCCGCCGCCGAGCTGCGGGCGACGCACCTGCCACTCGACGCGCTCGCGGTCGTGACCGGTACCGGGGCCGCACGCGTCGGCGACGCGAGCGCGAACCTGTTCGTCCGCATCGCCGGACCCGACGCCGCGGTCGAACGCGTGACGCGCGCCGTGCGCGAGCTCTCCGGAGCCTCGCCGTACGACGCGCGCGCCTGGGACGACATCGCCACGCTGCCGGCGACAGCCGAGCGCGTCGCGCGACTCGGGTGGCCGCCGGGCCATGACCTGCCGTTCGGACTCGACCTGGCGAATGCCGTGATCTATCCGGGCAGCGGCATCGCGTTCGTGCTGAGCGAGATGGACGCCGACACGTTCGCGCGGATGCGCGCGAGCGCCGAAGCCGCGGACGGCGCGCTGGTCGTCGAGCGCTCGGACCCGGAGTTCAAGCGTGCCGTCGGTGGCGCGTGGGGTCGCCCGCGCGTTCCGCTGGCGATCGCACGCGCGCTGAAGGACCGCTTCGATCCGCAGGGCGTCCTCGCGCCCGGTCGCGTCCCGCTGGGCCCGGCAGAGTGACGATCGCGCCGCTGCGCGAGGTCGAGCCAGGGCTCCGCCAGTGCATCCACTGCGGGATGTGTCTCGAGGCGTGCCCTACCTATCAGATCACGCGCCTCGAGACCGAATCGCCCCGCGGCCGGATCCATCTGATGATCGACATGCTCGAGGGCGGCCCGACCAGCGACGCGACCCGGCTCCATCTCGACCGCTGCCTGGCCTGCCGCGCCTGCGAGGTGGTCTGCCCGTCCGGTGTGCCGTACGGCCATCTGATCGAGGCGGCGCGCACGGTCATCGCGGAGGAGGTGCGACCGCGACGCGGCTGGCTCTCCAGTCGGCTGCGACGCCTCGCACTGGACCTGCTCGCCGATCCGGCGTCTCTCGGGCGGGCGGCGGCGATCCTCGCGCTCTACCAGCGGCTCGGCCTGCGTGCGCTGGTGCACGCCACTGGTCTGGCACGCGCGCTGCCGCGCGGCCTGCGGCGGCTCGAGGCCCTGTACCCGCCGTTCGCTCGGCCGCGCTATCGGGCTCCCGCGATCCCATCCGCGCCGCGCGCGCGCGTCGCGCTCCTCCTCGGATGCGTCATGCGCGTGGCCTACGGCGACATCCACACCGCGGCCGCTCGCATCCTCGCTCGGCAGGGCATCGCGGTGATCGACGCGCCCGCACAGACCTGTTGCGGCGCGCTGCACGCTCATGCCGGCGAGCGCGAGGACGCACGCGCGCTGGCGCGCCGCAACATCGCCGCTTTCGAGGACGCGGCGGTCGACGCCGTCGTCGTCGACGCCGCGGGCTGCGGCGCGCAGCTGAAGGGGTACGCGGCCCTGCTCGCCGATGACGCAGGGTGGAGCGAGCGCGCCGCGGCGTTCGCGGCGAAGGTGCGCGACGTGAACGAGTACCTGGCGGAGATCGCCGGCGAGCGGCTGGGACGGCTCGACCTCCGCGCGACATACCAGGATCCCTGCCATCTCGCGCACGCGCAGGGGATCCGCGCGCAACCGCGCGAGCTCCTATCGCGCGTGCGCGGCCTCGAGCTCATCGAGATGATCGACGCGGATGTCTGCTGCGGCAGCGCGGGCTCATACAACATCACGCAGCCCGATTACTCGGATCGCCTGCTGGCCCGCAAGGTGGACGCGATCCTCGCGACCGGCGCCGGCGCCGTCGTCAGCGCGAACCCGGGCTGCATGCTGCAGATAGAGGCCGGGCTCCGCGCGCGCGGCTCGCGGCTGCCGGTCCTTCACGTGGTCGAGGTGCTCGACCGCGCGATGTCTTAGATGCTTCCCACGTACGGGCGTCGCTCGTGAGCGCGCGCCGGATTCTCGTGATCGGGAGCGCCACGCTCGCGACGATCGTCGCGGTCGTCGCGCTCCTGTTCATCCCGCTTTCGATCGCCGTCGGCCACCCGCTCAACGCGCTCGCGGAGGCGCTGCTGCTCGTCCTGTGCGTGTGGTGGATCGCGAGGGTCATGCGGGCTGATCGCAGCCGCCGGCTCGCCGCGGAGTCGGCTCTGCCTCCCGAGCGGCGCCCGGTGCGGCGTGAGCCGCGGCGCCCGATCACCTTCCAGCTGCGCGAGACCCTTGTGACCTTCGCGGTCTGGGCGACGCTCATCTTCGCATTCAACGCGCTGGCCCTCGGGATGGATCCCTACGTGAACGCCGGCGTGGCGGCCTTCGCCGGCTTCATGCTCGCAACGCTCACGGTCACCGGAAGGCACATGATGTTCCGGCTCACAGCGGAAGAAGACGAACAGGCGCGACGCGCAGAGGAGAACGGCTGATGGATCTCGGCGTTCAGATTGAGCCGCAGTTCGGCTTCAGCTATGCAGATGTCCTCGGTATCGCCCGCGAGGCGGAGACAGCCGGCTTTCGCGCGCTGTGGGTGTCCGACCATCTGTTCCTGGGTGCCGACGCGGTCGCGACCGATTGTCTCGAGGCCTGGACGCTCCTGGCCGCGCTCGCGGTGGACACGAAGAAGATCCGCATCGGTCCGATGGTCACGGCGCAGTCGTACCGCAACCCCGCGCTGCTCGCGAAGATCGCGGCGGGTGTCGACCACATGTCGGGCGGACGTCTGGAGTTCGGCCTGGGCGCAGGGTGGAAGGACGTCGAGTACAAGGCCTACGGCTACGAGTTCCCGGACGCACCGACGCGCGTGACGCAGCTCGTGGAGACGCTCGAGATCTGCACGAGGCTGTGGACCGAGGACAAGGCGACGTATCGCGGAAGGCACTACCGCATCGAGGACGCCGTGTCGTCGCCGAAGCCGGTGCAGAAACCGCTTCCGATCTGGATCGGCGGCACCAAA
>DATKCP010000104.1:0-9369 GCA_035513115.1 Candidatus Limnocylindria bacterium | reverse complement strand
GCGCGCCGGCCCGCCGCCGCGTCGTCGCCGTAGCGGATGCGCACCTGCGCCTCGCGGAATCCGTGCACCGACTCGGCCAGCGTCGTGCCGGGCCAGCGCACCTCGCACTCGCCGGTACGCGGGCGGTAGACCGTCGTATACAGCGTGCCCCACCCGTGGTCGAAGCGCGTCGAGAAGATCGGCGGCTCGAGGAACCGCTCGATGAATCGATCCGCCGACTCCGCGGTGTCGCTGAGCCGCGTGACGAGGAACCGCTCGCGGTCGACGCTCGCGGTCGCGTGCGCGTACGCGTGCCACTCGACCGCGTGCTGGTGGTTCGTCGCGACCCGGCGATGCGTGATCGCCGTCGCGCGATCGGGTGCGACGTGGGCCGTGAACCAGGCGCCCGCCGCGTCGACGGCCGTCACGTTGTAGGACATGTGGCTCGGCACGCGGCGCAGCACCGACTCCGCCTCCGCCGCGGTCCCGCACGTCTCGAGCAGGTACCGCACGATCAGCGGGATGCCGAAGCCCTCGCCGACGACCTTGCGCCCGCCGAACGCGAGCGCGACCGCCAGTCCCGCGTCGTTGATACCGTCCAGCGCGCCCCAGAGCACGTCGGTCATCGCGATGACCGGCGCGCCGCACCACGCCGAGCGCAGCAGCACGCCGTCCCACAGCCGCGGCGAGTAGTCGTAGTTGCGCACGAGCGCCGGCGCGCCGCGGTTCCAGACCGCCTGCGAGCAGCCGCTCAGGTACGCGGGCGGGCACCACAGGCTGAGCAGCCGCGCGGCCTGGTCGCCGCCGCCGGCCAGCTCCGTCAGCCGCTCCCAGACCGGGACCAGCTCCGGCATGTGGCGGCGCAGCGCGCGCCCGGAGGCAAGGTACGACGGCCTCGCCGCATCCCCCTCCTTCAGGAACCAGTGGTGATAGCCGGCGCCGAGCCGATCGTACAGCGCACGCCACTTCTCGCCCGGCTCCGGCTCATCCATCGCCCACAGGACAGCCTGCATCATGCCTACATGATCTTGAAGTTGCCGACCTCCGCGACCTGCGCGGCTACCTGCGTCTGCTCCGGACCGATCGGCCGGCTGGCGTACTGTGCAAGGATCGCGCGCGTCCAGGCGAGGGCGCGGTCGTCGAGCCGATGGTCCTCCGTCATGAGCCGCCCCGGCGTGATCAGGATGCCGAGGTCCGCGCCTTCGTACAGGTAGTCGCCGGCCTTCGTAATGCGCAGGAAGAATGCCTCGGACTCGCTCTCCACCGTGCGGCGATGCGTCTGCGTACGGACGAACTCCGCGCTCCCGTCGGAACGCAGCCGCCACACGCCCGAGCGTGGTGCGGCGGTGACCAGCTCGGTCGTGTCCCGCACGTGCTTGATCACGAGCTGACCCCAACTGTCTATGTTCGCGGGATCCGCCCACCGTGCGTTGAGCTCCTCGACATCCAGCTCGAAATCGACATCGCACCAGTCGAGCAGGTGGAACAGGAAGAGCGGCGCGTCCGCGTGCGCGAACGCGGCCAGGTTCGTCATCGCGCTCGCGCCCGTGATCCGCGGATTCACCTCGCCGAGGTACAGTCTGTCGGTGTCCTGATCGGTCAGGAAATCCAGCTCGAAGTAGCCCAGGTACCCCATGCGGCGCAGCTCCTCGCCGAACCGGAAGGTCGCTTCCCTCGCCTGCTCGCGGACCGACCGGGGGAACGCATCCGCGAAGACCTCGTTGCCGCACCAGCCGCCGCGATAGGGCGTCAGTTCCCTGAACCCGACCAGCTCGGTCATGAGCGGACCGACGATGGTACCATGCTGCGTGACGCACGCCTCGAGCGCCGACCCGCGCACGCGCACGCGCTTCATCACCTTGACCTCCGCCTCACCGATGATCTCGTCCGCGTGGCGGTCGAAATCCTCCCTGCTGCGGATGAAGAAGGTCGTGTGGCCGGAATCGCCGTAGGGCGTCTGGATGACCAGGTCATCGCCCAGCTCGCGCGACACCTCGCGCAGGTGATCCCAGCCCTCCACGCGCGTCAGCTTGTGCGGCACCGACTCGACGCCGGCGCGGTCCGCGATGCGCGTCGCCTCGACCTTGCTGTCCACCTGCGAGCGCAACGACGCGGACGGAAAGCACAGCTCGAGCCCCAGCTCGTCACACAGCTCCTCGGTCCGCTCGTCGAAGAACAGGAACACCGCCTTGCCGCCCGGGCCGCGCTGCCGAATGTAGTCCACGACCTCCTTGTGCTCGAGCAGGTAGTTGTTGATCTCCTCGAGCGATGTGAACGGCCGGTGCGGCACCTCCGACGGCACGAACACGTGCGGGTGCTGCCCGTCGAAGCAGTCGATGTAGTTGATGAAGTGGAAGTTCCTCACCCACTCGTCCATGCCGAGCAGGTTGAAGTTCGTCGCGCTGATGAAGTAGACCGGCGCTTCGTTGCGGTGGAAGTAGCGGCGGATGTCGGAAACGCCGTGGAGCACCCTCCGCGTCGGCGCGGCAGGGGCGCTGCTCCTGCCTGCCGCGGCGGGCCTCTGGCGCTCCGTGGCCGCGGCGGTGCCTTCGGGCTGTGTCATGAGTCGCCTCCCACGGTTGTGAGTTCGCGTTCGGCGGCGCCGGCGCTGCGGCGGGCCAGCACGTCGTCGCGGAATACGCGCAGCCCGTATTCCGGCTCGTAGCCGTGGATCTCCTTCACGTCGAGCGCCTCGAGGTAGGACAGGATCTCCGCGGTGATCACCTGGCCGGGCACGAGGATCGGAAAGCCCGGCGGGTAGGGCGTCACGAACGCGGCGGACACGACTTCACGGCCGGCCTCGACTTCGCGCGTCAGCTTCGCGTCCAGCGGGACGAAGTCGCACGCGGCGTCGTCGTAGGCGAGAAAGAACGCCGTCCGCATGTCGCCCTCGCGCGTGCTCTGGCCGGGCTCCTCCAGGAAGGCGCCGTGGAACCGGCTGAAGTTCGGCAGCGGCGGGTACCGCTCGACCAGCGAGGCCACGCGTTCCGCGTGCAGCCTCGCTTCGATCGGACTGTCGTAGCGCCGCCGGTCCTCCAGCTCCTCCGCGATGGTCGTCAGCACCTTCACAAGGTGGGCGACCCCGCCCCGCGTCGTGCCGATGTGCACCATGAACAGCACGGTGTTGCGCGACGTCTTGTTGATCTGGATGTCGAAGCGCTCGATCAGCAGCTTCTTGAACGTGTCGCCGGCCATGCCGGTCCGGCCGACGTCGACCGTCACGCGCGTCGGGTCGAGCACGAACTCGTCGGTCCGCCACGGCTCCTCCAGGTTCGCCCACCCGCTCGCCGCGTCCCAGAACTGCCGGATCCCCGAGGCGCGCAGCTCGGCCGGGATCATGTCGCCAGGGCCCAGCACCCGGAAGTACTTCTGAAGCAGCGAGTCCGAGCGGATCCGCTCGCGCAGCGTGACCGCGTTCTGGATGCTGCGCTGGACCAGGTCATAGCCCTCCAGCTCGACCTGCCGGCGCCCGACATCGAGCGAGGCGAGGATCTGGTAGTTCGGCGACGTCGACGTGTGCGTCATGTACGCCTCGTGGAACGCGGACTGCACGCCGTGCTCGAAATCGTCGTCGTTCACGTGGATCATCGAGCCCTGCCGCAGCGCGGTCAGCGTCTTGTGCGTCGAGTGCGTCGCGTACACGCGGATCCTCGCCTTCCCGGGATCCGGCATCAGCCGGTGATCCAGCCACGTCGCATCGTCGTCCGGATCCAGCGCGTCGAACTGCTCCTTCCAGGCCTCGTAGCGCTGGCGCCAGGCCTCGCTGCGCTGGCGCGCGCGCAGCCGGTTCGCGGCGTGCATCGCGGTGCGCACGCGCAGCGTCGGCCAGAACCGGCCATAGGCGAACCAGGCCTCGTCCCAGAGGAAGACCATGTCCGGCTTGATCGCCAGGACCTCCTCCATCACGCGCACCGGGTCATACGTGATGCCGTCGAACGTGATGCTGGTCAGCAGCAGCAGCTTCACGCGATCGAGCTTGCCCGCGCGCCGCAGGTCGAGCAGCCGCCGCTTGATCTCGCGCAGCGTGACGCCGCCGTACATCGCGTACTTCGAGAGCGGGTACGCGTCCAGGTACACCGGGCGCGCGCCCGCGAGGATCACGGCGTACGGGTGCGACTTGTGGCAGTCATGCGAGAGCAGGATGATGTCGTCCGGCCGCATCAGCGCCTGCATCACGATCTTGTTGGCGGTCGACGTGCCGTTCGTCACGAAGAACGTCTCCCGCGAGCCGAACGCGCGCGACGCCAGCTCCTGCGCCCTCTTCAGAGTGCCGACCGGCTGGGACAGCGAATCGAGCCCCGCCGTCGTGGCCGAGGTCTCGGCCTGAAAGACGCGATCCCCGTAGAACCGGCCCATGTCCTGGATCCAGTGCGACTTCGTCACCGAACTGCCGCGCGAGATCGGCAGCGCGTGGAACACGCCGGTCGGCTTCCTGCTGTAGCGGCGCAGCGCGTCGAAGAACGGCGTCTCGTAGCGGTTGTGCACGCCCTTCAGCAGCGTGAAATGCAGCTCCTGGTAGTCCTCCTCGTGGTAGAAAACGCGCCGGAACGCGCGCGACGACTCGCCGACGACCTGCTCGACGGGCGCGTCGGTGACGAGGAACAGGTCCAGCTCCGGGCGCAGTGCGGCCAGCGCGCGGCCGAGCGCGCGCGTCCGCTCGCCCGGCATCATCGCCTCGACGACGCTGCGGTCGAGGTCCAGGATCGGATACAGCGGCTCCAGCTCCTGCAGGTCCTCCTCCGCACGGAACGGAAAGCTGTAGCGGGCGACCGCCGCCTGGATGTCCGGGTTCACGAGCGCGGCCATGAGCGCACGCTCGAACGTGCGCGCGACCACGACCTCGTAGATGAACGCATCGTCCGGCCGGCGCATCGTGCGCAGCCGCATCTGCAGCTCCAGCTCCTGCGCGGGCGTGATGTCGTCGACGACGAGCACCTCGAAGTACGGCCGCTGCTCCTGCAGGATGCGGCGCTGCAACTCAGCGCTGAAGTCGGCGATGTTGAGCAGATCGGCGTAGTCGTGGATGCGGAGATCCAGCAGGTCGAGGCGGCGGCAGGCACCGCTCGTCAGCAGCCGGACCAGCCGTACGGTCTGCGCGCCGAGCCGGGCGAACTGCCGCTGCTCGAACATCCGGCGCAGCTCGTGGAAGGCGCGCCGGCCCGGAAACGCGAAGCAGCTCTCGATCGGCGCGAGCCCATCGAACGACCCGGCGCAGGCATCCAGCAGCACCCGCTGCTCTTCGGCATCACGCGCGCCGCGGGCCAGTCGGCGCGCGGCATCGCGCAGGTGGTTCCACTGATCCGTGCGGAACCGCGGAAAGTTGTAGAGGGCGACTTCTGCCGTCCCGCCGCTGCGGCCGTTGCCTGTCGTCCGGATCATGGCCTCCCCCTCGGGACTCGGGACTCACATCCTCAGCGCTTCTCGGCCCCGTGCGGCGAGGGGCCCTGCGCCGAGGGGCCGGGCGCCGAGGGGCTGCCCACCGGCGAGGACCGGTGCGGCCGCTCGATCGGGCCCAGACTGTCGAGGTACGCGCGCGCGTCGCCGTTGCCGGCGTAGACCGGGAACTCGACCGGCGCGTCGCGGAAGCTCTTGAGCAGCTGGCCCAGGCCGAGCAGGCCGCGCTCGCGCTCGCGCCGCACGCGCGCAAGGTCGATCTCGAGCGGGATCAGCTCCTCGGCCGTGCCCGCCTGGTACAGCACATCGCCGGAGGGGCCGACCACCGTCGAGCGCCCGTTCCCGACTTCGCCGGCACCGTTGATGTCGATGACCCAGCACTGGTTCATCGCTGCGGTGGCGCGCGCGATCGACAGCTCGACGTCGCGGTCGATGGTCGTCGTCATCGACGGGTGCAGGATCACTTCGGCGCCCAGCGCGGCCAGCGTGCGCGACGTCTCGGGGAACCACATGTCGTAGCAGATCGAGACGCCGAACCGGCCGACCTCCGGCACGTCGAACGTCAGGAAATCGCGGCCCGGCTCGACGTGCTGCTCGTACGGCCGGAACGGGAACAGCTTGCGGTAGCGGCCCACGACGATGCCCGCAGGATCGATGACGCTGGCCGTGTTGTACGTGCGGCCCTCGTGCAGCTCGAAGTGCGAGCCGTTCACGAGCCAGATGCCGTGCTTCGCGGCCATCTGCTGGAACGCACGTTCCGCGGGCCCGGGCAGCGGTTCGGCGCGCCGCACCGAAGGACCGCACGCGGCCAGCTCGCTGAACACGACCATCTGCACCCACGGGAACATGCCCATGAGGTAGTCGAGCCGCTGCTGCATGCGCGGCACGCTCTCGCCTGCGGCCGGCAGCGCGAGCTGGAGTCCCGCGATCGCGAACGGTTTCGCGCGCTCACCTTCCCCGGCGAGGGCGCCACGCACCGGGCGGGCCGGGTCGGCCTCGGCGTCAGACACGGGCGGCCGCCTCGACGCGCAGCGACGCGTCCGCGAACACCCGCAGGATCTCCTCCGACAGGATGTCGAGACCGCGGTCCAGCTCCGCGTCCGCGATCACGAGCGGGCTGAGCACGCGGATCACGTTGCCGTGCGTGCCGGCCGAGATCGCCAGCACGCCGCGCTCGAGGGCCGCCTTCAGCACCTCGCCCACCTGCGCGCCGGCCGGTGCGCCATCGGCGATGAACTCGGCACCGACCATCGCGCCGAGCCCGCGCACGTCCGCGAGCGCGGGGCACCGGTCCCGCAGCGCTTCGAACCGCTCGCGCACGCGCTCGCCGATCTCGCGCGCGCGACGGTTGAGGTCCAGCTCCTCCATGACCTCGATCGTCGCGAGCGCCGCCGCACAGGCGACCGGATTGCCGCCGTACGTGCCGCCGATCGTGCCGGGCGCCGCGCCGTCCATCACGCCGGCCCGCCCCACCACGGCCGCGATCGGCAGGCCGCCACCCAGCGACTTCGCCCACGTCGAGAGGTCCGGCACGACGCCCATGTGCTGGTACGCCGCCCACGCGCCGGTCCGGCAGAACCCGGACTGCACCTCGTCGAAGATCAGCGCAATGCCATGCTCGTCGCAGATCGACCGCAGACCCGCGAGGTACCCCGCGGGCGCAGGCACGAACCCCCCCTCGCCCTGCACCGGTTCGATCAGCACCGCCGCGACCTGGTCCGCCTCGACGGTGTTCAGGAACGCGTCCCGCAGCCGCTGGAGCTCGCGCTCGACGAACGCGGCCTCGCCCAGGCCATCACCGTACAGGAACCGATTCGGGAACGGCAGCCGGTAGATCTCCGGGGCGAACGGGCCACAGCCGCTCTTGTACTTCACCTTCGAGGTCAGCGACATGCCGAGCAGCGTGCGCCCGTGGAAGCTCTCCGTGTAGCAGATCACCGCCGGACGGCCGGTCGCCTGGCGCGCGATCTTGACTGCATTCTCCACCGCCTCCGCGCCGCTGTTGACCAGCAGCACCTTGGTGCGATCGCCGTGCGGGAACAGCGACGCCAGCTTCTCGCACAGCTCGATGTACGGCTCGTACGTCGCGACGTGGAAGCACGTGTGCAGCAGCCGGCCCGCCTGCTCGCGGATCGCCTCGACGACCCGCGCGTTGCAGTGGCCGGCGTTCATCACGCCGATCCCGCCGGCGAAGTCGATCAGCTCGCGGCCCTCGAGATCGGTGAGCACCGCGCCAGCGCCGCTGGCGACGGTCGCCGTCGTGACACGCGGCACGCCGCGCGGGACGACAGCGTCGCGCCTGGCGAGCAGGTCCCGGCTCGCGGCCATCGTGCCTCCCTCTGTGATCGGATGCGCCCGGGTCTGCGGGATCCGCGAGCACCGGCGTGCGGCGCTGCGGACCGATGAGGCTTCCTGCGTCGGATTCGTGAGCCTAGTAAGGATCGATCGACCGCGCAAGCTGTCGCCGTTCACGGAAAGCGGAGCGCGGCGATGAGCCGCTCGTAGCGCGGGTGGCCGTGCAGCGGCTCGAACCAGGACGCCTGCCGCAGGTTGGCGAGCATGGGCATCCGCTGGCGAAGCGCTTGCTCGAGCGCGTCGAGTGCGCGCTCGTGCTCGCCGAGCTGCGTCGCGTAGAGCGCGATGTCGGGCCAGAAGGGTGCGGGTCCGGTTTCCCATCGGTCGAGGATCGCCAGCGCGGCGGAGCGCAGCTCGGGATCGGTCTTCGCGCGGGCCAGCGTGGCGAGCTCCACGGCGTCGGCGGCAGTGCTCAGCTCGGCCCACCGTCGCCCGGCCTCGACCGATTCCTCGATGTCGCCCCGGACAAGGTAGAGCCGGTGCAGCATGAGGTGAGGGATCACGAAACCGGGGTCGCGCTCGCGCGCGCGCTCGTATTGTGCGATCGCCTCGGAGACGCGGCCGTCGTGCGCCAGCACCAGCCCGAGGTCGCTCTGCAGCACGAGCGCGAACGGGTCGAGCGCGATGGCGCGCCGCAGCCAGCTCTCCGCCTCTTCACCGCGTCCGATCTTCGCCAGGTGCTCGCCGTACCAGTGAAGCGCGCTCGCCCAGGACGGGTTCAGCACCAGCGCGCGGCGCAGCTCGCGCTCGGCATCCGCCCACCGCCACTGCCAGTGGTAGGCATAGCCGAGGGCTGCGTGCGGCTCGGCCAGCGTGGAGTCCAGCGCGAGCGCACGCTGCGCCGCCGCCTCCACGCGCGGCAGGAGCGGCGTGTCCGCGAGCAGCGGCGGGATCGAGGCGATCCCGGCCGCGTACGCCAGTGCGAGGCCGCCCCACGCGCGGGCGTACGCGGAGTCCACCGCGACCGCTTCCTCGAACAGGCGGATCGCGTTCAGCAGCTCGGCGCGCGATCGCCGGTTCCAGTGGAACAGGCCCTGTAGATAGAGGTCGTGCGCCGCGGCGACCGCGGGTGCGCCGTCCGCGCGCGCGGCGCCGGGCGCCAGCCGCAGCTCGAGGGCGGCGGCCACCGCGTCGGCGATGCGCCGCTGCACATCGAACACGTCGCGCGACTCCGCCTCGAAGGTCTCCGACCAGAGCCGGCGCTCCGTCCGCGCGTCGACCAGCGTGGCCGTGATGCGTACATCCTCGCCGTCGCGGCGCACGCTGCCCTCCAGCACGTGCGCAACGCGGAGCTGCTCAGCGATCTCGCGCACCGGCAGGTCGCGGTCGCGGAAGTGGAACGATGACGTCCGGGCCGGCACCCGCAGACCGTCGATGCGCGCGAGCGCGTTCAGGATCTCCTCCGTCACACCGTCGCTGAAGTACTGCTGCTCCTCTTCGCTCAGGTTGAGGAACGGCAGCACGGCGATCGACGCTTCGGCGGCCGTCGCGGCGCGCCGATCACGCGTGACGAAGAGTGCGGAGGCGGCGATGACCGCGACCAGCGCGACGGCCGCGACCAGCGGTCGGCGACCGGCAGCGCGCGGACGGGCCGGGCCGGAAGGTACCGCGGCATCGAGATCCGTCAGCACATCGGAGGCC
>DATKCP010000103.1:0-10677 GCA_035513115.1 Candidatus Limnocylindria bacterium | reverse complement strand
AACGTCGTGATCCCACCGAGGGCCGCGAGCGTGTCCGGTGTCGGATGACCATACCGGTTCCCGGCCCCGACCGAGATGAGCGCGACCTCCGGGCGCACCGCCTGGACCAGAGCCACGGCGTGCGGCGTCGATGCGCCGTGGTGCGGCGGCACATAGACGCGCGAGGGCAGGCCCTCCGGAGAGAGCAGCAGGTCCGCCAGCGCGTCATCGGTCGCGTCGCCCATGAACAGCGCGGAGAAACGGCCGCGCTCGACGCGCAGGACGAGAGAGGGCGTGTCGACGCGCGAGTCGCTCTCGGGTGATAGGACCGTGACCACGGCGTCGCCGACGAGAAGCCGCTGCCCGGCGCGCACGGCGTGTCGCTCGGCGCGCGCCCGCGCGATCCCGGCCGCCCAGAGGTCCGCCAGCGGACCGGGATTCAGACCGACGGGCTCGAGCGTCATCCCGACCTCGTAGCGATCGAGCACCGCGAGGAGACCGGCACCGTGATCGAGGTGCGCGTGCGTCAGAACGACCAGATCGATGCGACGCCGCCACGGCGGCAGGCTCGCGCCGAGCTGCTCCATGAGGCGCGCGGGATCCGGACCGCCGTCGATGAGCATCGTCGTCGCCCCGAGCTCGACCAGGTACGCGTCGCCCTGGCCCACGTCGAGCGCGCGCACCCGCACCTCCGGGTCGGCGCCCGGCCAGGCGAGCGCGCCGACGACGACCAGCGCGGGCAGGGCCAGCAGCGCGGGACGCGGCAGCGCGACGGACGGGCGCGCGATCGGCGGAAGATGAAGCCGCGCACGCACGAGTGGGGCTCCACGCACCGCGGCGACGAGCGCCAGAGCGACCGCGGCGCCGGTCAGTGGACCGGCTGGCACGCTGATGGCCGCGAGCGGCAGCGCGGCGAACATCTCGACCACGCTGCGGAGCGCCAGCGCGAAGCCGAACGCGACGAGCGCCACCGGACGCGCGAGATCGAGCGACAGCGCGCCGATCGCGCTCGCCGCCGCGCCCGCGAGCATGAGCGGCGGGAAGAGCGGCACGGCGACCAGATTCGCGAGCGGCGAGACGAGCGACACGCGCCCGAACGCCGCGGCGACGATGGGCAGCGTCGGGGCGCTGGCGGCGAGCGTCGTTGCCAGGCCCTCGCGGAGCGCGCCCGGCAGTGGAGCGAAGCGCGCCGCGAGCGGCGCCTGCCACAGCACGAGACCGGAGGTCGCCGCCGCCGAGAGTAAGAACCCGAGGTCCGCGATCGCGGCCGGATCGGCGAACAGCATCGCGGTCACGGCGACGCACAGCGCATTCGCCGTCGCGGCGCGCCGCCCGGAGGCGATGCCGCAGGAGGCGACCGACGCCATGAGTGCCGCGCGCATCACGCTGGGCGCGAGGCCGACGAGAACGCTGTAGGTCACGATCGCGGCGACGGTCGCGATGGCGCGCGCGATCGGACCCGCGCGCTCGCGCAGCGCGAGCGCCACCCCGGCACCGACGAGGGTCATGTTGAAGCCGGATATCGCGAGGAGATGGGTCGTGCCGCTGTTCGCGAACGCGCGCGCGAGGTCCGGTGAGATGCTCGCCCGTTGACCGAGCACGATCCCGAGGAGGATGCCGCTCTCCGGATCCGGCACGAGCGCGCGGAGCGGCCGCGCGAGCTCGGCGCGCAGCCCCTCGAGGGGCACGAGCCGCTCGAGGTCCACGCCCGGCACCGGACCAAGGACCAGTCGCAGCGAAACGCCGACCACCGAGGCGCAGGCACACGCCCACAGGGCCCGGCGGTGACCATCGGCGCTCGCGATCGCGAGCGCCGCGCACACGACCGCGCTCACCGCGCCGAGCGCGAGCGCGAGCGGGAGGGCGGCACGCGCGGCGAGCGCGACCGCGGCCACGAGCAGCGCCGCGGGCAGCAGGGGTGCGAGGAGGATCGCGCTCACTCCGCTGCGCTACCGGGTGGTCACGAGGTCCCGGATGTCGGACAGGACGCGCGCGGAGACGAGACCGCGCGTCTGCAGCTCCTCGACCTTGGTGAATGCCTTCAGCTCGCGCGCGCGAATGATGCGGGCGGCCGTGCTCGGCCCGATGCCCGGGAGCGACTCGAGCTCCGCGGAGGTCGCGTTGTTGAGGTCGATCCTGCGCTCCGACGCGCTGCCGACGCTGCCGGCCGGCGGCGTCTCGCCGAGCCGCGGGACATACACACGCCCCCCATCGCGCAGCGCCGCCGCCTTGTTCAGGGCCGCCGGATCGGCGTCGGGGGTGGTGCCGCCGGCCGCGGCGAGCGCATCCGCGACGCGTGCGCCGGTCGCGAGCCGGACGACCCCCGGCCGCGCGACCGCACCCTCGACGTCCACCACGATGAGCGGCGGTGGGGTCGGGTCCGGTGTCGGCTGGACGACCTCGATCGGTACAGGCGCTGGCGTGCCCGCGCGGACGACGAGGACGAGCGCGCCGGCGGCGACGGCAATGGCGACGGCGATCACGACTGCACGCGGCATGACCGGAGCGTGGCCGGCTCGCGGAGTCGTGGGAAGCCCTCTTGGACTCCCGGGCCGTCACACGTTCGTGTGACGAGGCCGGCTCATTCACGCGACAGACCCTGTTGCGAGCTGGCGCGCAGAGCGGCGTGCTCACGGGAGAATGGCCGCGTGCCCATGCATCCCGACGAGGTCGAGACCGACGCATCTCTCGTGCGCCGCCTGCTCTCCGCGCAGTTTCCGAAGTGGGCGGAGCTTTCCATCGAGCGGGTCAAGTCGGCGGGGACGGACAACGCCATCTATCGCCTCGGCGGCGACATGGCCGTGCGGCTCCCGCGGATCGCCTCGGCGACCGCACAGGTGAAGAAGGAGCATCGGTGGTTGCCGCGACTCGCCCCGCATCTACCGCTCGCCGTCCCCGTCCCGCTCGCGATGGGAGTCCCGGACGAGGGCTACCCCTGGCACTGGTCGGTCTACCGGTGGCTCGAAGGCGAGAACGCGACGATCGACCGGATCGCGGATCTAAACCAGGCGACGGCCGCTCTGGCGAGCTTCATCGCCGCGCTCCAGCGGATCGATCCCGCCGGAGGGCCGCTCGCGGGGGTGGACAGCTCCCGCGGAGTGCCACTCGCAACGCGGGACGCCGCAACTCGCAAAGCGATCGCCGCCCTGCACGGCACGCTCGACACGGACGCCGCGACCGCCGCGTGGGAAGCGGCCCTTCGGGCGCCGGCGTGGACCGGCGCGGCCGTCTGGCTCCACGGAGACCTGAATGCCGGCAACCTGCTGGCGCTGCGCGGCCGGCTCAGCGGTGTCATCGACTTCGGAGCTCTGGCCGTGGGCGATCCCGCCTGCGACGTGATGGTCGCCTGGACCTTCCTCAACGCGGAAACCCGGGACGTGCTCCGCGCGGCGCTACCGGTCGATGACGCGACCTGGGCGCGAGGTCGCGGCTGGGCGCTGTCCTTCGGTCTGATCGTCCTGCCCTATTACCAGAACACCAACCCGGTCCTCTGCGGCATCGCTCGACATGCGATCGACGAAGTCCTCGCCGACGACAAGCTGACGACCTAGTTCGCGCGACGGCGTTCCCCGGGCGGCTGCATCTGGACGATCGACACGGGAAGATTGCCGACCGGCTCGCCATCGACGGTGAGCTCGAAGCGGTGCGTCCCGTACGTCGTGAAGCTCATGTTGTTGAGCTCGACGATGACATTCACGTCCTGTCCCGCGACGGCGTGAACGGAGATCTCCGGCGGATTCGGCATCGACTGCTGCCCGTCCGGCCGCAGGAGACGCACGACGACGTTGTGCGCGCCGACATCGAGTCCGAGGATCGCGACGAGGAACATCCGCGGGTGCTGCGCGGGCAGCCCGCTCACGCTGATGTTCCGGAAGATCCCCATCAGGCTCACCTTGCCGTCCTGCCCGACGAGGGCGTGATCGCACAGCGCGCCGAGCCTGATCTCACCGCTCATTTCGTAACGATACTCACAATGCGGTCGGCCACGACGATGACCTTCGCCGGCTTCGCTCCGTCCAGCGCGGCCTGCACTTTGGGGCTCGCCAGCGCCTTGCCGCGCACGTCGGCCTCGGGCAGCCCGGCGGGCATGAGGATGCGGTCGCGGACCTTGCCGTTGACCTGAACGACGATCGTGACCTCGCGCGGCGCCGCGACCGCTTCGTCGTAATCGGGCCAGCGCTGCTGATGGACCGAGTCGGTGCCGCCGCGGCGGTGCCACAGCTCCTCGGTCATGTGGGGCGCGAACGGCGCCAGCAGCAGGATCAGCGTCGCGACGCCCTCGCCCCGGCTCGGGCCGCTCGCGTGCTGAAGCGTGTTGGCCAGCTCCATCATCGCCGCCACCGCGGTGTTGAAATGCTCGATGCCGAGATCCTCGGTGACCTTCTTGATCGTGCGCTGGACGGCGCCATCGACATCCGCGTCGCGCGGGCCCGCCGGCTCGGCGTCGGTCAGGCCCAGCTCCCACACGCGGCGCAGGAAGCGGTGCACGCCCTCGATGCCGGAGGCGTCCCAATCGGCACCGTCGACCCACGGTCCCATGAACATCATGAACAGGCGGAGCGTGTCGGCGCCATAACGCTTCACGTACTCGTCGGGCGTCTGCACGTTGCCGCGCGACTTCGACATCTTGCGGCCCTTGAAGACGATGGTGCCCTGATAGCGGAAGCGGAGCACCGGCTCGTCGAAGGTCAGCTCGCCCAGATCGCGCAGCGCCTTGCACACGAAACGCATGTACAAGAGGTGCAGGATCGCGTGCTCGACCCCCCCGGTGTACTGCTTCACCGGCAGCCACTTCCGGCCGACGTCCTTGTTCATGAACGCGGTGTCGATCTTCGGATCGACGTACCGGTACATGTACCAGGACGAGTCCACGAAGGTGTCCATCGTGTCGGTGTCGCGGCGCGCCGCCTTGCCGCACTTGGGGCACGTCGTGTTCACGAAGGACTCGACGCGCGCCAGCGGCGAGCCGCCGCGTCCGGTGAACTCGACGTCGCGGGGCAGCTCGACGGGCAGCTGCTCGTACGGCACCGGCACCGTGCCGCAGCCGTCGCAGTGCACGATCGGGATCGGCGTTCCCCAGTAACGCTGGCGCGAGATCAGCCAGTCGCGCAGGCGATACGTCACGGCCGGCCCGCCGACGCCGCGCTTCTTGGCTTCCGCCGCGACGGCGTCCTTCCCCGCCTCGCTGCGCGTGCCGCTGAAGGGACCGCTGCGCACCATCACGCCCTCGCCGATGTACGGCGCGTCCAGCGCCCGGTGCTCGGTGCCGTCGGGGCTGATGACCTCAGGGATCGCGAGGCCGTGCTTCCTCGCGAACTCGAAGTCACGCTCGTCGTGGCCGGGGACGGCCATGATCGCGCCGGTGCCGTAGGTCGCCAGGACGTAGTCGGCGATCCAGATCGGAATGCGCTCGCCGGTGAAAACGTTGCGGGCGAACGCGCCGGTGTCCACGCCGGTCTTCTCGCGCTCCGCCCTGGTGCGCTCGATCTCGGCCATGTTCCGCGCGCGCTCGACGTAGGCCTCGACATCCGCGCGGCGTGCCGGGGCGGTGATCTTCGCGACAAGCGGGTGCTCAGGTGCCAGCACCATGAACGTCGCGCCATAGATCGTGTCGGGTCGCGTTGTGAAGAAGCGGATCTCGTCGCCGGCATGCCCCTCGACCGGGAACGTGATCTCGGCGCCCTCGGAGCGACCAATCCAGTTGGTCTGCAGGACGCGCACGCGCTCGGGCCAGTCCAGCCCGTCGAACTTCAGCAGCTCGTCGGCGTAACGCGTGATCTTGTAGAACCACTGCGTCATCTGACGCTTCACGACAGGCGTGTCGCAGCGCTCGCACCGCCCGGCGATGACCTGCTCGTTGGCCAGAACGGTCTCGTCGCGCGGGCACCAGTTCACCGGTGCGTCGCCGCGGTAGGCCAGGCCCTTCTCGAAGAACTTCAGGAACATCCACTGGTTCCAGCGGTAGTACTCCGGGTAGCAGGTGATGACCTCGCGCCGCCAGTCGATCGCCGTGCCCATGCGACGGAACTGCTCGCGCATGTGGGCCATGTTCTTTTCCGTCCACACGGCGGGGTGGATCTTGCGATCGATGGCGGCATTCTCGGCGTTGATGCCGAAGGCGTCGAAGCCCATCGGGAACAGGACGTTGTGTCCGCGCATCCGCAGGAAGCGCGCGGCGGCGTCCGGTGGCGCGAACGCGTACCAGTGGCCCACGTGGATGTCGCCCGAGGGGTACGGGAACATCGTCAGGAAGTAGAAGTTCGGGCGGTCGCTCTCGTTCGGCGTGTCGTGGAGTCCGGAGCGCACCCACTCTTCCTGCCACTTGGGCTCGATGCTCGCCGGCTCGTAACGATCGATCCGCTGTTTCGTGACCGCCATCTCGCGCCTCCTTTCGCCCGAAAATAGAAACGCCCTCCGCCCCGCCGGCCTGCGCCGGACTCGGGGACGGAAGGCGACTTCCGCGGTACCACCCCTCGTTGAGAACGATCGTCCGCCGCTGGCGGCCGCTTGCCGCGCGTGCGGCGGACCCGCGCGACTTCTGCGCCACTGCTCGCTGACGCTCGCAAGGTGCAGCTGATCGTTCCGGCCCTGCCGGAACGATCAGTGGAGCTGGCGGGATTCGAACCCGCGACCCCCACACTGCCAGTGTGATGCGCTCCCACTGCGCCACAGCCCCGATCGCTCTCCGCTCGAGCACGCTGTTAACGGACGTGACTCCGGCGAGCGCTAGGTCTTTCGATTCACGCTCGCGGCTCCCGGGCGAGTTCGGCGCTCCCGGACACCGGCTCGCACCATCCGCCGGCTCTCTTCGTCAGGGGTTCCGCGTACTGCTCCCGATCGCGGCCTTTCAACCGAAAGTATAGGCGGATGTTCCCGCTCATCCGCGTCGACAAACGCATCCCCGACGGCTCGATCTGGCAGTCCCGATGGGGCTATCTCCTGCCCGAGGTCGCAGGATGGTCGCGCAGCTATGAGCCCGCCGGCACGCGGTGGTCGAATCCGTTCGGGGGCTGGGTCACCAAAGGGAGCGGCATCAGCCTCTTCCATCCGGACCATCCGTTCACGATCGCGCACTACGGGCCCACCGAGCCAAAGCGCTACTACATCGACGTGGCGCACCGCGTTCGCGTCGGCCCTGACGCGATCGAGTTCGTGGATCTGTTCCTCGACGTGATGATCGATCCGGCCGGCGCGGTCAGCGAGAAGGACGAGCATCAGCTGGTCGTCCTGTCTCCGGACGAGCGCCGCTTCGCGCGCGCGGCACGGGATGAGGTGCGGCGGCTCATCGCGGCACGCGACGCGCTCTTCGATCCGCGAGGGGCCTTTTACGCGCTGCCGGAGGGGGCTGAGGCACTGCCGCCCGCGACGCTCACGACCGAAACGCGTTAGCCGAACTCCGGACCAGGGCGCCGCATCGAGACGGATTGCAGGACGCCGAGCGCGAAGCAGATCGACACCAGCGAGCTGCCGCCGTGCGAGATGAACGGGAGCGGGATACCGGTCACGGGCATGAGCGAGATCGCCATGCCCACGTTCACCATGATCTGGAACACGAGCATCGCCACGACGCCGGACGCCAGGAGCATCCCGAACGAGTCGCGGGCGCGGAACGCGATGCGCAGCGCGGCCATGATGAGCACGATGAAAAGGGCGAACAGGATGACCGCGCCGACGAAGCCAAGATCCTCCGCAAGACCGGCGAACACGAAATCCGACTCGGCGATGGGCAGATAGCCCAGCGGTGACTGCGTCCCCGCCGTCAGGCCCTTGCCGGTGGGCCCCCCGGAACCTACCGCGATGAGCGATTGGATGATGTTCCACCCCGAGCCCTGCGGGTCCGCGTACGGATCGATGAATGCCGTGAGACGTGCCTGCTGATACGGCTTCAGCAGGCCCCAGATGACCGGGGACGCCGCTCCAGCGACCGCGACCATCCCGACGAGCTGCCAGATCCGCGCGCCGGCCATGAACGCCATGCCGAAGAAGATCGCGACGAACACCAGGCTCGTGCCGAGGTCGGGCTGCCGGTACACGAGCACGAAGGCGGGGCCGAGGATGACGAGAGCGAGTCCGATCGTGATCGGCGACCCTATCTTGTCGGTTCGATCTGACAAGAATTTCGCGAGCACGACGATCATCAGGACCTTGGCGACCTCGCTGAACTGGAACGACATGCCGGCGAAGCTCACCGAGCGCTGCGCTCCGAGCGATGACGTTCCGATGAGCATCACGATCGCGAGGAGCCCCAGCGTCAGGAGGTAGAGCACCGGCGCGAAGGTGCCGAGCCAGGCGTAGTCGAACATCGCCACCGTCACCATGACCGCAAGTCCGATCGCGGCCCAGAGCGCGCCACGGATGACGAACTGCATCGGGTCACCGGTCAGCGTGCGCGACTCCACCGTGACCGCGTACGTCATCACGAGCCCGTACGCGATGAGGAGCACCGTGGCGATGAGCAGATAGGGATCGACCTGATCGAAACGGCGCGCGTGCGGCCGGTCGTGCAGCGGCGAGGACGTCCTGCGGATCTCGATCGCTCTGACGCTCATGGCTCTCCCAGGACGTACGCCTCGAGCACGCGCTGCGTGATCTCCACGGCGGGGTTGTAGCAGGTGTTGCAGAGCGAGCGGCTCGAGTCGAAGGTGAAGATGACCATGGCGATCTCGGCGCTCGGATCGGTGTTGTCCGCCTTCGGCAGGAAGGACACGAACCAGTTGTGGAAGCCGAGCTTGTTTCGTCCAACGCTGTCCTTGCCCGAGGACAGGCCGAACTCCGCGGTGCCGGTCTTCCCCGCGATCGGCAGCTTCGCGTTCGGCATGTAGGCGTGTCCGATGGTCACCACCCGGCGCGACGACTCGCGGAGCAGCGCGAGGTTGTCCTTGGTGATGCTCACCTCGCGCACGACCTTCGGCTGCTGCGTGAAGACGACCTTGCCCTGCTGGTCTACGACCTCTTTCAGCAGGTGCGGTTGATAGAACGTGCCGCCGTTCGCGACGATCGCGTACGCGTTCAGGAGCTGGAGCGGCGTCACCGCGACGAAGCCCTGGCCGATCGCCTCGTGGTAGGTGTTGCCGATCGTCCATGGCTCGTCGAGCGTTCGCAGCTTCCACTCGGGGCTGGGCATGATCCCCGCCGCCTCACCTGGCAGATCGATCCCCGTGCGGCTTCCGAAGCCGAGCTCGCTTCCGTACTTGTAGATGGCCTCCGGTCCTACCCCGCGCTGCCCGGTGTTCGGATTGCCGCCACCCAGCGTGTAGAAATAGATGTCGCTGGAGTGCGCGAAGCCGTTCACAAAGTCGACGGTGCCGTGCACGCGCCAGTCATAGAACGGGTAGCCACCCACGTTCAGCACCATGGAGTTCACGTTCACGGTCGTCCCGCGGCTCGCGACGCCTTCGTTCAGGGCGGACAACCCGGTGACCATCTTGAAGGTGGAGCCCGGCGGGTAGATGTCGCCGATGGCCTTGTTCACGAGGGGGCGGCGGTCGTCGCTGTTCAGCTGCTTCATCTGCTCGGGCGTGATGCCGTTGATGAACCAGTTGTTGTCGTAGCCGGGATTTGAGTACATCGCGAGGATCTCGCCGTTCTGCGGATTCATCGCGATCCCGACCGCCTGCGTGAAGCGGTCCTCGGCGACACCCGTTTTGAGCTCGGCCTCGATGAGCTTCTGCAGGCGGTCGTCGATGGTGAGCACGACGTCGTTGCCGGTCGTCGGGGACGAGTACGCGAGCTGTTTGATCTCGCGCTGGGCCGCGTCGCGCTCGATCTCGCGCCACCCGTAGCCGCCGCGCAGGTACCGCTCGTACACGGACTCGAGCCCGGTGCGGCCGATGAGATCCGTCTGCAGGTAGCCCTCCTCGCGGAGCGCGGCGAACTCGTCCTCGGTCACCGGACCGACGTAACCCAGGAGCGGCGAGTAGAGGACCGCGTCCTCGTACCAGCGGATCGACTCGGCCTCGACGCGCACGCCTGGGAACATCTCACCGCGCTCGGTGAGCAGCAGCGCGATGTCGCGCGCGACCGGTCTGAGGGAGATCTTGACGGGCTCGTACGGGTTGCGCGCGCGCTGAGCGTCGATCGCCTTGGACACTTCGCTGGGCTCGCGCGTGAGGAGGGCGCCGAGGCTCCTCGCAAGGTCGTCCTGTTTCATCCGCGGAAGGTCGACAGGGATCACCGTCACGGCGAAGCCCGGCAGGTTCCGGGCTAGCACCGTGCCGTGCCGGTCCACGATCTTGCCGCGCTCCGCCTCGACCGGGAGCCGCAGGATGCGGTTCTGCTCCGCCAGGACCCGGTAGTGCCCGCCGTTCACGATCTGTAGATCCCAGAGCCGCACGGTGAGGCCGGTGAAGATGATCACGACCACCATCGCCAGCGCGACGAAGCGCCTCGGCCGTACGAAGTCTCGCGACGCGCTTCTCACAGACCGAAGGATGCCTGCTTCTCGGTCGCGTGGCGCATCGATCTGGCGATCGGATAGGTAGCGATCGCGAGCACGCCGTTGTAGATCGCGCCGGCGGCGGCGGTGCCAGCGAGGAGCGCGGGATCGGAGAGCGGCTGTCCGACGGCGAGCAGGATCAGCAGGTACAGGAGTCCGGCGCCGAGCGTGGCCGCGCCGATCAGCACCGCCCCGCCGAGGACGGAACGGGGCCGCAGGCCGCTCTCCCCCAGCCCGACCGCGGCCACCGGCACGAGCGCGGC
>DATKCP010000102.1:0-2221 GCA_035513115.1 Candidatus Limnocylindria bacterium | reverse complement strand
GAGATCACGGAGCTCGCGCGCGCGGCGATCGCCGAGACCGGCGCCTCGTCGCCGGCCGAGCAGGGCAACGTCATGAAGAAGCTCATGCCCCAGGTCCGTGGCCGTGCCGACGGGAAGACCGTGGGCGAGGTGGTCAGCGGGCTGCTGAAAGGTCCCGCCTGATGGCATACGCCCACGAGATCACGATCCTGATCCCAGACCCGGACGAGATGATGTTCGTGGCCGGTCCGAACGAGGCGCACATCGACCGCATCGAGCGCGAGTTCGGAGTGAAGCTCATCTCGCGCGGGGCCGAGCTCCGTATCAGCGGCGACCAGAGCGCTGTCACGCGCGTGAGCGAGCTGGTCACGGCGATGCGCGGCCTCTCGGGTCGGGACGAGAACCTGCGCAAGCCCGCGCTCGAGCGGCTCATCGGCGACGCCAAGCAGGCGCCGATCCCGCCGCAGGAAGAGATGCGCGAGCACATCGTCACGACGACCAGCGGCCGGCGCATTCGCCCGCAATCCGTCAATCAACGGCTCTATGTCGAGGCGATCAAACACAACGACCTGGTGTTCGCGATAGGGGTCGCCGGCACGGGAAAGTCATTCTTGTCGGTGGCGATGGGAGTGTCGGCTCTAAGGGATGGCCGGGTGAAGCGCCTGATCCTCACGCGACCAGCGGTAGAGGCTGGTGAGCGACTCGGATTCCTACCGGGCGACATGCGCGAGAAGATCGATCCTTACCTTCGGCCTCTCTACGACGCGCTCTTCGACATGATGCCGCAAGAGCGCACGGCCAGAGCGCTCGAACGCGGCGAGATCGAGATCGCGCCACTGGCATTCATGCGCGGCCGCACGCTCTCCGAAGCGTTCATCATCCTGGATGAGGCCCAGAACACGACGCCCGCTCAGATGAAGATGTTCCTCACACGGCTCGGCTACGGATCACAGGCGGTGGTGACCGGAGACGTCACCCAGATCGACCTGCTCGCGGGCCAGCCGTCGGGTCTCCTCACCGCGCGCAGAGTGCTCGAGGGTGTCGAGGGCGTGGCCTTCGTCGACTTCGACGAGCGGGACGTGGTCCGTCACGAGCTCGTCGCGCGGATCGTCAAGGCGTACGAGAAGCACGAGCAGACGGAGTCCCCGCGGTGATCTCGCTCCGTCGCGACAGCCTTCCGTCGAAGCTGCTGCGCGACCTGGGCAGGGTGTTGCGTGGCGAGCCGCGCATGCGCACCGGCGCGTTCGTGCTGCTGGTAGGCCTTGCCACGGCCTTCGCGATGCTGGTGGCGCCGGCCGCGACCGTCGAGTACGACGTCGGTGCCGTCTCCGAACGGAGCGTCCGCGCGCCCCGCTCCGTCGCTTTCATCTCCGAGTCGCTGACCGAGGCCGAGCGCGAGCGTTCCGCCGGCGCCGTCTCCTCGGTCTACACGCGGGAGTCCGCCGTGGCGGTGGCCGAGACCGGGAAGCTCGCGGCCACCATCACGTCGATCACCGCGGCGCGCGCGGACGAGACGCTCTCGCGCGACGAGCGCATCGTCCGAGTGCTGCGCTTCACCGAGACGGCGATCCCGGAGCCCATCGCCATCGACATCGTGGACATGCCGCCGGGGGACTGGGATGCGACCGCCCGCGAGATGGAGCGTGCGCTCCAGAACATCTACGCGCAGAGCCTTCGTGAGGAGCAGGTCCAGCAGGCCATCGACGAGATGCTCAAGGCGTGGCCCGCCTCGTGGACGGACCAGCAGCGTCGCGTCGCGAGCGCACTCGTCCCGCAGCACGTGAATGCGAACGAGGTCCCCGACCCCGCGACGACGCTCGCGGCACAGGACGCCGCGCGCTCCGCCGTCCAGCCGATCCAGGTGCGCGTGATCGCAGGCGAGATCGTCGTGCGCGAGGGCAGCGTCGTCACCGAGCAGGACGTCGAGAAGCTGCAGGCGCTCAACCTCGCCGATCCCTCGGTAGACGTCGCTCTGATCCTGGGGCACGTCATGTGGGCGCTGCTCATCGCGGGCGTCCTCGCGCTCTTCATCGAGCGATTCGCGGAAGAGGCGTGGGCCGACGACCGCCGCTTGGTGCTGATCGGACTCTCCGTGCTGGTGCTGGTCGCCGTGGGCCGGGCCGTGGCGCCGGGCACGCTCACCCTCTACTTCGCGCCGTTCGCGGCCGTCGCGATGATGCTCACCGTCCTCGTGGGAGGGCGCACCGCGCTCGCGACGCAGATCGCCGGCGCGCTGCATGTC
>DATKCP010000101.1:0-7539 GCA_035513115.1 Candidatus Limnocylindria bacterium | reverse complement strand
GGCGATCCGGGCATGCAGTTCGACACGACGATCAACGACTGGCACACGAGCCCGGTTTCGGGTCGCATCAACGGCTCTAACCCGTGTGCCGAGTACATGAGCATCGACGACTCGGCGTGCAACCTGGCCTCACTCAATCTGATGCGGTTCCTGCACTCCGACGGCGAGTTCGACGTCGCCCGCTTCGCGCGCGCCGTCGATGTCATCTTCACCGCCCAGGAGATCCTTGTTGGCTTCTCGGACTACCCGACGCCGGCGATCACCGCGAACGCGAAGAGCCACCGCCAGCTCGGCATCGGCTACGCGAACCTGGGCGCGCTGCTCATGCACCGCGGCCTCGCGTACGACTCGAACGAGGGTCGCGCGTATGCCGCGTCGATCAGCTCACTCATGACCGGAGAGGCCTACGCGCAGTCAGCGCGCCTGGCCGCTGCCGTCGGTCCGTACGAGGCGTATCACAAGAACAAGAACGGCCACGACCGCGTGATGGAAAAGCACCGCGCCGCCGCGTACCGCATCATCGCCGATCTCGTCCCGCCGACGTTGCTGTCCGCGGCGCGTCAAGCGTGGGACGACGCGGTCTCTATCGGCAAGGCCGCCGGGTACAGGAACGCGCAGGCCAGTGTCTTGGCCCCGACCGGGACCATCAGCTTCATGATGGACTGCGACACGACCGGCGTTGAGCCTGACATCGCGCTCGTGAAGTACAAGCGCCTCGTCGGCGGCGGGATGCTCAAGCTCGTCAACGGAACGGTCCCCGCCGCGCTGCGCCGTCTGGGTTACACGGAGACCGCCGGCTCAGCGATCACGGCCTACATCGAGCAGCACGGCACGATCGAAGGCGCGCCCGGGCTCAAGGACGAGCACCTTGCGGTGTTCGACTGCGCCTTCAAGCCGCAGAACGGCGAGCGCTCCATCAGCCACATGGGTCACATCAAGATGATGGGCGCGGTCCAGCCGTTCATTTCGGGGGCAATTTCCAAAACCGTGAATCTGCCGGAGACCGCGACGGTGGACGACGTCGCCGACGCCTACCTCGAGGCCTGGAAGCACGGCGTCAAGGCGATCGCGATCTACCGCGACGGCAGCAAGAAGGTCCAGCCGCTGTCCGTGAACTCCGACGCGAGCAACAAGAAGACGGTCGCTCCGTCGATCGTGACGGTAGAGAAGATCGTCGAGGTCAACCGTCCCCAGCGGCGTCGGCTCGCCGACACACGCGACTCGCTCACGCACAAGTTCTCGATCGAGGGCCACGAGGGCTACATCACCGTGGGCAAGTTCGGGGACGGCACGCCCGGCGAGCTCTTCGTCACCATGGCAAAGGAGGGCTCGACGCTCTCCGGGATGATGGACGCCTTCGCGACGAGCATCTCACTCCTGTTCCAGTACGGGGTCCCGCTGTCGCATCTGGTCGAGAAGTTCGGCCACATGCGCTTCGAGCCCTCCGGCTGGACAGGCAACCCCGAGATAGGGATGGCGAAGTCGATCGTCGACTACGTGTTCCGCTGGCTCGGCCACCGCTTCCTCACGGCAGAGGAAAAGGTGTACCTGGGCCTGACGCGCACGACGGAGATCGCGGACATTGCGGCGCAGCAGGAGCTGCTCGCCACGAGCGTCGCGATCTCGCCGCCAGCGATCACCGAGAACTTCACCATCGCGACGAGCGCGTCCCCCGCTTTGGGGAGGCGACTCAATTCGACACCCGATGCGCCGCCGTGCCCTCGCTGTGGGTGGCTGACCGTGCGAAGTGGGACCTGCCACAAGTGCGAGAACTGCGGAGAAACGACCGGGTGCTCATAACTCCCTAAGAAAGGCTCTGGCCGGCCCGCCCGCTGGCCAGTCCGCCTCGATGGCCCGGCACTCCCTGCTCCCCTGGGGTGCCGGGCCTTCTTTTTGCCGATTTGTCACGGAACTGTCATCTGGACCACAAATTGCGTAGTAGTGGCGGTTACAAACTTGAAGCGGAATGAACGGAACGATGCGACCTCTTCGTTCGTCTCAGATGCAGTGCTCGAAAATGAGTCTCGTGGTGCTGGTGGGCACCCGATGGGGAGGCCTCTCCGCATGGCAGTAGCCGCCAGGGAAGGTGAGCGCGGCGCAGGACGCAGCCGCGGTATCTCGCCGACGCTCGTCCTTCTCCCGCTGGCGATCGCCGCCGCCGCGGCCGGGATCGTCTTCGCCGCGTCCTATGTGTACGCCGAGAGAGCGCTCCCTGGTGTCCGCGTCGCGGGCGCGGACGTCGGCTCGCTCGATAGCGCCGCGATCCACGAGCGCCTGGACCGCGAGCTCACGCGCCCCTGGGCCGCGCGCGCCGTCGTGGCGGTGTATGACGGCCGGAGCTGGCCCACGACGAACGCCGACCTCGCTGTGGTGCCGGACGTCGACACGGCGATCGCCGCCGCCATCGCCTACGGAAAGAGCGGGTCACCCCTCGAGCGCGCCACCGCGTGGCTCGACGCGCTGCACGGCCAGGCGCAGATCCCGCTCGCGCTCCGCGCCCAGGGCGACGCTCTCGACCGCTGGGTCGCGAGCCTCGCGACCGCGATCGAGCGCCGCGCGGTCTCGGGCGAGATCGCGCTGTCGGAGGTGGGCCTGACGCTCACCGAGCCGGTGCTGGGTCGCGAACTCGACCGCGTGGCCGCGACGGCCAGCGTCCTCGCCGCCCGAACGCTCGACGACCGCGAGATCGGTCTGCGTGTCCGCGCGATCTATCCCGCCGTGGACGAATCGGGATACCGCGAGGCCGCCACACGGGCCGCCGCGGTCATGACACCGCTGGAGGTGACGGTCGAGGATCGTCGTATCACCGAGGACGCGCCCGCTCTCGCGACGCTGCTCTCGATCGAGCGAGTCGCGGCGCGGCCCGACGAGCTTCCCGCGGTGCCCGTCGACGCGATCGCTCCGGCCGCGCGCTTCCGCTACGTGGTGTCGCTGAAAGAGGACCGCCTGAAGGAGTGGGCGACCGCGGTCGCGGCACAATTCGACCGGCCGGCGGTGAGCGCGCGCTTCACGGTCACCCTTGAGGGCGTCGCCTCCGTCATTCCGGGCGCCACGGGGATCCGCGTCGCGCAGGACAGCCTCGTCGCGCAGCTCGCGACCGACCTCCTGCGTCCGGCGGTCGGGATCCGCAACGTGGCGGCGCCCGCGGCCGTCGAGAAAGCGGCATTCTCGACCGAAGAGGCTACTGCCTGGCTGCCGAAGTTCTCCCGCACCTCGACCTTCACGACGTACTACCCGCCGAGCGCGTCGCGCCACGCGAACATCTCGATCGGGTCGGCGCAGTTCGACGGCGTCGTGATCCTGCCGGGTCAGACCTTCTCGTTCTGGGAGCTTCTCGGACCGGTGACCGTCGAGCGGGGTTACGCCTACGCCGGTGCGATCATCAACAACCGCTCCGACGAGAACGTCATCGGTGGCGGCCTGTGCCAGGTGTCCACGACGATGTTCAACGCGGTCGCGAAGCTCGGCTACGAGATCGTGGAGCGTCACGCCCACGGGTATCTCATCGACCGCTATCCACTGGGGCTCGACGCCGCGGTCTTCGACCCCGGTGTCGACCTGAAGTGGAAGAACGACACGGACGCCCCGGTCTTCCTCTGGTCGTGGAACGACGTGACCAGCGTGACCTTCGACGTCTGGAGCGTGCCCACGGGTCGCACGGTCGTCTTCAGCAACCCGGTGCAGCGCAACTTCGTCGAGGTTCCCGCTGATCAGCCCGCGGATCCCGCGTTCCTTCCCGGCGTGCAGGTCGCGGGGCGCGACGTGATCCGCACGCGCACCGTGTACGAGGGCGGCAAGGTCCTGCACCAGAACACGTTCTTCAGTCACTACGTGCCCGTGTGGGGCGGCCCCGCCCCCGTTCCGCCGGCGCCCTGATCCGCGCGCTTTAGCCGGCCTCGCTGGACCCCTCCCCGACTAAACCTCACCCACGCGGGGACCACACGAGATAACGGGCTGACAGGCGAGCCGTTAGACGACCATGCTGGGAGCAAGCCGCCCAGAATTGCTGGACCGCCTCATCGAGAGCGTCGCACGTGGGGAGCGCGATCTCGCGTCGATCCGGGACGCGAAACTTCGCGATGCCGTGCGCGTTGCGCTCCGTATGCACCGAGATGCCGCAAGCGGTCTCGATGCCCTCGCGAGAGCGCGCATGCGCGATCGCGTTCTCGGTTCGGTCCGCCCACGAAAGCCCACGATCGCGGATCGCGTCATCGTCGCGTTCGAGATGCTTGCGAAGCCCGCGCCATACGCGGCCCGCGCGATCGCGGTCGGTGCCCTCTGTGTTGCGACCGTCGCCACCGCGACCGTCGCGAGCGCGGACACGCTTCCCGATCATCCGCTGTACTCGGTGAAGCTCGCAGGTGAAGATCTGCGTCTAACGCTCGCACTCAGCGCCCAGGATCGTGCGGGTGTGCAGCTTTCGATCGCGGAGCATCGTCTCGCGGAGGCTCAAGCGCTCGCGACGAGCGGGCGGGACGATGAAACGCTGGTGGCATCCAGCACCTACTCGCAACAGATCGCCGAGGCGGCCGCCGAGCTCGCCGATCTCGAGGGGCTGCGACCTGAAGTGGTTGCGCTCGTAGCGCAGTTCGACGATCGCTTCAACGAGCAGCGCTCGCGCGTTCACAGCCTGGCGACGAGGCTGTCCGCGGACCCCGCGACGGTGCGCGCGTCGGAGTTCCTCGCCGTCGTCGCCGCTCCCACCCTGGCGCCCGGCCTCGTCGGCGTACAGCGCATCGCCGAGACCGCGGCGGGGATGGCGGAGGATCTCGCCACCCGGAGCACCGCGCGGGCGCCACTGGCGAGCCCGCAGCCCCGTGCGGCCCGGACCGTCGAGGTCGTGCGGCGCAACGCCGACCAGGCCCGTGCCGCCGCCGAGCGGGCGAAGGCAAGGGGCGGGAAGCACAGGAGCCCGGACAGCAGGAGCCCGTACGACCGCGACTAGGGTCGGTCGGCTAGAGCGCGCGGCGAAGTAGGTCGAGCGCCCCCAGCGCCGCGCGGCGACGCCCCTCCACCACCGAGGCGAATCGGATCGTCGCGCTGCGCGGACGATCGGGAGTCCAGATCCGCAGCTCGGTGCTCTGCTCGCCGTACGGGATCACCAGGAGCACCTCGGGCGGCGGCCGCAGCTCGTCCATGAGACGCGTGAGCTCGGCGGTCTCCGCCATCGGACGCACGAACCCTCGCGCGTACCACGACGCCGATCCGGCCGTCTCCGCGAGGAGGCGGGCCACGTCGCCGCCGGACAGCGATTCCGCCGTTGCGAGCCGCCACCCGTGCCGGCTCAGGCCGCGTCCGATGACGGAGCCGAGCGTCTCGTCGTCCGTGCCCCAGACATACTGCCCGAGCCGCTCGCGCACCAGTGCCTCCATGCGCGCGATGCGCGCGTCCATCGCGGCGACGTCGGCGTCCTTGTCCGTGATCCGAATGTGCACGCCGTCGTTCTTTGCCTTTGTCACCACCGTGGGCGCGGTCGAGCGCACGAGGTCGCCCAGCGTCTCTTCGGCCGTCGACTCCCCGATGCCAAGCGTCTTCAGGGTGCGCGAGCGGAGCATGGCGCCGGCGGCCAGCGTCGGCTCGACGTGGTGCTCCCACATGTACGTCATCTCCCGCGGCACGCCCGGCATCGCGATGATGCGTTTGCCGTCCCTCTGCACGTCCCAACCCGGTGCGGTGCCGTTCGGGTTCGGCAGCGCGCGCGCCGACGGGATGAGCCACGCCTGTTTGCGGTTCCGCTCGACCATCGGAACGCCGCGGGCCGCGAACCACTCACGCAGCTCACGCTCGAGACGGGGATCGACGGCCGGCTCCTCCCCGAGAGCGGCCGCGATCGTCTCGCGGGTCAGGTCGTCCTCCGTCGGGCCGAGTCCACCGGTCGCGATGACAAGGTCCGACCGGGCAAGCGCCCGGTCCAAGGTCTCTCGGAAGCGTCCCGGGTTGTCACCGACGGTCGAGATGTACAGACAGTCGATGCCGAGGTCGGCCAGACGGGCCGCGAGATACTGGGAGTTCGTGTCGACTAGCTGGCCGAGGAGGAGCTCGGTGCCGATCGAGAGGATCTCGGCGCGCATCCTGACCTCCTCCTGCCCACCAGCTGGCACGGCACTTGCACTCTTCACCGTCGACAACAGAAGAATCCCAACCCTTCCCTTCCTCACCACGAGACCCCGCCGAAAGGCGGGGTTTTGTGGCTCTGGGGGGTCGGAAAGCCTAGGGTACGATGCCCCGGCCCCGGAGCGTCGTGGAGGTGAGTGGTGGCGAACGGCTACTGCGTGAAATGCAAGGCCTCGCGCGAGATCAAGGATGCGAAGCAGATCACGATGAAGAACGGGCGGCCCGCGACCCAGGGCTCCTGCCCGGTCTGCGGCACGAAGATCTTCAAGATCGGCGCGGCCTAGTTCCTGCAGCCGACCCACTGGTCGGAGGTGCGCTCGATATGAAGATGAAGGTCAGGGACCTGATGACATCCAATCCCGCTGTCAGCCGGCCGGAGGACACCGCCGCCCAGGCGGCGACGCTCATGAAGCAGGAGGACTGCGGCGCGATCCCCGTGGTCTCGAAAGAGGGAAAGCTCGTCGGTATCGTCACGGACCGCGACATCGTGATCCGTGCCGTTGCCGCTGGAAAGGATCCGCGATCGACGCCGGTGTCGGCAGTGATGAGCGCCGACCCCGTCACGCTCTCGCCCGATGACAATGACGACGATGCGGAGCGGCTGATGGCCGAGCGTCAGGTGCGGCGGCTGCCGGTCGTCGACGACGGTCAGCTCGTCGGCATCCTGGTGACTGCGCAGCTGGCTCGGCGTGGGAACACCGACGACATCGGCGAGACGATCAGAGAGATCAGCGAGCCGAAGAGCGGTCGAGGTTCGCACGCGCGCGGCTGATCCTCGCGCGGTCCTCCACATATCCACATGGTCCCCAACGAGCGCTGGTCCTTACTGCGGCGTGCGCGAAGCCCACACGCCAAGCAGATGAGCGCAGCGAGCAGCTGCGCGATTACCATTTGAACGGGCCAGTAGCTCAGCGGTAGAGCAGGGGACTCTTAATCCCTTGGTCGTGGGTTCGAATCCCTCCTGGCTCACAGCAAAAACGACCCTGCCGGACTTGGCAGGGTCGTTCTGTAGCAGGGAATGTAGCAACGCGCTCCGGGCTACGCGCCCAGGACGCGCTCCAGCGCGGCGGTCGCGTCCTTCTGCATCCGCTCCGTGACGTGGCCGTAGGTGTTCATGACCAGTGCGGGTGTTGCGTGGCCGAGCCGGTCCGCGACGACGCGCGGGTGAGCGCCCGCTTCGAGGAGCAGAGTCGCGGCCGTGTGGCGCAGATCGTGGAACCTGACGCGGGGGAGTCCGGTCGCGGCGAGCAGTGGGTAATGCGTGCGGGCTAGGAAGTTGCCGGCGTCGATCGGCGTGCCAGCCTCCGTCGCGAAGACAAGGTCATCGTCGGCTGCCTTGCCGAGTCTGTTCCGCTCGCGCTCCATCGTCTGGGTGACGCGGTGCGTCCGAAGCGCCGCGATGGCTGATGCCCCGAGGGGTACGGT
>DATKCP010000100.1:0-3226 GCA_035513115.1 Candidatus Limnocylindria bacterium | reverse complement strand
GCCGTTCGAGGCTTCGCGGGCCGCCGCGTGCAGCGCGTCGGTGGTCCCAGCGGTCGCGGAGACGACGACGACCCGGTCGCCCTGCATGTCGCCGACGATGCGCGCCACGCTCTCGAGCGCGGTGGGCGACGCCACGGAAGTCCCGCCGAACTTGAGGACGGTGCGCGTCAACGCATGGACCGGGCGATCGCGATCACGTCGCCGAGTATGGCCGAGGCGGTGGCGTCGCCGCCGGCGCCCGGTCCGCTGAAGACGAGGCGACCCGCGAGATCCGTTTCGATCGTCACGA
Source organism: Candidatus Limnocylindria bacterium (assembly GCA_035513115.1). Taxonomy (GTDB): domain Bacteria; phylum Chloroflexota; class Limnocylindria; order P2-11E; family P2-11E; genus CF-39. The sequence goes on along the minus strand of DATKCP010000100.1, from coordinate 2,937 downwards.
CATTCGTCGGCCCCTCGGCGGCACCCTCGGGCGAGCCAGCGGCAACCTCCTCGGGTCCGACGCGAGCCTTCGTCGCGCGCTCGCCGAAGTCCGCGGTCGCGAGATAGCGGACCTTCGCGCCGCGCGACTGGGCGCCTTTGACGGTGTCCGCAGATAGGCCGCGGAGCGTCGTGCGACGCACGTTGTCGGGATGGAAGTGCCGCCCCTCGAGCAGGCTGATGAGGATCGAGAGCTTGTACGCCGCGTCGAACCCGTCGACGTCCGCGGTGGGGTCCGCCTCGGCGTAGCCCTTCGCGATCGCCTCCTCGAGCGCGGCGTCGAATCCGAGCCCGGATTCCATCCGCGAGCAGATGTACGTGGTCGTACCGTTCAGCAGGCCGCGCACGACGCGCGGCCGCGAGGCCGCGAGCATGCGCGTCCCGGCGATGAGCGGGATCGCCGCCGCGACCGCCGCCTCGAAGCGCAGCTCGCGCTTCGCGAGCCTGGCCGCTTCGTGGAGCGCGTTCCATTCCTTCGCCACGAGCTCCTTGTTGGCGGTGACGACGTGACGGCCGCGCTCGAAGGCGGCGAAGTGCAGGTCGCGCGCGGGCGACGTGCCTCCGATGACTTCGACGACGATGTGGACGTCCGGATCCTCGAGCAGCCGGAACGGATCGGTCGTCACGGCAAGATCGCCCGCGTCACGCGCCTTGCGACGGTCACGTATGGCGGCGCCGATGAGCCGAAGAGGACGGCCAGCGGCGGCGTCGAGGCGCTTTCCTCGCTCCGCGAAGGCGCGGGCCACGGCCGACCCGACCGTGCCGAGCCCCAGCAGCGCGACGCCGACCGGTGTGCTCATCGAGCGATGAACACTAGCCTGTCGTAGGGCGGCCCCAGGCGATGTAACCGACGACGTCGGACCGGACGCGGTCCATGCCGTGGCGCGCGAAGAGCGCGCGACACTCTGACTCGAACGCGGCTGCGCGCGGTCCGAGCGTCACTCGCGAGAGCGTGCTCGTGCTGCCAAGCAGTCGTAGATATTCATCGATCGATTGGTCGAATGGCTCAGGCGCTGTTCGCTCTTCGCCTTCGAGCGTGAAGATGCCGAGCCTGGTGTACCTCGCGACCATCTCATGCGTCTCCTCGTGATGCTCCAGGGGCGAATACCGGCGAATGACGTCGAGGATCTCGCGGCGCCATGCGCCCGCGTGCGTAGTCTCCGTGTCGACGACCGCGAGGCGTGCGTCTGGAGCTAGCGCGTTCTGGAATCGCGGTAGCACCTTGTCTGGCTGCATCCAGTGGAGGCTCGCACCAGCGGTGATCAACCCATAAGGCGGCGAGAGCGGTGCGTCCTCGGCACGACCGAGGATCCAACGGATCCGCGGGTCATCTCCTCGGGATCGTGCGCGACCACGGGCGAGCATCGCGGCAGATGGATCGATCGCGTCGATGCGCACGACCGACGACGGTAGGTTGCGCGCCAGAGCACCCGTACCGGTGCCGGCATCGAGGACGACACGCGGCTCGACGAGGAGACGCTCGAGGATGCCGAAGACGGCGCGCGGATACGGCGCGCGGTATTGATACAGCCACGCGACTTCCTCGTCGGCGAAGGCGCTCCCGAGGTCGATCGGGTTCAATCGATCGCGTCCTCCAGCAAGTCGAGCGCTGCCGCGACGCTCGCGAGCCGGTTGCCACCGCGGTCGAACGTCCAGAGGTGCTTCTTCACGGCGCTGTGCTTGTCGCTGTCGACGCCGACGTACGTGATCCCGACCGGCTTGCCGGGTGTCGCGCCTCCGGGTCCCGAGATGCCGGTGATCCCAAGACCGATCTTCGCGTCAAGTCTCACGCGCGCGCCGCGCGCGAGCGCGCCTGCGACGACCGAGGACACAGCGCCGTGCGAGTGGATGAGCTGCGGCGCGACGTCGGCGAGGATCTGTTTCGCCTCATTGCTGTACACGACGGCGCCGCCGCGGAAGTAGGCGCTCGATCCGCCGTGCGCGCTGAGGACGGCGCCAAGCAGGCCGCCCGTGCAGGACTCCGCCGACGCCACGGTCAGCTTGCGCCGTCGCAGCTTCGCATGGAGATCGGCCATGCGCTGCACAAGCTCCTCGAATGTGGGAGCGCTCTTTGCGGGCACGTGCGCGAGGTTACTGCGGCGTGAGCGAGGCGACACGCCAAGCAGATGAGGGCGGTGAAGCCGCCCGATCACGTGAACCAGCGTCGGGCGTGCGGCAAGTACGCGGGCAAGGTCAGGACGCCGATGAGCGCCGCCACCGTGAGCAGCGCCGCGCCCACGTCGGCCGCCAACGCGGTCGGCCGCGCGATGAGGAGAGCGAGCGCGCCCAGCTCGCACGCCGTCTTCGCCTTCGCCGCGAGCGTGGCGTGCGTCCGTAGGCCCCTCCGGTAGGCGAGGACGCGGAGGGCTCCAACGACGACCTCGCGCACGATGATGATCGCCGCGACGCCCGGCGGCGCCCAGCCGGCCAGCGCGAGGGCAGCGAGCGTGAGCAGCACGAGCGCCTTGTCCGCCAGCGGGTCGGCGATCGTGCCGTGACCCTCGGCGGTCCCGCCACGGCGTGCGAGGAAGCCGTCCAGCGCATCGGAGATCGCCGCGAACGCGAACAGGAGCAGGGCGAAGCCTCGCTCACCCTGGCCGACCGCGACGAAGATCGGAATGCCCGCGACCGCCCGGAAGAGCGTCAGCCCGTCCGCAACGGTCACTGCGCGGTGTAGATGCGCTCCACGACCTCGCCCGGCTGCCCCAGCGCAACGGCGGGCTGACCGTTGTGGCTCACGATGGTCGCGGCGGCGTTTCCGGAGCGCAGGCGGACCTCGCGGCCGGTGTACGTCGCGGACTCCCCCTCCCTGAAGACGCGGCCGGTGCCGGGCACGACCGTCCCGTCCACCGTCGCCTGCAGCCAGGCCTCGCCGCCTTTGACCGTGACGTTCACCACG
>DATKCP010000099.1:0-4904 GCA_035513115.1 Candidatus Limnocylindria bacterium | reverse complement strand
GGTGAACGCCGGTGACACGGGCTTCGATGCGATCGCGATCGTCATCGATGACGAGCGCCTGCCCACGCCCTGCGGAGCGTGCCGTCAGGTGCTCGCGGAGTTCTCGCCGGACATGCGCGTGATCCTCGCGACGGCCGGCGGCAAGCGAAAGGTCACGACGCTCGGCGAGCTGCTTCCGGATCCATTCTTGCCGGAGAATCTGCGCCAGTGAACGGCAGGCCTTTCCTCCAGATCCCGGGCCCGACGAACGTGCCCGACCGGGTGCTGCGGGCGATGGACCGGGCGGTCATCGATCACCGCAGCCCCGCGTTCGGCGAGCTCGTGCGCGGCCTGCTTCCGGACCTCGCGCGCGTCTTCAAGACCGAGCGCGGCCGCGTGATCGTCTACCCGACCTCGGGGACGGGCGCGTGGGAGGCCTCCCTCGTGAACGTCCTCGCGCCGGGTGCGGCCGTTCTGGCATTCGACTACGGCCATTTCAGCGCGGGCTTCGCCGCTGCCGCGCGGAATCTCGGCTTCACCGTGGACCTCGTGCCGCTGCGCTGGGGACAGAGCGTTCCGGCCGCGACGGTCGCTGAGCATCTCTTGCCGAAGCATCGCGCCGTGCTCCTCGTGCACAACGAGACCTCGACCGGCGTACGCAGCGATGTACGCGCGGTGCGGGAGGCGATCGACGCGAAGCGCAGCAACGCGCTTCTCATCGTCGATACGGTCAGCTCGCTTGGGAGCATGGACTTCCGCTTCGACGAGTGGGGCGTCGACGTCGCGCTCACAGGCAGCCAGAAGGGCTTGATGCTGCCGCCGGGTCTGGGCATCGTCTGCGCCTCGCCGCGCGCGATCGAGGTCGCATCGCGCGGCGGCAGCCCGCGGAACTTCTTCGACTGGCGTCCGATCATCGAGGACAACGCCGCGGGCTTCTTTCCGTACACACCCGCGACGCTCGTGCTCTTCGGGCTCCGCGAGGCGCTCGACATGCTCATGGCCGAAAGGCTCGAGGCGGTCTTCGCGCGGCATCATCGCCTCGCCGAAGGCGTTCGCGCCGCTGTTCGCGCATGGGGCCTGGGCATCCTCTGCGAGGAAGTGGATGCGTACTCGGACAGCCTCACGGCGGTCGTGATGCCGGAGGGGCTCGACTCCAACGCGCTGATCGCCCTCGCGCGCGATCGCTTCGACCTCGCGCTCGGCGTGGGGCTCGGCCGGTTGCGCGGCCGGGTGTTCCGCATCGGTCATCTCGGCGCGCTCGGAGAGCTCGAGGTCCTCGCAACGCTCGGCGGCGTCGAGATGGCGCTGCGTGAGAGCGGTCATGCCGTTGTCGCCGGCGCGGGCGTCGCCGCCGCGGAGGACCTTTTCGTGAAGCTTGGACAGCCCGCCGAGAGAGCCGGTCAGCGCGCGTAGCGACCAGGGCTGTCACTCAGTCGCAGTTAGGGACACCGATCCAGCAAGGATATTGGTCGACCACCAGGCTCACCACGAAACCACCAACGAAGAACAGAATCACGCTGGCGAGCGCGAGCTTGACCGGATGCGTCGTGATCCCGCGTCCAGCTCGCGCGTCATGGGACGATCGGTGTGAGGGTCACGACGAGGGCCACCACGGAGAGCAGCCAGGCGCCGAGGACGATCGCTGAGCCGACGACGTTCGGCTGATCCGAGCCGACCGTCACGAGCGACTCGAGGAGGTGAAGAGGCGGCTCGATGTGGAGCACCAACAGCGAGTACAGCAGCGCGAACGGCAGCGCCAGGAGCGCACCTGCGGTCGCCGCGGCCCCCGCCGTCACCTAACCGCCGAAGCGCGGTCGGGCGATTTCCGACCAAACGCCTTCGACCTGGTCGTGCACGATCAATTCTTTGACGATGAGCTCCTGATCGAGGATGAGGTTGCCCAGCGACGCCCAGGCTTCGTCGACCTGCTCCTGACTGCCGATGCTGTCGCGATGAAGAAGCGTGACATGCGCTCGAAACGTTGCACGCTCCGGGCCGAGCACGGCTTCGCGGTAGCGCCTGAGATCGCTCTGTGGATCTTCGACGACCAGGAAGAGGCCGGGGTCTGGCGCAAGCCACCGTGCCGATCGAGAGACCCGCAGACGAAGCGGAGGCATCGAGGCAGCGACGGTGATGAGCCGCTCGAGATCCGCCGGCTCATCGATCACCGTTACGTGCGATTCGACCGTCGCGGCAGTTTGCGGGTCCCAGCGATGTCGAAGCTCATCGACACGCGCGCGGAGATCTCCCGTGAGCTCCGCAATGGCGATCCGACGTGTCGGCGCGATCGCTAGCTCAGCATCGGCGCGTCGTGCGCGCGCAAGCAGCGGCCCTTATCACCGCAAGCTCAGCCGCGCTTTCCCAGCCACTCAACGCCAGGAACCGCTGCCGGCTGCTTCTCACCCAGCTCCTTCAGGTACGGGGTTGGTACGCATGAGGCCATTAGTTCGCCGTCCTCACGCCATAGCTTTCCCCAGTGCGTAGCCATACCAAATGCATCCTTAGACAACATCTGCGATGGATAAGAAATCACGAGTTCATCGCCCGACCTTGTCAGCGCAACATAGAACAATCGACGGGATTCCTGCCGATCAAGTTCTTGTTCTTCCTCAGTGTCGTCATCGTCGAGCGTCGGAAGGATTCCATCAATCGCGGTCGCCAAAAACACGACCGGACTTGTGAGGCCCTTTGACTTGTGAAGGCTCATAACGCGCACGAAGTCAGGCGAATGTTGCGATTGCTCCCTGGCCCAGCCAGCCTCAAAGGCGTGAAGGAGTTCGCGCCGGGCATATATGTCGCCGAAGTCGCCCTCCAGATCGCGGAGCATGAAGTCAGTCTCGTGCTCGAGGAGCGTCCGCGGCTTTCGACCCGTCGCACCAAGCACCGCATCCTTCTGTAAGACGGAGAAGCAAAACGCGTGAATCGTAGTCGCGCGGACCATTTCCGCCCCTGGCGAGTGCAACTCAGCCAACTTGTTGACTAGGTCCTGGGCGGCTGTTCGCGTGAACGACAGGAGCAGGATCTGCTCGGGAGCGACGTGGTCGACCTCGAGCAATCGTGCTACGCGCCGCAGCAACCCGTACCGCGTCTTGCCAGTGCCGGGTCCCGCGAGGACACCTATGCGTGGATGGGGAGACTCGGCAATTTCACGATGAACACCGTCAAGTCCATCTGGCCAAGCCAAGGCGCTTAGGCGTGCTCTGGCGTCTGCGCGTCGGTGAGCGCGCGGTAAAAAGTGGTCGCGTTCGTCATCGGCAGGTTTTGCAGCCCGCTGGAGATCGTCTCCCGCGAATGCTCCCCGGCGGACTCGAGGTGCAGGACGCCGTAGTCGCGGATCAGCGAGAGCGGAAACGGCCGCGCGAGGCTCGCGTCCTGAACGCGGTCGAGGAGAAGAGCAGCCTGGTTGCGGTTGAAGACGCCCCAGCGCGCGATGACGCGGCGGTCCGTCAGCACGTACCAGCGCCGGCTCCAGGGAACCCAGCGGATGGCGAGCCAGACGAGCAGCGCGAGAGCGGCGATCAGCAGCACGCCCGCGAGCACGTCCTGGCCCTGGCCGGATGCGTAGAGCGCACCGACGATGAAGAGGATCTCCAGCAGCACGAACAGCTCCCAGAGGAAGAGTGGTCGCGTCGCGACGAGGACGTGCTCGTTCGGCTCGAGGATGACGTCGCCAGGCGCGCCGCCGCGTCGCTTGCTGTCCGGCACCGGGGGAATCCTAGGCTGAGAGAGTCCCCGCCGCCGCCGGTTCGTTGGCCGCGCCGGTCGCGCTCGCGATGAGGTGGTCGAGCAGCCGGAGCGGCTCGTGGCTGGCGGCGACGCCGTGTAGCAGATGGAGCGCGCGGGCGCGGTGCGCCTCGATCTCGCGCTCGAGCATCGGGCGCACGCCGAGGTCGTCGAGGATCGCGCGAATACGGTCCACGTTCCCCGCCGGCAGCGGCGCCTGCGGCGCGAAGAGCTCGTCGAGCTGGGCGCGAACACGCGGCGACGCGCGCTCGAAGGCCAGCACCACGGGAAGCGTCTTCTTGCGCTTCACGAGGTCGTTCATCTCGACCTTCCCGGTGCGCTCGGTCGAGGCCCAGATCCCGAGCAGGTCGTCGTGGGCCTGGAACGCCTGCCCGAAGTCCTCGCCGAAGCGCGCGAGCTGGTCGCGGATCGACGGGTCGTCGCTCGCGAGCACCGCGGCGCTCTGCGCGGACGCCGCGAACAGCGCCCCGGTCTTCCGTGCCGCCATCACCCGATAACGGTCGGCGGTCACGTCGGTGCGGGATTCGAAGCTGATGTCGAGGAACTGGCCTTCGCACACGCGGACGCAGGTCTGATCCATCAGGCTCGCGAAGTCGAGGATGCGCTCCGCGGGGAAGCCGAGCGTCCGCAGGCGCTGGACCGCCAGCCGCGACACCGCGTACATGCCGTCCCCGGCGTTGATCGCCTGCGGCACGCCCCAGACGGACCAGACCGTCGGGCGGTGGTGGCGGGCCGGGTCCTGGTCCTCGATGTCGTCGTGGATGAGCGTGAAGTTGTGCAGCAGCTCGATCGCAGCGGCCGCCGGCAGGGCACGCGGCGCCTCGCGAGCGCCCGCGAGGGCCTCGAACACGAGCAGACAGAGCAGTGGACGGAGGCGCTTGCCGCCGCGCGACCGTGCCGCATCGAGGCCGAGGTGGTACAGCATCATCCCGTAGAAGGGCTGCAGCGCCGGCTCGGGCTGCGTCAGCAGCGAGCGGATCTCCTCGTCGATGGAGGCAACGCGTGCCTCGAGAAGCGCCTGAGACGAGTGCGTGCCCACCGTGCTCGATGATACGTGCGCGAACGATCACGCGGTGACGCGGACCCTCACGCAGGGTCGCGAGTGAGTACCATGCCCTCCTGATGGCGTCGCGCACGTATCGCGCCGAGGCGATCGTCCTGCGGACGGTCGATTTCGGAGA
>DATKCP010000098.1:0-17858 GCA_035513115.1 Candidatus Limnocylindria bacterium | reverse complement strand
GAGGTCGCGGCGCGCGCGTCGAGCCGCTTGAAGCGCCGGCCGGACGCGGTCGGGTCGGCGGCGTCGGGGCCGGCCATCGCCTCCAGCACGACGGCGCAGTCGTCGGCGGCGCGCGCCATCGGTCCGATCTGGTCGAGGGTCCAGGAGAGCGCCATCGCGCCATGCCGGCTCACGAGGCCGTACGTCGGACGGAGGCCGGTCACGCCGCAGTACGCGGCGGGAGTGCCGATCGAACCCGAGGTCTCCGAACCGAGCGCGTACGGGACGAGGCCGCCCGCGACCGCGGCTCCGGACCCGCTCGACGATCCACCGGACCAACGCTCGACGTTCCAGGGATTGCGACCCGGGCCCTGGAGTGAGGCGCTCGGATAGCGATAGCCGCCGCCACCGGCGAGCTCGACCATCGCAAGCTTCGCCGCGAGCACGGCGCCCGCGCGCTTCAGCTTCGCGACCGCGGTCGCATCGAGATCGATGACCTGATCGCGATACGGCGGTGCGCCCCAGGTCGTCGGCGCGCCCTTCGCGGCGAGCAGATCCTTCGCACCGTACGGGATGCCGAGCAGTGGTCGCCGCTCGCGGCGTCTCAGTGCCGCGTCGGCGCGCTTCGCCTCGGCAAGCGCGCGCTCCCGCGTGACCGTCGCGACCGCGTTGTAGCGCGGACCGACGCGCGCGAGACGGTCGCATGTCTCCTCCGCCAGCTCCACGGCGGAGATCCGGCGCTTGCGCAGCTCGTTCTGCAGGTCCGGGATGGTCGCGAACCGATGATCGTTCATGGGCGGTACACCGTTGGCGGTTCGCTCGCGATGGGAACGCGCTGTTTGCGTGTCTCGGTCGCGTTCTTCTCGACCGTCGCGCGTGCTTCATCCGCAAGCCGCGTGCGATCGTCGATGGGACGCGGATCCGCCTGTTGCGCGGTCGGCTCGCGATCGCTCTGTCGCGCCTTTTCCTCCACGGAATCGGCAGGATAGCGTGTTACCCTCGGTCGATGGAGTCACCGCCGATGCAGCGTCGGTATCCCATCGTCGAGCGTCCGCTCTCGGCGCGCGATTACGACATGCCGGTCGGCTGGTGGGGCTGGAACTGGGAGCCGCCGGTGCCCATGTCCATCACGCAGCTGCTCGAAGCGGGGAACATGGACGCGCGGACGGCGGCACTGTGCGGGATGGCCATCGAGTCGCATGGCTCCATGCTCATCGCGGCGGAGGAGCCGCACTCCGGCAAGACGACGACGCTGACGGCCCTCCTCGATTTCCTACCGAACGCGACGCGACGCATCTTCATCCGCGGCTGGGCGGAGACCTTCGACTTCCTCGGCCAGACCAAACCGGACGCGACGCTCCTGCTGGCGAACGAGCTGTCGTCGCATCTGCCGGTCTACCTCTGGGGCCCCAAGGCGGTGCGCGTCTTCGAGGCGCTCCGGCGCGGCTACGCGCTCGCATCCACGCTCCACGCCGATTCGTGCGACGAGGCGCTGGCACAGCTGGTCGGCGAGCTCGGCGTCGATCGGAGCGATCTCGCGCGCGTGCACCTGCTCATGGTGATGCGCGTCTATGCGACGACCGGCGGCCCCTACGCGCGCCGCGTCGTCTCCCTGCACCGGCTCGTTCCGCGCGGCGGGACCGTCACGCCGATCCGGCTCGTCACGCACGACGAGCGCTCCGACGCGCACGAGCACGACGGATCCGCCGAGATCGACCTATTGCATTCACTGCGGCAGAACGCCGACCGCGAGGGCCTTGCGGAAGAGCTCGGCCGGCGCTCCGAACAGCTCACCGATCTCCTCGGGCGCGGCTGCCGCGCCATACCCGAGGTGCGCGCCGCGCTGGCGTCCTATCGCGGCGAGCCCGTCCCCGACCACATCAGAGGAGATCCATCCCGATGAAAGACCGACCAATGACGATCGGCGCGCTGCGCGAGACCGGCTATCGGAGCCGTACGGTGAAGGAGGAGCTCCGCGCGAACCTCATCACCGCGCTCGCGAGCAAGCGCCCACTGTTCCAGGGCATCGTCGGCTACGAGGCGACGGTGATCCCGCAGATCGAGAACGCGATCCTCTCCGGCCAGGACATCATCTTCCTCGGCGAGCGCGGACAGGCAAAGACGCGCATCGCCCGCCAGCTCGTCGAGCTGCTCGACGCGGTCGCCCCGGCCATCGCGGGCTGCGAGATCAACGACGATCCACTGGGGCCCATCTGCGCCGCGTGCAAGTACCGCGTCGCGAACGACGGCGACTCGGTCGAGCTCGTCTGGCTGCTGCGCGACCAGCGCTACAGCGAGAAGCTCGCGACGCCCGACATCTCGATCGCCGACCTCATCGGCGAGGTCGACCCCATCAAGGTGGCCGAGGGCCGTTACCTCTCGGACGAGCTCACGATCCACTACGGGCTCGTGCCGCGCACGCACCGCGGCATCTTCGCGCTGAATGAGCTGCCCGACCTCGCCGAGCGCGTGCAGGTCGGCCTCCTCAACGTCATGGAGGAGCGCGACGTCCAGATCCGCGGCTACAAGGTCCGGCTGCCGCTGGACCTCTTCGTCGTCGCGTCGGCGAACCCTGAGGACTACACCAACCGCGGTCGCATCATCACGCCGCTGAAGGACCGCTTCGGCTCGCAGATCCGCACGCACTACCCGAAGGACATCGCGATCGAGGTCGGGATCATGGAGCAGGAGCGCAACACGTTCGTCGACGAGGGGATCACGACGGTCGTGCCCGGATACATGAGGGAGGTGCTCGCCGAGCTGTCGCAGCTCGCGCGACGCTCGCCCGAGATCTCCCAGCGCTCGGGCGTGTCGGTCCGGGTCACCGTGTCGAACTACGAGAACCTGGTGTCGAGCGCGCTCAAACGCTCGCTGCGGACCGGCGAGACGATGGTCGTTCCGCGCATCAGCGACCTGCCCGCCGTCGTCGCGTCGACCGCCGGCAAGATCGAGCTCGAGTCGGTGGGCGACGTCTCCGAGGAGCGCGTGATCGAGCGTCTTGTGGCCCGATCGGTCCTCAACGTCTTCAATCGCACCTTCTCGCTGGCGGAGTTCGACTCGCTCCTCGCGGCGTTCGGTCGCGGCGCCACGATGCACGTCTCGTCGACGCAGGCGAGCCAGGAGTACGTGAAACAGGCGTTGCAGATCCCAGGGATGAAGGGCGCCGTCGCGAAGCTCGGCGCGTCCGGCAATCCCGCGGCGGTGGCCGCGGCGGTCGAGTTCGTCCTCGAGGGTCTTCACCTCAACCGCAAGCTCAACAAGGAGCGCGGCGACACGCGCTCGACCTTCCGCGCGTGAACGCGGCGACGGCGTCTGCCGGCGCGCGCAAGCGCCGCGCGTGATCGCGATGACTGCGTCCGCGTTCGTCTCGCACGCGATCGGCGCGGCGCTCCCTCGACGAGCGTCTGCGCCCAGCGCGCCCGAATGCAACGCGAGCGGCGATGAGCGGGCGCGCGTAGCCAGCAGCGAGGAGAGGGAGCGCCGCGACGTGAGCGAGCGAAGGCGACGCGGATGAGCGAGCTGCCCCGGCTCGACGACTTCGGGCGCGAGATCAAGTACTCCCGCTGGGACGGAACCCAGCGCCTCGACGCGCTCGAGGCGGACGAGCTCCTCGGCGCGATGTCCGACGAGCTGCTCGCCGGAGGCGATCTCGAAGACGCGCTCGCCCGGCTCTCGCGCTGGGGCATGCCCGGTCGCATGGAAGGCATGAAGGACCTGCTGGAGCGGCTGCGTTCGGCAAAGCAGCGCCGCGCGGAGCGACACGACCTGTCGAAGGTGTTCGACGAGCTCAAGGAGAAGCTCGAGGACGTGAAGCGCCTGGAGCGCGAGGGCCTCGAGCGGCGGCGGAGCGCCGAGGCGCCCAACGAGCAGCTGCGCCAGGGCATGCAGAAGATCGCGCAGGAACGCCTCGCGCAGCTCGACGCGCTGCCTGACGACTTCGGCCGCGCGGTGCGCGCGCTGAAGGACTACGAGTTCGTCGAGCCGAAGGCCGCCGAGAAGTATCGAGAGCTGCTGAAAGACCTGCAGGAGCAGGTGCTCGGGTCGTACTTCAAGAACATGCGCGACTCGCTGCGCAACCTCACGCCGGAGCAGCTCGAGCGGACCCGGCAGATGATCCGCGACCTGAATCGCGCGCTGAAGGAGCGCATGGAGGGCGGCGAGCCGGACTTCGAGGCCTTCCAGCGCCAATACCCCGAGCTGGCCGGCGGCGCGAAGGACTGGGACGAGCTTCTGCGACAGCTCGCGCAGGGCATGTCGGCGATGCGTTCCCTCTGGAACAGCATGTCACCCGAGATGCGCGAGCAGCTCGAGGGCATGCTCGGCGCGGCCTTCAACGATCCGGGCCTGCAGTCGGCGATGAACGACCTGGCGGAGACGCTCTCGCAGCTCATCCCGGTGGACGGCTACGACCACGCGGTCTCGGGCGACGAACCGATGACGCTGGCCGAGGCGCTCGGCCTGATGGACGAGATGAATCAGCTCTCCGACATGGAGGACACCGTGCGCTCGGCGCGCGCAGCGGACGATCTGGAGTCGCTGAACGCGGACGATGTTGAGAAGCTCGCGGGTCCCGGCGCTCGGCAGTCGCTCGACCAGCTGCGGAAGATGACCGAGCTCCTGGAAGAGGCGGGCCTCATCCGGAAAGACGGCGAGCGCTACGAGCTGACGCCGCGTGGCATCCGCAAGATCGGCCAGCGGTCGCTCGAGGACATCTTCGCGACGCTCAAGCGCGACGCCTTCGGAAGCCATCGGGCTCGTACGCGCGGGCGCGGCGGCGATCCGACCGACGAGCTCAAGACTTACGAGTTCGGTGATCCATTCCTACTGGATCTTCCGGACACGGTGAAGAACGCGGTGTATCGCGACGGCGCCCACGTACCCGTGAAGCTCGCCGCGGAGGACTTCTCTGTCTACCGCACCGAGCTCATGACCCAGTCGGCCACCGCGATCCTCGTCGACGTCTCGCGCTCGATGCTCTTCCGCGGGTGCTTCCTGGCCGCGAAGAAGGTGACGCTCGCGCTCGATTCGCTGATCCGCTCGACCTTCCCGAAGGACGACCTCTACATCGTCGGCTTCTCCGCGCTGGCCAGCCAGCTCAAGCCGCAGGACCTGCCACGCCTGACCTGGAACGAGTACATCTACGGCACGAACATGCAGCACGCGTTTGAAACGGCGCGCACGCTGCTCGCGCGCTCGCGCGGAAAGAACAAGCAGATCATCCTCATCACCGACGGCGAGCCGACCGCCCACTTCGAGCCCGGCGACCCCGCACCCAAGTTCGCCTACCCGCCGACCCCGCGCACGCGCGAGATGACGCTGCGCGAGGTCCTGCGATGCACCCGCGAGGGCATAACGATCAACACGTTCATGCTCGCGCGCGGCCACTATCTCGTCGACTTCGTGAATCAGATGTCGAAGATCAACACCGGTCGCGCGTTCTACGTGGAGCCCGAGCGTCTCGGCGAGTACGTGCTCGTCGACTACGTGACGCACAAGCGGCGGCGAGTCGCCTGACCGGCTAGATCGCCCTCCGCCAGCGTACCGACGCGAGAGCGGCGATGACACACACCGCCGCTCCGAAGAGCGGCCAGAGCACGATCCCGATGGTCGCGCCGATGAAGCCGAACGCCGCGCCGAAGCGGTCGCCCGGCAGCGTGGACAGGCCGATGAGGTTCCCGGTCTGCGCGAGCCACGCCGTGAAAGCGCCGACGAACCCGGTGACGGCACCGATCACCGCCGACCAGCCGAGGGCGAACGGAGTGTCGAAGTCGAAGCCGCTCTCGCCGACGAGCGCGCGCGCGATCACGATCCACGCCGCCACCGAGAGCATGCCGCCGAGCCAGCCGAAGACGGGCAGCTGCTCGAAGAATGTGATCGCGACGAAGGCGATGCAGCCGAGCGTTAGATACCAGAGACCACGCACCTCGCTACCCTATCGGCCCCTGGGCGGTCCGTTGCATATCCTCCGTCACGCTTCCGCCGCGACGTCGCCGGTCTTGATGAAGCCGAGCGCGCGCCGCCACGCGTTCTCGCACGCCTGCTGGTGGTCGGCGAAGCTCCGGTCGAAGAAGGAGTGCGGAGCGCCCGCGTAGGTAACGATGTGGTGCTCGACGCGCGCGTCCTTCAAGGCGCGGTCGAACTCATCGATCTCGCCGGCCGGAATGCCCGCGTCGGCGCCGCCGAAGAGGCCGAGCACCGGAGCACGCATCCGCGGAGCGCGGTCCTTGGGCGCGGTCCCCTCCTCGCCCTCCCGCGTGGAGAGACGCCCGTAGAAGCCGATCACGCCCGAGAGCTCGGCGTGCTCGGCCGCGGCGAAGAACGCCTGGCGACCACCCATGCAGAAGCCGAGAACGAAGATGCGGCGCGCATCCGTCGCGCCTCGGAGGTGCCCGATGGCGCTCGCGATGTCCGCCTGGATCGTGGTGGTCTTCGTCTTCGCGACGTGCTCGCGGAACTCGAAATCGTCCCCGCGGCGAGACGTACCCGCGGTGCGTCCGAAGTAGTCGAGCGCGATCGCGTGGACGCCGGCGCCGACGAAGCGTTCCACCAGCTCCTCGTAGAACGGGTGCAGTCCCCGCACGTCAGGGGCGATCACGACGCCGCCGTCGCCGTCGCCGGCCTTCGCGAGACGCGCGCGGAAGCGCGTCGCATCCTCGCTCGTGAGGATCACGTCTTCCCCACCGGCGCCGCCTGAGATCGGACGGAGGTCGGCAGGTACGTCGGGCGGACGGGCGCCCGGTAGATGACACATTGAACGTCAATGCTGCCACCCTTTGACTGGCTATGCTCGCGCAGATGGCCGACCTCAAAGACCGCGTTGCCGCGAAGATCGCGGAGATGCGTCCCTATCTGGAGCGGAGCGGCGGACACGTCGATCTGGTCGAGGTCGAGGACGGCATCGCCAAGATCAACGTGGCGCTCACGCGACCGGGCCCGAGTCGGCTCGTCGCATCACTCCAGCTGAAGAGCGGCGTCGAGCGAGCGCTCCGCACCGACATCCCCGAGCTCCGCGGTGTCGAGGCGGTGAACCTGCCGCCGTACTCCGGGATCGGCTGGGACCAGCCCGACTTCGTCGTGACGGAGCTACCGACGCCGTCCGATCTCGACGGGGATCGCTAGAGCGCCGGGACGCCGGCTAGAGCAGAGCAGGCGCGAGAACCCGCCACTCCGCCAGCGGGTGCGCGGCGAGGTCCGCCCGCAGCACCTGCACGCAGACGTGGTCGGCGCCGTTCGCGTGATGCTCTTCGACGCGCGCGCGGATGTCGCGAGCGTCCCCCCAGCCGACGATCGCGTCGACCAGCGCGTCGCTTCCTTCCCCGGCGAGGTCGGCCTCGCTCCAGCCGATGCGCCTCAGATTGTTCGCGTAGTTCTCGAGCGACAGATAGCGCTTCATGTGCTTTCGCGCCGTCGCCCGCGCCACCACCGGATCCTTCGACAGGACCGCGGCCTGCTCGACCGCGAGCAGCGGACCGGCGCCAAGCTCTTTGCGCGCGAAGGCCGTGTACTCCACGGGAACGAAATAGGGATGCGCGCCGAGCGATCGCTCGGCGGCGAGGCGCAGCATTCGCGGCCCGAGCGCGGCGAGCACGCGGCCGGGCGCCTCCGGCGGCGTCGCGCCAGTGAACGGCGCCTTGTCCATGGCGTCGAGGTAGCGCGCCATGCTCTCGACCGGCTTGTCGTACGACGCGCCACGCATCTTCACGACCGGGGCGTGGCTCACGCCTAGGCCGAGCAGGAAGCGGCCCGGGTATGCCTCCGCCAGCGCGCGGTTCCCGTTCGCCATGGCCGTCGCGTCGCGCGCCCACATGTTCGCGATGCCGCTGGCGACGATGAGCCGCTCGCTCGAGGCGAGCAGGAAGCCGGCGTGCGCGAAGATCTCCTTGCTGCCAAGGGACTCGGGGATCCACAGTGCTCGGATGCCCAGGCCTTCCAGCTCGCGCACGTAGTCGCGGGCGGCGGCGGCGGAGAGCCGCTCGACGTCGAACGTCCACGCACCAACCCTGCCGAGGCGCCCAACCCAGGTGCGCGCCATGTCGCGGTCGCTCATGACTCGCCTCCCGTGACGCTCGGCATCATCGCGTGAAGCGTATCCGCGGCGCGACCCCGCCAACGTCGGCGCGGCGCAGGCCCTCGGCGCCCAGCGCGAGCAGCTGCTCGCGCGCCGCGGTCGCGCCGGCGATGAGCGTGCCCACCTCCACGCCCTGACACCGCGGTGCGAACGGGCGCAGGCGCTCGATGCCCTCCTCCAGGAGCGTCGACGCGCCGTGGAAGTTCCCGTTGCGCCAGTGGTGGAAACCGACGCCGACCTGCAGGATCCCGTGGTACAGCCCGCGCACGGGCGTGCGCGTATCGCGCCACAGCAGCTCGAGCGTCTCGTGCTGCTCGAAGAACTCTCCGGCGTTGAACTGCTCGATGCCGCGGATCAGCTCCGGCGCAGGCGGGTCGTCACAGCGCGCGCGTACGGGCTCGTCGATCTCACCCCCGGGAACGCGCTTGGGCGGCCGCGCCGACTTGCGGTCGCGGCTAGTCGGCCCGGGCGTGCTCTGGGCCGACGATCTTGCGGAAGCGCAGCTCGTCTTCGAGGAATTCACGCACGAGCGGGTTCTCGAATGCTCGAGGGAGCGCCCCCGGGTCGTCCGCGAACGCGACCTTGATGCCTTCGTGCAGGTCGTGCGCCGCGGCGAGATAGCCCTTGGGCAGCTTGTACATGCGCGTGTACTGGAAGTGCCAGACCGGGCCCGTCTGGCCGATGAGCTCGCCGGTGAAGCGGATGACGCTACCGGTATCG
Organism: Candidatus Limnocylindria bacterium; assembly: GCA_035513115.1. Classification (GTDB taxonomy): domain Bacteria; phylum Chloroflexota; class Limnocylindria; order P2-11E; family P2-11E; genus CF-39. The sequence goes on along the minus strand of DATKCP010000098.1, from coordinate 9,091 downwards.
CCGACGATCTTGGCGTACCTCCCGATCTCGCGTTTCGCGGTCGCGCGCTCTTCATCGGTGACGTCGGCGGGGAGAGGGAACTCGGCGATTTCACTCATGGGCGTTCGCGATGATACATTTCGCGTCGCCGACGCGACCGCTGCCGTGGAGGAGCTGACTCGAAATGACGTATGTGATCACCGAGCCATGCATTGATGTGAAGGACGCGAGCTGTGTCGATGTTTGTCCCGTGGACTGCATATATACGACTGACGCGGACAACATGTACTTCATCCACCCCGATGAGTGCATCGACTGCGGCGCGTGCGAGTCGGTGTGTCCTGTGAGCGCGATCTTCCCCGAGGACGCGGTACCGGATAAGTGGAAGAACTACACAGAGATCAACAAGGACTACTTCAACAAGTAGGCCGGCGTGACCTCAGTCCTCGATGAGTCGCCTTCCGGCGAACCCCGACTCGAGGTCGTGCCAGTAGCTGATGTGGCTCCCCTCGCCAAGCTGCCAGCACAGATACACCTCGCGGCCGCGGTACCTCGCCCGGAAGTCGATGAGGCCGCGATCGGGATCCTTCACCTCGACGCCGAGCTCCGCGATCTCCTTGAGGATGGCGTTGATCTCCTGCGCCACCGGATCCGTCGGACGCCGCCGGTACGCCGTCGCGCGGCGCTGCAGATCCTCGAGGAGCGGCCGCACCTTGGGCAGCAGGGCCTCCGCCTGAGCGCGTGTGTACGTCGGCATATGCTCTCGCCGAGTATCGCCCAGGAGGGACGCGATGGCGACGTACGTTCTGCTCACGAAGGTCACCGCAGCCGGGGTCAAGACGCTTCAGTCGAATCCGCGCCGCATCAAGGAAGTCAACAAGGATGTCGAGGCGCTGGGCTGCCGCGTGGTCGCTCAGTACGCGACGCTCGGCCGCTACGACTTCGTCAACATCGTCGAAGCGAAGGACAACGAGACGATCGCGCGCCTGTCGGTCGCGTTGGGAGCGCGTGGGTCGGTGCAGATCGAGACGCTCACCGCGATCCCGATCGAGGCATTCATCCGCGGCCTCGCCCGTAAGGGCAAGGGAGCCTAGCCGCCCGACCTAGACCGCGACCGCCTCGGTCAGATCCACCGCCGATCGGACCGGCGAGTCCGCGGCGATCTCGTCGTCCCGCGCCCCTTCGACGCCCGACCATGCCAGCGTCCGGCCAAGCCGGTCCGCGAGCGTCGTGGCGGCACGTTCGGCGACGTCTCGCGCGTCGGCGGTCACGCCGAGCAGCTCGAGCGAGGCGACCTCGTGCGCGAATCCGCACGGGATCATCCGCGCGAACGGGGCCAGGTCGTTATGCACATTCAGCGCGAAGCCATGCGTCGTGACTCCGCGTGAGATGCGGACGCCGATCGCCGCGATCTTCGCGGCCACGCCCGAGTCGGGACGGTCGACCCAGGCACCGGTCCTGCCCCGCTCGGTCCTCGCGAGGACACCGTATGACGCGAGCACGTCGATGAGCGCGCGCTCGATCGCGCGCACGTAGCCCACGAGATCGGGAGCATCGCCGAGGCGCACCACCGGATACCCCACCAGCTGTCCGGGCCCGTGATACGTGATGTCGCCGCCGCGGTCGACGCGATACACCGACGCGCCGGCCCGCCGGAGCTCTCCGGGTCCAGCGAGCAGATGGTCGGCCGTGCCCCGTCGTCCGATGGTGTAGACCGGATCGTGCTCGAGCAGCAGCAGCCGCTCGTCGCCGCCCGCGCGCACGCGCGCCGCGACCGCCTCCTGAAGTCGCCAGGCGGCCAGGTAGTCGACGCGGCCGAGCCAGCTCGAGTGCAGCGTGTCAGCGCCGAACATGGCGCTCGGCGTGGTATGAGGAGCGCACGAGCGGACCAGCTTCTACGTGGCGGAAGCCCATCGTCATGCCAGCCACGCGCAGGTCGTCGAACTGCGACGGCGTCCAGTAGCGCTCGATCGGAAGGTGCACGGGCGACGGCCGCAGGTACTGCCCGACCGTGAGGATGTCCGTGCCCTGCGACGCGATGTCGCGCATCGTCGCGATGACCTCGTCGCGTGTCTCGCCGAGACCGACCATGATCCCGCTCTTGCAAACGAGATCCGGCGCTCGCTGCTTGGTGCGGCGAAGCACCTCGAGCGACCGCTCGTAGCGCGCCTGCGGACGAACGCGTGGATACAGACGCGCGACCGTTTCGACGTTGTGGTTGAGGATCTCGGGCCGTGCCGCCAGCACCGCGTCGAGCGACTCGGGGCGGCCGACGAAGTCGGGGATGAGCACCTCCACGGTCGTCCCCGGCGACTGGCGGCGGATCTCGTTGATCGTCTCCGCGAAGATCTCGGCGCCTCCGTCGGGGAGCTCGTCGCGGTTGACGCTCGTCACCACCGCGTGCCCGAGGGCCATCTGCGCGACCGCCTCACCGACGCGCCGCGGCTCGTCCGCATCCACGACACCGGGTCGCCCTGTCTTCACCGCGCAGAACCCGCACGACCGCGTGCAGGTGTCCCCGAGGATCATGAACGTCGCGGTGCCCGCGCCCCAGCACTCGGCCATGTTGGGGCAGTGCGCTTCCTCGCAGACCGTGTGCAGCTCCTTGCCGCGCATGAGGCGTCGCAGGTTCTCGTACGCAGGCCCCGTCGGCAGGCGGACTTTGAGCCACTCCGGTCGCGCGCGGTCGATCGGCACAACGGTGTTCGACGTGCCGCGGCCGCGCGAGCGCGGACGCTCGACCTCGCCCGGGACCTCGAAGACGATGGGCGCCAGCTCGGCCACTAATACACCGGCACGGTCGGCCCGACCGTCTGGAGCCAATCGCGCATCGTCTGCAGGAATCGCGCGGCCGTCGCGCCGTCGATGACCCGGTGGTCGAAGCCGATCACGAGGTTCATGCGCTGGCGGATCGCGATGGCGTCGTCGTCGGTCACGATCAGCCGCTTCACGATCGTCTCGGACGAGATGATCGCCGCCTGCCCCGGCGGCACGATCGGGCTCGAGATGATCGTGCCGAGCGGGCCGGTGTTGTTCACCGTGAACGTGCCGCCGTAGAAGTCGTCGAACGTGAGCCGGCGCGCCTTCGCGCGATCGACGACGTCGCGGATCGCCCGCATGAGGCCGGCGAGGCTCTTCCCGTCGGCGTCGCGGATCACGGGCACGACGAGACCCTCGTCTCCGAGCGCGACCGCATACCCGAGGTTGATCTCCCTGTGCGCGATGACCCCCTGATCGGTGAAGCTCGAGTTGACGAGCGGCACGGTCCGAAGCGCCTCGACCGCGGCCTTGCAGATGAACGCGGCCGGCGAGAGATCGAAGCCCTCGCGCGCCTGGAAGTCCCCGCGCACCTTCTCGCGGTACTTCATCAGCGCGGTCATGTCGATCTCCATCACCGCATGCGCGTGCGGAGCGCTCCACGCCTGCACCATGTTGGTCGCGATCGCGCGCCGCATCGGCGAGAGCGGAACCAGCTCGTCCCCCGCGAGCGACGTCGGCGGTGCGGGGCGCGCCGCGAGGGGAGCGGGCCCGCCCGAGACGACCTGCGAGGCCGCCGTGGGCCGCACGGCCTGCGGCTGTTGTGCCGGCGGTGGCGGAGCGGCCTGCGCGCTAGCGATGTAGTCCTCGACGTCCTTCTTCGAAACGCGCCCGCCCAGGCCGGTCCCCTCGATCTGAGAAATGTCGATGCCGTTCTCCGACGCGAGCTTCCGCACCGCCGGCGTCGCTCTCACCTCGGAGAGATCGGGCCGCTCCGCCGTCGCGGTCGAAGAGGCGGAGGCGGACGCAGCGGGTTGCGGGGACGGCGGCGCCTGACGCTGCGGCGATGCCGGAGGCGCCCCCTGAGGAGCGGCGGCCTGGGGAGTGGCCGCGGCAGGTGATGCGGCCGCGGCGTCACCGTCCGTGTCGAATGTCGCGAGGAGCGTCCCGATCGGGACGGTCTGCCCCTCGTCGACCTTCACCTCTTTCAGCGTTCCGGCGACCGGCGAGGGGATCTCCGTGTTGACCTTGTCCGTCTGCACCTCGACGAGGAGGTCGTACTTGTTCACCTTCTCGCCTGGCTGCTTCAGCCACTTGCCGATGGTCCCTTCCGTCACGGACTCACCGAGCTTGGGCATCTTCAGCTCAAAAACAGCCAAGGGACACCTCCGCAGGGGTCATCAGTACGCCGCCAGCTCGCGCATCTTCGTCGCGATCTTCTCAGGGTCGGGCATGAACCAGTCCTCCTGCGGCTTGTTGTACGGCATCGCCGGGACCTCGGGGCCACCCAGGCGCATCACGGGCGCATCGAGGGCGTCGAACGCCTCCTCGGCGATGAGCGCGGCGATCTCCGCGCCGGCGCCGAACAGCCGGTTGTCCTCATACACGATCAAACACTTTCCGGTCTTCCGGGCTTCCCGGAGGATCGTGCCGGCATCGAGCGGTCGAAGGCTGCGCACGTCCACGACCTCCACCGAGATCCCCTCGCTCGCGAGTGCCTCGGCGGCCTTCAGGCTGTGGTGGAGCATCAGCCCGTACGCGAACACCGTGATGTCGGTGCCCTCGCGCTTCACGTCGGCCGGACCGAGCGGGATCGTGAACTCCGGATCGTCGGGCACGTCGCCACGCACCGCCCGGTACGTCGCCTTGTGCTCGAGGAAGATGACGGGGTCCGGATCGCGCAGCGCCGCGCGCAGCATGCCGGTGATGTCACGCGGCGTGCTCGGTACGACCACTTTCAGCCCCGGCACGTGCGCGTAGAACGCCTCGACGGACTGCGAGTGGTAGAGGGCGCCGCGGATGCCGCCGCCCCAGGGCATCCGGATCACCAGCGGCACACCATAGGCGCCGTTCGAGCGATAACGGATGCGCGCAGCCTCGTCGACGATCTGCTCGAACGCCGGCGCGCTGAAGTCCGCGAACTGCATCTCCGCGACCGGCACCAGTCCGCCGATGGCCGCTCCGATCGCGATGCCCACGATCGATGACTCCGCGACCGGCGTGTCGATGATGCGGTGCTTGCCGAATTCCTCGATGAAGCCGTCGGATACTCGGAACACGCCGCCGCGGACGCCGACATCCTCGCCCATGAGGATGTAGCGCTCGTCGCGCCGGAACTCGGACTGCAGGGTGTCGTGCACCGCCTGCACGTTGCTTTTCTCGGTCATCGCTCCAACTCTAGGTCGAGTGGCGGGAAGCGATCCGGGTGGCGCTCGCGCTGGATCCCGTAGCCGGCGGCGAAGATGTCTTCGCGGCTCGGCTTCGAGAAGTAGTCGCCGTCCGTGCCGACGGGACTGCGGTTCGCGCGCGCCGTCAGCGTGCGCGGTCCGACGTCCAGATGGTCGATGCCGCGCTGCGTCTCGACGATCTGCTGAAGGATGTAGGCAGACGCGCCGCCGGGAAGATCCTCGTCCACCACGAGGAGGGCACCCGTCTTCTGCACGGACTCGACGATGGTGTGACGGACGTCGAAAGGCAGCAGCGTGCGGACGTCGACGACCTCGACGTCGATGCCCGCGGCCGCCAGGTCCTTCGCCGCTTCGAGCGCGATGCGGCACAGCGCGCCGTACGTGACGAGCGTGATGTCGGCGCCCTCCCGTAGCAGCTCGGGAACGCCGAGCGGGAGCGTGAACTCGCCGACATTCGTCGGAACGCGCTCCTTCAGCCGGTAGCCGGAGAGCACCTCGATCACGATGGCGGGGTCGTCGCCGCGCAGGAGCGTGTTGTAGAAGCCCGCGGCCTGCGTCATGTCGCGCGGTACGCACACGTGCATGCCGCGCAGCGTTCCGAGGAGCATCTGCATCGGTGAACCCGTGTGCCAGATCCCCTGCAGCCGGTGTCCCTTGGTCCGGATGATCACCGGCGCCATCTGCCCTCCGGCGGTCCGATGCCGCAGGGTCGCGAGATCATCGGACGCGAGCTCGAGCGCGAACAACATGTAGTCGACGTACTGGATGTCGACGATCGGGCGCAGCCCGCGCAGCGAGGCGCCGATGCCCTGACCGAGGATCGTCGCCTCGCGTATGCCCGTATCGGTGACCCGAAGCGCGCCGTGCCTCTCCTGCAAGCCCTCGTACACGAGGTTGACGTCGCCGAGCCGTCCGACGTCCTCGCCGAGGACGACGATCCGTGGGTCGCGCGTGAGGTTCGCGTCGAAGCAGCGCAGGAGCACCAGACGGCCGTCGATCGTCTCGGGCTTCGCCGCGAACTCGGGCGCCACGCGGCGCACGCGCAGCGGCGATCGGTCGGACTCGCTCAGGAGATGCGAGTTGTAGCGGGTCTCGTTCTCCTCCCGGTAGGTCCGCACGAAGTGCGCGAGCCCGGCGCGCGCCGGCCCCTCGCGGCCACGCAGCGCGGCGAGCGCCCGGAACGCCGCGGTGTAAACGGCGCGGTGGCTCAGGGGCTCCCCCGCCTCGCGCAGCTCGTCGGCGACCCCGTCGAAGGAGGTGCCCGACTCGCTGGCGGCCGCCCCGATGAGCGTGAGCGCCTCGTCGCGGCGGCGGCGGATCGGCTCCTGGAACGCCTCGTACGCGCGCTCGCGGACCCGCTCGACCTCGGAGCGGTCGTGCTTCTCGAACTCGTCCAGCGTCGCCGGGTCGGCGATGCCCTCGCGGATCATCCACTCCCGCATGCGGCGGATCGGATCGGCCTCGACCTCGAACGTGAGCCGCTCTTTCGGCTTGTAGCGCTCGTGGCTGCCGCTGGTGGAGTGGCCCTGCGGCTGGGTCATCTCGGTGACGTGCACGATCGCCGGCACGTGCTCGCGGCGGACGCGCTCGGTGACGATCGCGTACGTATCGCACAGCGCGACGTAGTCCCAGCCCCTCACGACCTCGATCTCGAACCCCGGACCGCCGTCGCGTCGCATGCCCGCGAGCGCAGCCGACACGGAGCTCTTGGTCATCTGGAGCTCATTGGGGACCGAGATGCCGTACCCGTCGTCCCACACGCTGATCAGCAGAGGGATCTGGAGAACGCCGGCCGCGTTCACGGACTCCCAGAACAGGCCCTCCGCCGCCGCCGCGTTGCCGATCGTCGTGAAGCACACCTCGTCGCCGTTACGGGAGAAGCCCGTCGCGGCCTCACGGAGCACCGCGGACTGGCGGTACAGCTTCGAGGCCCACGCCAGACCCACGGACCGGGGCATATGGGCGGCGACGGGTGAGAAGTCGGACGCGACCTGCACGGCGCTCAGTAGATCGCGCCAGTGGCCACGCTCGTCGACGATGCGTGTCGCGTAGTGGTTCGACATCTGGCGCCCGCCCGAGAACGGGTCCCGCGTCACGTCGGCGTCGGCATAGAGCTGCGCGAAGTACTGGTCGAGCGTCGTCGTGCCCACCGCCAGCATCACCGTCTGATCGCGGTAGTAGCCGCTGCGCCAGTCGCCCGGGCGCATCACGTGCGCCATCGCGAGCTGGGCGACCTCTTTGCCGTCCCCGAAGATCCCGAACGGCGCGCGTCCCGCCAGCACCTCGCGCCGCCCCAGCTCGCTCGCGGCACGGCTGCGCACCGCGAGGCGGTAGTCGGCGATGATCTGCTCGGCACCGAGGTCGATCTTCGCGCGCGGCGTGGTGATCGAGGGCCGCGACCCGGTCTTCACGCCGCCCTCAATGGTGCCAGTTTCCTTCACGCGGCGGCGGCGGCTTCGGCGCGGTCGAGGAACGGCAGCAGCGCCGCAAGGAACTCATCGGGCCGCTCGATCATCGGAAGATGACCGCACCGATCGATCAGGTGCACCTGGGCCCGCGGCAGTACGGCTCGCGCGTCCGCCGCCGCCCTCACGGGCAGCACGGCATCCTGCTTGCCCCACACGACGAGCACGGGGCCCTGGTAGCGCGGCGCCTGGGCGACCCAGTAGTCGCGCAGCGACGTCTTGACGCCGGCGATGGTAACGCCGGACCGAAGGGCATTCACGAATTCACCGAACGACGGATAGCCGTAGCGCTCGGCCTCCTCGTACATCGCCTCGGGAATGCGGCGCGGATCATAGAAACAGGTACGGAGCACACTTCGTGCTTGGACCGGCTTTCCGAAGACGCGCGCCAGCAGGGGCATCCCCGGAAGCGTGCAGAGCCGAAGGAACATCGGCACGTCGGTGCCCACGCCACCGCCCGCGACGAGCGTCAGTGAGCGGACCCGGGCAGGGTCGCTGACCGCCGCCGTATAGACGACCGCGCCGCCCATCGAGCTGCCCACCAGATGCGCCGACGCGACGCCGAGCTCGTCGAAAAGCGCCCCGACGAAACGCGGATAGAACGCGTCGTGCGGGCCGAAGTAGGCGACGTCGCCAGGGGCCTCGCTCTCGCCGAAGCCGGGAAGGTCGCAGGCGATCGCTCGGCGCCCTGTCGACGCGATGGGGTCCATCACCGCGTGCCAGTTCTCAGCCCAGGCGCCGACGCCGTGGACCATCACGACCGGGTCGCCGTGTCTCGTGTCGCCCGATTCGAGGACGCGCGTGCGCAGACCCATGACGCTCACCGTTTTCGATCGGATCACGTCCATATACTGCGCCCGATGCTCTTCTACTACCTGTGCACGCTCGGTGAGGAGCTCTATCGCGCGGCCTATCCAACGGGCGCGCAGAGCAAGGACGCCGATGTCCACAAGTGGGTCACGATGCACTCGGGCTCGCCGGCGGTGTGCCAGCGCGAGCACCCCGAGGGGCATCGCTGGCGTCCCGACGAGGGCGGCGACGAAGAGCGGGTCGTGCGCAGCTACGCGGTGCTGCAGTGGGACAAGCAGGGATTCGACGTCCCGGGACGGAAGCCCGATGTCGGCGAACGATTCGAGTCGCCGTGGGGCCCCTCGCTCGTCGTTGAGCGCGCCGAGGATCCGCTCACGGGCACGTACCTTCTGCTGCGGATCTTCCCGCAGGGCTATCACGGCAAGCCGTTCGAGCTGGGCACACAGCGTAAGGACGTCCCGAAGGCGGTCGCCGGCAAGGTCTAGGGCGTCTCAGCTTCTCTCGTCCTTCGCGTGCGCCCGATGTTCTCGGTGATGCAGGTGCGCGTGCTCGTCCTCTTTCTCCTTCGGTGGATAGAAGAGGCCGGCGACGTAGAAGCGCGACGGCGCCTGCGCGTACGACGACAGCAGCAGGTGGACGTCGTACTTCGCGAACAGCGCCGTGCCCCACGTC
>DATKCP010000097.1:0-18695 GCA_035513115.1 Candidatus Limnocylindria bacterium | reverse complement strand
ACCCGAATCTGGAAGCGCTTGTCCTGGACGTCGCTCGACAGCGTCGCGAACGGGTCCACGACATTGCGCTGGCGCGCCTGTCGTCCGCCACCGGTCGGCTTGACCTCCGCTTTGCCGCCGGCGTAGCGCGCCATGCGCTCTTCGACGGAGCCGGCGCCGCCGCCGGAGAGCATGTTCGAGATGCCCCAGAAGAAGAACAGGACACCCGCGAACATTCCCGCGGGAAGCGCGTACTCCATTTACCTGAGTCCGACGGACATGTCGCCGAACACGCCCTGCGGGAGCTTGATGCCGGCCGCCTCGAACTTCTCGCTGAACTTCGGGCGGATGCCGGTCGGGCGCAGCCGGCCCTGGACCTTGCCCTCGACGTAGCCGGTCTGCTCGAAGACGAACACGTCCTGGAGAACGATCTGCTCGCCCTCCATGCCCTGCACCTCGGTGATGTTCGTGACCTTGCGCGAGCCGTCCTTGAGGCGCGAGATCTGCACGATGACGTCGAGCGCGCTCGCGATCTGCTCCTTGATGGCGCGCGCGGGCAGGTCGACGCCGGCCATGAGGCACATCGTCTCCAGCCGGGCGAGCATGTCGCGCGGTGAGTTGGCGTGACCGGTCGATAGCGACCCGTCGTGACCGGTGTTCATGGCCTGGAGCATCGAGAGGGCCTCGCCGCCACGGATCTCACCGACGACGATGCGCTCAGGGCGCATACGCAGGGAGTTCTTGACGAGGTCCATGATCGAGACTTGGCCCTTGCCTTCGATGTTCGCCGCGCGCGACTCGAGGCGGACCACATGGTCCTGCACCAGACGAAGCTCGGCGGCGTCCTCGATGGTGATGATGCGCTCGTCCTCGGGGATGAAGCCGGACATGATGTTGAGGAGCGTCGTCTTACCGGAGCCCGTGCCACCGGAGATGAACATGTTGAGGCGGGCTTCCACACACGCTCGCATGAACTCCATCATCTCCGCGGTCGCCGTGCCGAACTTGATGTAGTCCTCGACGGTGATCCGGTACTTGGGGAACTTTCGGATCGTGACGACGGGACCGTTGAGGGCCAGCGGCGGGATGATGATGTTCACCCGCGAGCCGTCCGGGAGACGCGCGTCCTCGTATGGCTTCGACTCGTCCACACGCCGGCCGATCGGCGCGATGATGCGCTCGACGATCCGCATGACGTGCTCGTCGCTCTGGAACGTCACGTCGGACAGTTGAAGCTTTCCCTTGCGCTCGACGTAGCAACGGAACGGGCCGTTGACCATGACCTCGGTGATCGTGTCGTCCTTCAGAAGTGGCTCGATCGGACCGAACCCGAGGATCTCGTCGAGGATCGACTCGAGCATCTTCTGACGCTCGACACGCGTGACGACCACGCCTTCCTCGTCGATGAACTTGTTGAACATCTCCTCGATGCTCGAGCGGACAGCCTTCGCGTCCGCGAGATCGAGGCGAGGGTCGAGGTTGTTGATGATGCGCGTCTGGAGCTTGATGCGGACGTCGCGGTTCGCGTCGCGCGCCGGCGCGCTGCTCTGCGTGAGGGGTCCTTCGGACGGCGGCTTGGGCGGTCCGCCCGGCGGCGGCGGCGCGCCCGGCGCCGGTGCGGCGGGCTGCTGGCCGGCGGGACGCTGACCTTCGATGCGCCTGAGTAGTGACATCTGTCCTAAGAAACCCTCGTCTCCGGCTCCCGTTATGGCGGGTGCCTGCTCCCTCGGCGATTGAGTCTACGTCCACCCGCACGGATTCTGGCCGCTCTTTCGGGGGATCAGACCGGTGACTAATGCGTGAGCGGCCTAACGGGCTCCGAAGAGCTTGAGCCCGCCGCGCGCTGGCGCCTGCTTGCCCGCCGCCGCGGGGGCGGTGGACCCGGTCGTGGCGACCTTTTGCGCGAGGGCGAAGATGTCCTTGGCGACCTGACTGTCGCGGTGGCTGATCACGAAGGGGACGCCGCGGTTGACGGCCAGCACGAGCGTCCGGCCGTCCGAGACGATCGTGTGCGGGATCTTGCGACCGAGGCTCGCCTCGACGTCCGACGCCTTGATGCCGCCGGAGCTGTCGTTACGGTTGGCGACCAGCTGCACCTTCGCCTCGTCGTAGCCGAGCTTCTCGACGACCTCCATGAAGACGCGCACGTTCTTCAGGCTGGTGATCTCGAGCGTCATCAGTGTCAGGATCACGTCCGCGACATCGAGCATCGCGATCACCTGCTCCTGGAACGACGGCCAGGTGTCGACGACGATGTACGCGTACCGCTCGCGCAGGAGCTCGAGGACGTGCTTGATGTGCGCCCCCGTGATGAGCTCGGTCGACTCGGGCGTCGGGGGCGCGAGCATCACCTTTATGCCGGTCGAGTGCTGGACGAGGATCGACTCGATGACATCGGAGTCCGCCGTCTCGAACGACCCGATGAGGTCCGCGATGGTCTTTGCCTTCGGGCTCATGTTGAGGATCACGGCGATGTCACCGAACGGCAGACTGCCGTCGACCAGGACCACCGGCTTGTTCGTTATCTGGTGGAGCGCCACCGCGAGGTTCGTGGCGATCGTCGTGCGCCCCACGCCGCCCTTGGGGGAGAAGAACGTGATGATCTTGCCGGTCTCGCGTCCGGATGCCGCCGCGGCCGCGGGGCCACCGGGCGCGGGCGGGGGCGCAACGGGCGCATAGCGCGCTCGGCGCACCTTCTCGAGCTCGTGGACGTGGCGGATGGAGTTGATCAGCTCGTCGGCGGAGAACGGCTTCACGAGGAATTCTCGCGCGCCGGCGAGCATCGAACGGCGCAGGTAATCCTGCTCACCCTGGACGCTCATCATGATGATCGGCGACTCGGGAACGGTGTTCGAGATGATCTCGGTGGCCGTGATCCCGTCCATGTCCGGCATGTTGATGTCCATCAGGATCACGTGGGGACGGTGCTGCTTGGCCATGTTGACGGCTTCCTGCCCGCCTCCGGCGGTGCCGGCGACCTCCATGTCGGGCTCGAAACCGATCAGCTTCGCGAGGTTCTCTCGCGTGTCGGCGATGTCGTCGACGATGAGGATGCGGATCTTTTCGCCGTCAGCCAAGCGTCATCGCTCCCCTTTGCGGTGTTCGCGCGAGTCTAAACGTTCACCTGCATGTAGCCCGCCGCCTCCAGAGCCAGCGCGAGCAGCCCACCTAAACCGAGTGCGACGCCGTATGGGATCGACGTCTTGAGGATCGCCGAGAGCGTGTTCGGCGCCGCGCCGGCGGCGGGCCGGGCGAGCCTTCGGGACACGATGAATCCGACGGCCAGGACGCCACCGATGAGAGCACCACACACCGCGGCGAGGAAGAGGAAGTTGATGCCGCGCAGCGCGCCGATCGCCATGAGGAGCTTGGCGTCACCGGCCTTGAGCCCGCCCGCGGCGTAGAAGGGATAGGAGATCGCGAAGGCGAGGAAGAGCGCGGCGACGTGGTCGACGAGCCCGTGGGTGAAGAGCGCTCCGGGCACGCCTTCGAGCGCGCCGAGCACCACGCCGACCGCCATCGCGGGGTAGGTGAGCGCGTTGGGGATGCGCAGGAAGCGCCAGTCCGTGTACATGACGGTGATGAGGAGCGCGGCCAGAACGGCGTTCTCGATGAACCGCAGAACCTCAAGGGTCACGGTCTGAAGGCGCTCCCTCTCTAAAAGATGATGAGCGGCGCCGGTAAGGGCGCCGCTCACCGCATCGACAGCTCTCGCGCGCGCTAGGTGAGGTTGTTGCCGATGTTGCTGAAGATGTTCTGGATCTGACCCCGCAGGAAGACCATCGCGACGATAACGGCGATGGCGATAACTGCGATGATGAGCGCGTACTCAACGAGGCCCTGTCCTTCGTCCTCACGAATGAATGCGAGCATTCACGTTCCCCCTTTCTCGGTGCTACGTGGCGGCAGTGTGCCTGCCACAGGGGCCACCGAGCCAGTAGGAAGGTCGTACTAGGAGCATTCTGCCAGTGAATCTAAACTCCGCGCCGAGGAAGGGGGTCCAAGTCCATGGCGGCTGAAGCTACCGCGGTGGCGGTAACCACGAACAAGGCGGGTTTCTGGATCCGGACATTCGCGTACCTCATCGACGCGATCGGTATCGGAGTCGTTTCGGGGGTACTCGGATCGATCGGCGGCGGTGGCGCCACCGGCACGACAGCGAACGGTCTGAGCTTTCTCATCGGTATCGCGTACTTCTGCTACTTCTGGTCGGCGCAGGGCGGCGGGCAGACGCTCGGCATGCGGGCGCTCAATCTGAGGGTGATGCGCACCGACGGATCCGCGCTCACGATCACGCAGGCCCTCATCCGCTACGTCGGGCTGGTCGTCTCGTTCATCTGCTTTGCCATCGGCGTCATCTGGGTCGCCTTCGACGCTGACAAGCAGGGCTGGCACGACAAGATCGCGGGCACCTACGTCATCCGGACCTAACCTCCCTTAGAGCCGCTCGCACGCGGTCGTGACGCGGACGTGTACGGGGCGAGGTCGCCGTCATGCGTTACGTACGGGAACGCGGCTACCCCGCACCCGAGGTCGTGAGCGTCGACGGCTCGGACATGGTCCTCGAGCGCGCGACCGGGTCAACGATGCGGGTGGATTTCGCGCACCGGCCGTGGACGCTGGTCCGACACGCCCGCCTCCTCGCCGATCTCCACCGAAGACTTCACCGCATCGCCGCGCCGGAGTGGCTGCCCGCGATCGGACCGGGGGGCGCGGTGGTCCACCTCGACCTTCACCCGGAGAACGTGCTGCTGCACGGAAACGGCGCGCTGGTCATCGACTGGGCGAACGCGCGCGCCGGCCACTGGGCCGACGACGTGGCGCAGACCGTGGTGATCCTCGCCGCCGCCGATCTCGGCCGTGCGACGAGGCTCGCCATACGCGTGTTCCTCCGCATCTACCTCGCGGGCTTCGACCGCGACGCCGTGCGCGCGCACCTGCCGGCCGCGATCGAGCGCCGCATGGCGGACCCGAACATGACGGCGCGCGAACGCGAGCTCATTGCGGCTTTGGTCAGCCCTCCTTCCAGTCGAGGAGGTTGAGCTCGGCGTCGTACTCGAACTTCGCGGTGAACGTCGTGCCGTCCTCGAGGAGTCGCGGGAAGAAGATCGCGTCGGCAGGCGGGATGGGCAGCTTCGTCACCTCGTCCACCGATACCCAGCGGAACTCTCCGATGCCGGGCGCGGGCGTGAACGTTCCGTCGAAGTCCCATGCCACGAAGATGAACGTGAGCCACTGGTAGTCGGCGCGGGGAGAGGTCTCGGTCATCACCGCCCGAAGCACCGGGCGCTCGATCACGAGGCCGGTCTCCTCACGCATCTCGCGCACCGCGCACTCGGCCGGCGACTCGCCGTGGTCGAGCTTGCCGCCCGGCGCGACCCACAGCCCGCGGTTCGGCTCGCTGGTGCGCCGGAGCAGCAGCACCTGTTCGTCGCGGAGCGCATAGACGAGCGTCGCGAGCTTCAGCGCCGGCTTCGCGACGACGCCGCGGGGGCGGCTCGGGATCCAGCGCGGGACGCGCTCGAGGTACGCCTCGTACGCGGGACCGAACCGCCGCCGCAGGTTCGGCTCCTCGTAGAAGATCACGAAGAAGTTCATGAGGATCCAGGTGATGACCGCCCAGGCGAGCAGCGCGACCGATCCGTAGAACAGCGCCTCCCCGAGGAGGATCGTCACGATCGCGACGTACATCGGGTTGCGCATCCAGCCGTACAGGCGACCGGTGACGAGACGGTGCGGCGGATCGTACGGAGCCGGCGTGCCTTCGCCCTCCACGATGAACCCCGCGAAGCACCACGCCAGGATCGCGATGCCCAGCACGAGCGGCACGAGGCCGACGAGCCGCAGCACGCCGCCCTCGCCCTCGGGCCCCGTCGCGCCGAGGAGCAGCGCCGGGACGAGGACGAGGACGGTCGCGGGCGCGAGCACGCCAAAGAGGAGCGTTCGCAGAATCCGGCCACCCACTCACGCGGAGAGTAGCGATAACAGGGGCGGACCAAGGAACACGACGAGCAGCGCCGGCAGGATCGTGAGCGACAGCGGGAACAGCATGAGGACCGGCAGACGCCGTGCGGCCGCTTCGGCGCGCCGGCGCTCCGTCGTGCGAAGCGCGTCTGCCTGTATGACCAAAAGCTCGGCGAGCGGCGCGCCGAAGCGAGTCGCGGCGACCACCAGCGCGGCGACGCGCGCGTCGTCACCACCGCGCCCGAAGCCACGGAGCGCATCGGGGAGCGAGCGCCCGAGCGCGAGGTCCGCCAGGAGCCTGCGAGCATCGGGCAGGCGTCCGAAGCCCGGCGCGCGCTCGACGAGCGCGGCGAGCGCGCGCTGGAAGGTGAGCCCGGCATCGAGGCCCACGACGACGGCGTCCAGGAAGGTCGCGAGATCGGGCGGTGGCGCCGTCGCGCGCACGATGTGCCAGAGCCAGAGCGCGCCCACGACCTCCAGCACGACCGCGACGCCGAGGAGACCGAGGCCTTCGCCGAGGAAGATCGCCGCGTAGTCCGGAGTCGCGAGCGCGAAGAACAGCGCGCCCAGAGGAGCGAGCGCGACCAGCACGATCGCGGACACGCGTCCCTGCGCGGTGAGGGCCGCGCGCTCGTCCTCGAGCGCAAGCCTGCCGCGCATGAGCGCCGCGACGCGAGCGAGACTGCGCCCGACCCGTCCTCCGCTGCGCGTGAACGCCGCGAGCACGACCGCGAGTGGCGCGACATCCTCGTCGGGCACCACGCCCGCGTACGCGACGAGCGCATCGCCGATGGGCGCGCCGAGTGCCAGCTCCGACGCGGCGCGGCGGGTCGGCACGGCGAGGCCTGGCGGCAGCGTTGGCGCGACCTCCGCCAGGGCGACCGGCAGCGAAAGCCCGCTCGAGAGCGCCGCGGCGATCGCATCAACCAGGGCCGGAAGCGCCGCCCGCGCCTCGCGGGCGCTGGCCCGGCGCGCGCCCTGCGCGACCCGGCGTGCCGCGTCGAGGATCCGGCGGTCGAGCAGCGCCGCGGCGAGCGCGGCGGCCGCGCCGAGTGCGAGCAGCGCCGTCACGCGGCGACGGTCCGCAGCTCGTAGCCGTCATCGACCGACGGAACGAGCTCGGCGACCTCAACGATGCGACGGTGCCCATCCTCGCCTCGCTCCTGGTGCACCACGAGATCGAGGCCGCGTCTGATCTGCTCGCGGATCGCGGCCAGTGGCAGGTCCACGCCACCCATGAGCGCCATCGTCTCGACGCGGAGGAGCGCGTGATACGCGCCGTTCGCGTGCGCCGTGGTCAGCGACCCGCGGTGACCGGTGTTCATCGCCTGGAGCATGTCGAGCGCCTCGCCACCGCGGACCTCACCCACGACGATCCGGTCCGGTCGCATCCGCAGCGCGGCCCGCAGCAGGGCCCGCACGTCGACCGCGCCGGTGCCCTCGACGCTGGGCGTCCGCGTCTCGAGCGCTACGACGTTCGGCTGTGGCAGCCGGAGCTCGGCCGCATCCTCGATCGTGACCACCCGCTCGCGCTCGCCGAACGCGTACCCGAGGGCGTTGAGCGTCGTCGTCTTTCCGCTCGACGTGCCGCCTGAGATGAGGATCGTGCGCCGCTGACGCACCGCGGCGACGAGGAGATCCATCGTCACGCGCGAGCAGGTACCGGCGCGAACGAGGTCGTCCGGCGTCAGCGGGCGGCTTGCGAAGCGGCGGATCGTGAGCACGGGGCCGTGGAGCGAGATCGGCGGGATCACCGCGTGAACGCGGGAGCCATCCGGCAGTCTCGCGTCGACCAGGGGCGTCGCGAGATCGATGCGCCGTCCGAGCGGCGCGACGAGCCGCTCGATGAGGACCAGGATCTCGTCGGGATCCGCGAAGCGGATGCCGGTCTCCTCGAGACGCCCGTCGCGCTCGACCCACACGCCGCGCGTGCCATTCACCATCACCTCGCTCACGCGCTCGTCGCGCAGGAGGGGCGCGAGCGCGGCGAGTCCGAACAGGCGGTCTTCGAACCAGCGCTCGAGCTCGCGCAGCTCGCCGGAGGGGACGACGACACGTTCCGACGACAGCGCCGCCCGAAGGGCCGCCGGGAGCTGATCCCGCCGCGGCCGCCCGTCCTCCGCCTCTCGCAGTCTCAGGACGATCGCGCGCTCGAGCCGCGCGCGAACGCTCTCTGCGGTCACGACGCGTCGAGAGCGATGAGCTCCGCGAGCTCGTCGTACGCGCGGCCGAGCGCGCCACCCGCGGCGCGCCGGCCGGACAGCGCCGCGCCGACCGCGGCCTCGTCGCGTGGCAGCGCGCGGAACGCCGCGTGCTCACCGATGCGCGCGGTGCGCGACTGCGACGCCAGGAGCCACGCGCCGCCGGGTACCTCGCTCGCGTCGAGCGTCGCGACGGACAGCGCGTCGTCGTACGAGAGCACCAGGACGCGGTCGGCGAGGGCCGCGAGCGCGCGACCGCGGTCGTCGGCGAGCACCGGCGCGTCGATCAGCACGAGCTCGGCGAGCGACGCCGCGGCGCGCACCGTCGATTCCGCGAGCGCGCGCGTGGGCGCGACCGGCGCGCCGCCGATCACCCGCAGGCCCGCGCTCTCCGTGGCCACGACGGCCAGGTGCTCGGCGGTGAGCTCATCCGTGAGCCCCTCGAGCTCCGTCCAGGCGCGGGGCGCGCACTGTAGCCACCATCCCAGCGCCCCCGTGCCGGTCGCATCGACCGCCGCGACGCCCAGTCGCGACGCGAGCCGTCGCGCGAGGTTCGCGGCGAGCAGGCTCCGACCGACGCCGCCGCGCGCTCCGGTGATCACGACGACGCGCGTCGCCCGCCGCGGCGTCCGCGGTAGCGCGGCGACGACCAGAGGGCCGAGGGCCGCGGCCTCGCACGCCGACGCGAGCGATGACGCGTCGTAGCCGAGGGCGGCCGCAAGCGCGCGTTCGGCTTCGCCGGCGACCGCGACCCGGGGGATGGCCGGCTCGAGCATCGCGGCGGCAGCGCAGGCGGTGGCGTCCCTCAGGTCGACGAGTACGAGTTCGGGTCGGCCCGCGTCGCACGGCTCGAGACCGAGCGCGGCCGCCGCGGCGAGGAGGTCCTCGCCGCCGCAGATCGCGGCACGTGGACTCACGGGCCCCGCATCAGCGCACGGAGCGAAGCAGCGGCACGAGCAGCAGTCCGCCGCCTCGCGCGATCGCGATCGCGCTCGCGCCCTCCTCGTCCAGCTCGAGCACGACCCCGCGCTCGTCCGAGCCAACGACGCGCGCCGCGTAGGCGACCGGGACCGCGTACGCGCGTTCTCCCTGGCGGACGGCGAGCACATCGATGAGGTCCCCGATGCGCACACGCGGCATGGGCGCCGCGAGCCACGCCGCGGGAAGACTCATCGCCCACGTGGCCGGCGCGAGGGACTCCGCGAGCGAGACCTCCGCCGCCGGCGCGGTCACCCCTCCCAGCTCCGCTCCCAGCGCGCCGAGCGTGAGCAGCGCCGAGACGCCGGCGAGCGCGATGCGGCGCGCGGGCAGCCGGCGCCGCGACGCCGTCAGCGCTGGGAGCATGTGTCCGCCGGCAGGGCCGCGCGGTGCCGCCGGCCGGCATGCGTGAGCTCGATCTCGATCGTCGTACCGGCGCACCGGACCTCGACCGCGCCATCGAACATCCCGCCGTTGTGCGCCGCCGCCTCGGCCGCGGCGGCGCGGGCCGCCTCACGCGTCGCGGGATCCGTGAGCATGCCGGCCACGTCCAGCGTTGGACGCGGAAGCTCGAACGCGCGGGCCCGAAGCGAATCCAGTCGCGCGACGTACACGTCCGCCACGGCGGCGGCCGCGGCTTCGACCGCGGCTTCGCCGGTGTTCTGCTCGCGCGCGGTCGCGAGCACTCGGTCCTGTGCAGAGCGCAGGCCCACGATCGCCAGCGCTCCGATGCCCATGAGCAGCGCCGCGACGACGAGCGCCTGACCCCGCTCACCGCTCACGGCGTCCACTCGATGCGACGCGACGCGCTGGCCGTGACGACGAAGCGCGGTAGCCCGACGAATCCAAGCGGAACCTCGAGGCTGTAGCTCGCGCGCACCGTGAGCAGCGCGCCCCGCGGATCGCCGTTGCGCGGTGGGTCGGACTGCCCCGGCGAGATCGCGCTGGTCACCCGATCGGGCGCTAGCGGCGCGACGGTCGCCGCAAGCGTCCCACGGATCTGCTCGTCGTCGTTCGTGAGCGCGCCGGCGCGGGCGGCCTCCGCCGTCGCATGCTGCAGCGCGAGTCGCGCAACGCCCAGCTCCGCCACCAGGACAATCGCGAGGGCGAGGACGAGCAGCGTCGGAAGGACGAGCGCGAACTCGACGACCGCCTGGCCGCGGTCGCCGCTCACTCGCTTAGCGGCGGCCACGGGATCGTGGGGCGCAGCGTGCGCCTCACGAGAGCGCCGATGCCGCCGATGAGGCACACACCGCAGACGACGGCGAGCACCGTCTGCGCCTGACGATCGACCGTCTGCGCGACAACACTCGAGACGGCGCGGAGCGCCAGGCCGCGCTCGTCCGGCGGCACCGCGCGCGACCTGATCGTCGCCAGCGTGAGATCGAAGGCTTCTTCGCTCTGCAGGATGCCGCCGTGACCTTCCAGCTCGGCGGCGGAGGCGGGCAGAAGAACGCGTGAGTCGACGCCCGGATCGCGCGCGTCGGCCGAGCTGACCAGCACGTCCGTCGCGAGACGCAGGTCAAGGCGGGCGACGCCGAGCGGCGGCGCGGGCGCGCGGGCTCGCGCGAGGTCGCGCACCGCCGCGGTATCGGGATCGCGGAAGTACGAGGTGGTGAAGGCGCGTGTGTCGTCCCGCGCGGGCCCGCTCACCGTGAGCGTCGTCTGCAGCGCCTGCGCGGCGCGCGCGCCGTCGTGCGGGCTCGCCCAAGCGACGTAGGTCGTGACCCCGTCGCTCACCGAGAGTCCCAGCGCGAACGCGCGATCGGCGACCACGCCGCCCATCGAGTGGGTCACGATGTGTACGCCGTCATAGCCGGTGGAGACCGATCGGATGCTGTCGCGCAGACGCTCCGCGTTCGCATCGACGGCGCCGAACGTGTCGTACGTCCCCAGGCCCTGACCGAACCGAACGACGTCATATCCACCCTCGTCCGCGACTCTCGCGCTGAAGGCGTCGAAGGTCCGGTCGTCCGGTCCGGACCCGTATCCGCCGACCAGCACGATGAGCTCCTTCTTCGGCGCTTTCGCGGAGGTCGCGGGGGCGGTCGGTGCCCGGTCGACGGCGCGCAGCACGGTCAGCGGCGGACGGAGGAGAGGACCCGCGTCCACGGGGCGGAGTGGCGGGCCCTCGTCCGCCGATGCGGCGAGCGCCAAGGCCGGCAACGCGGCCCACGCCACAAGTGTCGCGCCGATCAGCGCTCGCACACGCATCGCGCGTCATGTCACCAGCGAGTGCGGCGAAGGCGAAGAGGAGCGGTGACCAGTACGGCGGTACTAGGGCCGCGCCCTCGCGACCTCCGCGGCCTGCTCGCTCGCGGCTTTCTCCTCACGGTCGTCGAGCGCAGCGAGCCGCTGCGGACCATGGCGGCGCTCGAGCGCCCACGCGAGCAGACGATCGGCGAGCCAGGGGTTCTTCGGAAGACAGGAGCCGTGGCTGTAGGTGCCGACGATCCTGCCCTGCACCGCGCCCTCGGTCTTGTCCTCGCCGTTGTTCCCGTTCCCCACGACGACGGTCCCCAGCGGCTTCGCACCGGGACCGAGATAGGTCCGACCGCTGTGGTTTTCGAATCCGACGAGGAGCCCATCGAGCGTTTCCGCCACGAGATTGCCGACGAAGCGCACCGAGCCGGCGCGCGTGCGGACGTCGAGGACTCCGAGCCCCGGTATCGCCGGCGCGCTCTCCGGCACGTACTCGTGTCCGAGCAGCTGGTAACCGCCGCAGATCGTCAGCGCCGCGGCGCCGTTCGCCAGCGACCGCTTCAGCGCTTCACCGTTCGCTCCAGCGAGATCGGCCCCGACGATGTCTTGACCTTGGTCCTGGCCGCCGCCGAAGAACCAGAAGTCGGGCCAGTCCGCGTCGAAGGCCTGGCCGGCGGTGAAAGCGCGCACCTCCACCGCGATGTCGCGCCAGCGCGCGCGCTGCGCGAGCGCCAGCACGTTGCCGCGATCGCCGTAGATGCTCATGAGGTCCGGATACAGGTGCGCGATCCGCAGATCCACTTTCGTCAATCTTCCCAGAAGTTCGCGACGTGGCCGCGACGCGCCAGCTCGCCCCGCAGCGAGAGCATCGCGGTGTAGGTCGCGAGGACGACGACCTCGCCGCCCTGGGGCGCCGCGCCGATCGCGCGGTCGATGGCACTTCCCCACGGGTCGACGACCTCGATCCGATCGCGCGCGACGCCCGCGTACTTCAGCCGGTTCGCTAGATCGCGCGACCGGATGCCCGTCACGACGGCGTGCTCGACCGCGGGCGCGAGGGTCTCGAAGTCGGCATCCCAGATCCACGACACGTCGCGACCGTCGGCGTCGCGGTCGTTGAGCGCCGCGAGAAGGCGCGGCCGGCGCCCCGTTTCCAGGAGCGCTCCGATCGCCGCGTTGAAGCCCGCGGGATTCTTCACCAGGATGAGCCGGAGCTCACGGTCATCGACGGTGACCTGCTCCAGCCGGCCGAAAGCCGGCCGGAAGTTCGCGATCGCGAGCGCCGCGGTGGACAGCGCGATGTCCAGCGCGCGCGCGACCGCGAGCGCGGCGAGGGCGTTGTAGGCGTTGTACAGGCCCGCGATCGGCACGCGGACCGGATCGAACGCGCTCGCGACCGCGGTTCGCAGCTGGATCTCGCTCGACACCGGCGTGAGCGCCACGCGCGTCGCGGACACATCGCGTTCGGGACGAATGAGCCCACAGGACGGGCACGACCAGTCGCCCTCGTGGGCGAGGACCACGCGCTCGTACCGCAGCGGCGCACCGCACCGGGGACAGCGCGTGGCGTCACTGATCGCCTGTGGCACGCGCCCGCCCACGGCCGGATCGTCGACGCCGAAATAGAGGACCGGCCCGCGATGCCTCTGGCCGAGCCACGCCACGATCGGATCGTCGGCGTTCAGCACGAGAGTGACGCGCCCGTCGAGCTTCGCGATCGCATCGCCGATGCGACGCGCAAGCTGATCGAGCTCGAAGTAGCGATCCATCTGATCGCGGAACAGATTCGTGACCAGCACGACGCGCGGGCTGATGCGGCCAAGTACGAGAGGCAGCGATGCTTCATCCACCTCGAACATGCCGACATCGCCGCGCGGCTCGCCGCGCCAGCTACTCTCGGCGAGCAGCGCGCCGGCGATGCCCCGCTCCAGGTTCGAGCCGGAGCGGTTGTGCATCGGCGCCCATCCGCTCGCGCGAACGATGTCGGACAGCATCCGCGCGGTCGTCGTCTTCCCGTTCGTACCCGACACGAGCACGACCCCGTGTGCGAGCTCGCCCGCGGCCGAGGCGATGAAGTCCGGATCGATCGTCAGCGCGATGAGTCCGGGCAGCGCGGTACCGCCACGACCAACGTGCTGAAGGCCAAAGCGCGCAAGCTTTCCAGCGGCGTTGGCCAGAAGCGCGAGGGGGTCGGGCACCCTGCGAAGCCTAGGGGGCTGACGCTCAGGCGGGCGCCTGGACCTCGCGCAGCAGGATCTCGAGCTCGTCCACGGCGCGACCGAGACGCATCACCAGCGACTTCGCGCCCTCGCCGCTCGTCCCCTCGCGAAGCTCGCCCATGGTCTCGAGCCGGGCAAGCTCGGCGACGGCGCGCCGCAGCCGCGCGACCGACAGCGACGTCGGAAGGTTGCGGCGCAAGATGACCACCCGCTCCTCGAGCCGCTCGAGCCGTCGGCGGAGCTCGCCCTCGAGGTCTTCGGGCGGAAGATCATCGAGCCGCTTCGCGTCGGCGTGGAGGGAGCTGAGCTCGCGCTGCACCATCTGCGCCGCCTTCTCGAGCGAGTAGCCCTTGGCAAGAGCCTGCCGGATGCGGATCACTTTCTCCATCGCGTAGACGTCGTAGTCGTGCTCGCCGTCGGTCGATGGGGTGACGAGGCCCTTCTTGGTCCAGTAGATGAGCTGGCGCGGAGTCACGTTGCACACGCGCGCGGCCTCCGCCGCGGACAGCCTCAGCCGCGACAGGACCTCGCCGTCGTTGGCGATGAGCACGCGGGCAGGAACGTCTCGGACCTCCGGGTCTGCCATCGAACGCCGATTCTTCGTCTCGCGTTGTGGCGTGTCAAGAACCGCGACAGATGGCTCGCCGCGCCCCACGGGCGGCAGGTCAGGCCCTGGCGCGTCCGGCTGCTTTGAGCGCCTGCCTGTAGGCGACCTTCACAGTCGCGTGAAATCGGCTGAGTCTGCCGCGCTCCCACTCGGCCCAGAGCCGGGTGACCTCGACGCCGATGGGCGTTTTCACGTCGCTCGCCTTGACCGCGGCGGACACGGCTTCCTCCCAGCCGCGCGTCGACGAGCCCGTCGCGTCGCTGAGTCGGATGACGCCGGCCGCGGCCTTAGGTCGTCGCACGGGCACCGGGTCCTTCCGCGGGACGGCTGCGCTTTGCCGCGGGTCGCTCGGTCTGCCCGTTCGTCGCGGCCTGCGTCGGCTGGATCGGCGGCAGCGCGGCGATCTCGAGCAGCTGATTGATCATCTCGGCGATGCGCTGGTTCAGCATGCGGCGCGTCTCGGCTCCGGGACGCGGCGCGAAGAGCACGCCGACGACCACACCGACGACGAACGCGCGCAGAGCGGCGTTGACGAGTCCGAACACGATGACCTCCTCGCTAGCGGCTCTTGGGCGGGAAGCCCTCGAGTCCGTACTCCTTGATCTTCGCGTAGAGCAGACGGCGATAGATACCTAGCATTTCCGCTGCCTTGGAGCGATTGCCGCCCGCATCCTTGAGCGCCTTCATGATCAGGTCCTTCTCGAACTGCGACACGGACTTCTTGAAGAAGGATCGCTCCGAGGAGGCGTCCTCGTTCTCGTCCTCGTGCTCGCCGTCCAGGTGGTCGCCGAACGGGAGCTCGCGGCTCGTGATGACCTGACCGCGGGAGAGGACGACGGCGCGCTCCACGACGTTCTCCAGCTCGCGCACGTTGCCCGGCCACTCGTGCTCGGTGAGGCGCTTGAGCGCCTCCTCGCTGATCGCCGCCGGCTGCGCCGTCGCGCTGTAGCGGTGCTTCGCCAGGAAGTGCTCGACCAGCGCGGGGATGTCCTCTTTGCGATCGCGCAGCGGCGGCATGTGAATGTTGATGACGTTGAGTCGGTAGAAGAGGTCGTCGCGGAAATTGTGCTGCTCGACCTGCTTCTGGAGATCCTTGTTCGTCGCGCAGATGACGCGGATGTCGACCTTGATCGGGAGCGACGAGCCGAGCCGCTCGATCTTGCGCTCCTGCAGCACGCGCAGCAGCTTGGTCTGCGTCGCGAGGCTCATCTCGCCGATCTCGTCGAGGAACACCGTGCCCTTGTCGGCGAGCTCGAAGCGGCCCTTCCGCATGGTCATCGCGCCGGTGAACGAGCCCTTCTCGTGACCGAACAGCTCGGCCTCGAGAAGCGTCTCGGGCAGCGCGGCACACGACACTTTCACCATCGGACCGCTACGTCGATTCGAGTTGTAGTGGAGCGCCTCGGCGACGAGCTCCTTGCCGGTGCCGCTCTCGCCGGTGATGAGAACGGTCGCGTCGGCTTTGGCGACCTTGCCGACCGTCTTGTACACCTCCTGCATGGGAGGCGAGTTGCCGACGATGCGCTCGGTCTGGACGAGCGAGCTGATCTCGTCACGCAGCACCTCGACCTCTTGCGCGAGGTCCTGGTAATCGAAGGCACGCTTGACGGTGTGCGAGATCTTGTCGAGCTCGAACGGTTTGGTGATGTAGTCGAAGGCGCCAAGCTCCATCGCCTTGATCGCGGCGTTGGACGATCCGAAGGCGGTCATGATCAGCACCGATGTCTTCGGCGAGGCGGTCTTGACCTTCGGAAGCGCCTCGATGCCGTCGAGCTCCGGCATGCGCACGTCCATGATCACGAGATCGGGAGAGCTTTCGCTGACCTGCGCCACGACCTCTGTTCCGGTGGCCGCCTCGGTGATCGAGTACCCCTCGTCGGTAAGCAACTGCCTCAAAAGCGAACGGATCGAGGCGTCGTCATCAGCGACCAAAATCGACTTCTGGGCCATGTTCTGTACGGTTCCTTCCCAGCACTAGGGGCGCTACGGCCCTCTGGCCACGCTCCCCGGTATTAACCGACAGTTTGTGTTCCGCAGAGCGTACATGTCAAATCACCGCCGGCTCCTGTGGGCGTCCGGCAAGCGCCCGGTCAGCGTGCGTCGCGGATGGCGGGAACGAAGGACGCGATCACGGCCGTGCTGACGGTGACCAACCCGGCCGCGGCTATGAGGACCTCCACGCCGATCGCGTCGCCCAGCACGCCGCTCACCAGGACCAGCGGCAGCCAGCTGAGGTTCGTCAGCGCGATCCGGGCGCCGAACACGCGGGCACGAACGTTGGACGGGGTGGCCTCCTGCAGGATCGTGACGGTCGGCACGAAGAAGAGCACGTTCGCGGCACCGAGCAGGCCGAAGAGTCCGAGGGCGACCGTGAAGTCCGGCGCGATGGCGATCAGTCCGGCGACCGTGCCCCAGGTCGCGAAGCCCGCGATCAGCAGGTGTCCCTTGCGGTAGCGAACGAGGTACCGCGGAAAGATCGCGCTTGCCAGGACCGCGCCGAACGCGAGCGCGGCTTCCGCGCCGCCGAACATGACCGCACCCGCGGTCGCGTCACCCTCCGCGAAGCGGCGGATGATGAGCACCGGCGTGAGCCCGTTCACGATCGGTAGCGCGAGCTGCGCGGCGAGGGAAAACACGGTGTTCGCCCAGACGACCGCGGTGCGACGAATGAAACGGAGGCCTTCCATCCCATCGCGCCAGACCTGCCCCAGAGTGACCGGACGACTGGTCTCGGTGACCACGACGCGCGACAGGAGCAGCGCCGCGAGCGCGAAAGTCAACGCGTCCGCGTAGAACGCGCCCTCGCCGAAGGTCGCGACGAGGACTCCGGCGGCAAGCGCGCCACCGATCTCCACCGCCCGATCGGACGCGAAGACGAGTGAGTTGCCGGCCGCGAGCCGCTCGGGCGTGAGGAGCGACGGCACGATGGCGGCGCGCGCGGGGTTGAAGATCGCGCCGCAGATGCCGGCCAGGAACACCAGAAAGAACACGACGGCCAGCGGTGCGCCCACCTCGAGCAGCGGCGGCACCGCGCCGATGAGCAGGACGCGCAGGATGTCGCACCACAGCATCGACCGGCGGGCGCCCACCGCATCCGCGATCGCGCCCCCGAACAGCGAGAACAGCGCGTTCGGGATCGTCGCGATCACCACCGCGAGCGCCGTCAGCAGGGCGGAGCTCGTCGCACGGTACGTGACGAATATCAGGGCGATGAGCGTGATCGGGTCGCCGAAACGGCTGATGACCTGCGCGAGCCAGAACAGCGCGAAGTTCGTCGATCGCAGCTCGTGCCGAACCGCGACCTCCTCCGGCGAGGCCTGCAGCCACAGGAACGGGATGAGGAAACCGCCGAACGCGATGAGGACGTCGCCGACGCTGTACAGGGCGCCCGCGATGGCCACGGGGATGATGTCGGCGAGGAACGGGAAGATCGTGTTCGGTCCAAGCTCGACGTGCAGTCCGGTGTCGGGCAGCCGCGCGTTGATCTCCGTGGCGAGCTCGACGTCGTACGGCATCCCGTTGTTGAGCAGCACGACGAGGACGTTGGAGAACGTTCCGACGGAGATGAGCGCCGCGCCTGGCAGGCGCCAGTTCCGCGCCGCAACGACCGCGATGCACAGGAGCCCGATGAAGTAGACCGCCAGCGGCGAGGTGGGAACGAGATAGCCGACCAGCCGGAGGCCCGCGCCGATGACCAGAAGCGGCCAGAGGTGAAGGGTGAAGGTGCTGAGACGGCGCCAGTCGCCGCCGAATGCGATGCCGGCCGCGATCCCTAGTACTACACCGCTAACTAGCATGGGCGTCGCGCACGAGCGGCTCGCGCGCGAGCCGGCGTCGGAGCTCAGCCAGCGTCTCGTAGTTGATCGGCGGCAGGTCGCTGACCTCGAAGGAGTCCGGACCGCGCCGCTGGATGCAGGTCACCAGCGCTCGGACGATGGCCGGGTCGAACTGCGTCCCCTTGTAGCGGTGCAGCTGCTCCATTGCGCGCTCGTGGCCCGGTGCCTTTCGGTAGATGCGGTCCGAGGTCATGGCTTCGTACGTGTCGGCCACGAGCAGGATCCGCGACCCGAGGGGGATCTCTTCGCCCTTCAGGCCCTGCGGATACCCGCTGCCGTCGAAGTTCTCGTGGTGGCTCAGGACGATCGGCACGAGCGGGCGGAGTGCGGCCGATGGCTCGAGGATCGATGCGCCGTAGATCGGATGGCGGCGCATGAGCTCCTGCTCGTCCGGGTCCAGGCGAGCGGGCTTCATCAGGATCCGATCTTCGACGCCGATCTTCCCGATGTCGTGAAGCAGGCCGGCGAGCTCGATCTGCTCGATCTCGCGCTCGGCGACTCCGAGCTCGCGCGCGATCGCGCCGGCGATGCGTGACACCCGGTCGGCGTGGCCGCGGGTGAATCCGTCCTTCGCGTCGATGGCCTGCGAGAGCGCCGACACCGTCCCGTAGAAGAGATCGCGCGTCTCGGTGTATCTGCTGAACGAATAGCGCGCGAGCAGCAGCGGGACCATGAAGAGCACCGCGGCCCACAGACCGACTTTGTTCGC
>DATKCP010000096.1:0-7174 GCA_035513115.1 Candidatus Limnocylindria bacterium | reverse complement strand
GCGCCGCACGGCATCACGGTGAACGCGGTGGGGCCGAGCCTGGTGGAGACGGATCTGACCCGCGAGCGGATGCGGCGGAACCCTGCCTTCCGCGACGAAGAGGTGGCGCGCACGCCGCTGGGACGGCTCGGCACGCCGGAGGACGTGGCCGCCGCGGTCGTGTTTTTCGCCTCGCCGGCCGCAGGCTTCATCACCGGCCAGACTCTGCTCGTGGACGGCGGGACGTCGGCGCATTGAGATATCCCCCGAACGGTGAGGGCACGCTCGGCGCTCGTAGGACTACAACTCATGTGACGGGCTCGTTGCGCGGGGAGGACACTTCGGCTTGGTTGCAGTGGCACGACAGATGACCCGAGCTGAGGCCGGCTCGGCACCGACGGATCAGGAGCCGACTCAGCTCGGCGCCGACCCCGTGACTCCCCCGGTCGAGGCCACCCTGCGCATCCTCCTCAACAGCGTGCCCTACCTCATGGGGGTCGCCGTGGTGCGTCAGCCCCCGGCCAACGACGCCGCGATCGTCCAGGTGGGGCGGATGCCGTGGCTCCACGACCGCCGGCTCACCACGCTCAACCTGCCCGACGACGCGCTGCCGGCGAACCGTGCCCTCGCCCTCGACTGGCCGGTGCCGTACCAGGCCGAATGGGTCGGCGCCCCGCCGCGTCTGCTCATCGCGCGTCTGGTAGCGCAGGGGCACACGGTGGGCGTGCTGCTCGGGACATTCATCACGCGCGAGCAGATTGCCCAGCACACGCGCGAGGCGCTCGATCTTGCGTGCGAGCTCATCGCGTCCGCCATGGCCGGCGAAGCGTTCGCGCCCAGCGCTCCGCACCGTCCCGTCGAGGTCGAGCAGTCCTCCGTGTTCAGCCCTCCGCCCGAGCCGGTCGCGTCCCCTGGTGCGGCTACGGAGATCGAGCCTCAGCTCACGCTCGTCTCCGACACGGCGACGGAGCTGAGCGCGCCCGAGGCGGAGGCGCCGCGCGGGGAGGTGGTGAGCCGCGGCGACAGCGTGGATCTCGTCGTCGAGGAGGTCCGCAAATCGCTCGAGGACGCGGGCGACGCGCGCACGCTGGGTCGCATCCTTCGCGACGTGATGAACGTCATCACCGACGCGTCGGCGTTCTCGATCTCGCTGTTCCACGTCGCGCTGACCGAAGTCGCGTACCGATACAAGGTCCTTGGTCCGGAGGCCGACGCCTCGGAGCTCGGTCGGCAAGGCGTCGACGACGGCCCGACCTGCTACGCGGCGCGACACGACCGCCGCTGGCACGTCTTCCAGCGGGATCTCGCGATCCGCGACGGCGCGAACGTGCGCCGCCGCGACGTTGCCGTCGTGCAGATCCCGCTCGTCGGCGCGGGCGAGGTCTTCGGCGTCATGACGGTGCAGACGTTCCGCGCCGAGGGATTCTCCGACCACGAGCTGCGGCTCATCGCCGCTGTCGCCGAGGCCGCGGCGCCGCGCTTCGGGCAGGTGCGTCTCTCCGGTCGCTTCCAGCCGCCCTCGAGCGTGCCGCAGTCGGGCGAGCCCGCAGCGGTCGCGCTCCCACCGGCCGCGGCGGCTCGCGCCGCGGCGCAGCAGCGAACGGCGGAGGCCGTGCTGGCGGATCTGCTGCGGCGATCCGCGGGTGCCGGATTCGCTACCGCCTTCCTCATGGGCGTGGATCCCGGCGCGGGCGTGCTGCGCGGCGAGCTCGTCAGCGACTCCGATGTCGCCCGCGAGCTCGACTACGCGCTCGGCATCACCACCGGAAAGTTCACGATCCCGATCGACGAGCGATACAACGCGATCGCGCGCGCCATGCGCGAGGCCCGCATCGTGCCCGCACCCACCATCCACGAGATCGCGCAGCCGGTGCTGGACTGGCAGGCCTCGCTCGCGCTCGAGCGCCTCGCGCGCGGCGGGCGCACGGTCACGCTGCCGATCGTCGTCGAAGGCGAGCCGGCGGGTGCGCTCGTGCTCGGCCCGATGGCCGACGACCCCACGTTCAGCGCGATCGAGATGGTCCGAGGCTACGTCGAGGACGCGACGCGCGAGCTTGGGGACCTCTGGCGCGCCGAATCTCCCTAGATTGCAACGTGCGGTCAACCTGAGCGCGGTGGGTAGGCCCTAAACTCCCGCGCGTGATCGGTGAGGTGACCTTCGGGGTCATCGGGCTCCTGTTCCTGTTCGCGGATCTCCGCACGTTCAGCTCCACATTCCAGCTGACCTTCTTCGGCGCGCCGAACACCAACCTGGGCGTCGCGGCGGCGGCGGTCTTCGCCACGTCGTTCCTGGCGCTCATCGTCGCCGCGCGCCTCGGGCCGCGACGCGCGGTCGGCGTCAGCGCGGTGATCTTCGGTCTCGCGACGCTGGCGCTGACGGCGTCGCGCAGCAACTGGCTGGACCTCGGGCTGTCGGTCGTCGCGCTCGCCGCCGGGATGTGGTGGCTCGCGCTGTTCCACGGCTCGCGCGCGGGCGACGCGCCACCGGTCCTCGCGCGCGCCCTGCCGATCGCGTTCGTCGCGGATCTCGCGCTGCGCGCGTCGTTCCGCACGCAGCCCGTCGTGGACCTCGCGTGGCCCGTTGCCGTGGGCATCGTCCTCGTCGCCGTGCTTGTGTTCGGCGCCGCGGGCCTGGCCTCCCTCACCGCGGAGCGTCAGTGGACGGCGCCTAACCTCATCGGGACGTTCGCGCTCATCGCCGCGCCGGCGCTCATCCTCGTCGCCGAGACCGGCGCGACCAACGGCGCCCAGGTGGCGCTCGCGGCGGGGCTTGGCCTCGGCCCGGAGCCCGCGCGCGCGACGCAGATCGGCCAGATCGTGCTCGGCCTGGGCCTCGCGGCGGGCGCCGTCGCCCTGGCACGTTTCGGCCCGAACCGCTTCCTGGGGGCGGTGGCGGTCGCGGTCGGCGCGGCGCTCCTCTGGTGGCACGAGCCGTTCGTCGCCCTCCTGGGTGGCCTGCTCCTCGCGGCCGGCCTCGTGATCTCGGCGGCGACGATCCTCGGCGCGCCGCAGGTCCCGACCCGGTCGGCGACCAGGACGGTGCTCGCGCTCTCATTCGGCTGGCTGTTGTTCGTCGGTGCGGCCTTCGGCTTCTACGCGTTCTTCGCCCTGCAGCCCGCCGTGTGGGCCGCGACCGCGCTCGTGGTGCTCGCGGCGCTCGTCGCGCCGACGCCGATCGTCCGCCTTGGCGCTCCGCTCGCCGCCGCGGCCGCCGTCATAGCCGTCGCGGTGCCGCTGCTCGCGTTCGTCAGCGCGCCCGCGACGCGCGACCCGGAGCCGCCAAAAGTCACGTTCCGCCTCATGACGTACAACGTGCATCAGGGCTTCAACGCCAGCCAAATCCCGGCGCTCGACGAGATCGTGGCGACCATCGCGCGCGAGTCACCGGACGTGCTGGTGCTCCAAGAGG
The DNA here is from genome assembly GCA_035513115.1 of Candidatus Limnocylindria bacterium. Lineage (GTDB taxonomy): Bacteria > Chloroflexota > Limnocylindria > P2-11E > P2-11E > CF-39. Next base: position 3,786 of record DATKCP010000096.1, on the reverse strand, counting down.
TAGTGCGCGGTTGGATGATCGACCAGCAGCACGACGTCCTCTCGGTGCTGGCGCAGCGCCTCGAGATGCATTACACGTTCCTGCCGACGATCGGCGACCTCTACGGCAACGCCGTGTTGTCGCGCTATCCGATGGAGGTCGTGAAGCGGGTCTCGTTCGCGCCGGGACCGACGATGCGGAATCAGCCGCGCGGGGCGCTCTTCGTGCGGATCGGCGATCTGCTCGTCGTCGCCACGCACCTGGATCACACCAGCGACGGAGGCTTCGTGCGGCAGGACCAGGTGCGCACCATCCTGCGCGAGATCGGTGACGCGACCGCGGTCGTCGTGGCCGGCGATCTGAACGCCGAGCCGGGTGACATCGAGATCCGGCTCTTCGACCAGGCCGGATTCCAGGATCTGGGGCAGGCGGCGGGACCGACGACGACCGGCCAGGACCCGCCGAAGCGCATCGACTACGTGTGGGGGCTCGGCGTCGTCGGCGCGCAGGCGCACACGACGGCGGAAGACAACCTCTCGTCCGATCACCGTGGTCTGGTGGTGAACATCACGCGCACCGACCGTTAGACTGGTCGTTGCCGCGGAGCTTCCACCAGCGGCATGGGGATCGCCATCACGGGATCGTTCGTCCACCTCCACACCCACAGCGAGTACAGCCTGCTGGACGGGCTTTCGCGCGTCTCCGACCTGGTCGCGCGCGCCAAAGAGCTGGACATGCCGGCGATCGCGCTCACCGATCACGGCGCGCTCTACGGCGCGGTGGACTTCTACGTCGCGGCCAACCAGGCCGGCATCAAGCCGATCCTCGGCGTCGAGACCTACATCGCTCGTACGAACCGATTCGAGCGCGATCCGCGACTGGAGGGGCACGGGAAGCCCTTCCACCTGGTGCTGCTCGCGAAGGACTTCACCGGCTACCGCAATCTCGTCGCGCTTGTCACGACGGCGCATCTGGACGGCTACTACTACCGCCCGCGCATGGACAAGGAGGTCCTAAGGCAGCACTCGAAGGGCCTCATCGCCCTCTCCGCCTGCCTTCAGGGCGAGCTCGCGCGCGCCATCCAGGACGAAGGCATCGAGGCCGCCTGCAAAGTCGCGCTGGAGCATCAGGAGATCTTCGGCGCCGGCAACTACTTCCTCGAGCTGATGCAGCACCAGGTTCCCGAGCAGCAGGCCGTGCTCGAGGGGGTCCGCGAGGTCGCGCGCCGGACGGGCATCCCGCTCGTCGTCACCAACGACATCCACTACGTGCACGCCGAGGACGCCGAGGCGCAGGACGTCATGGTGTGCATCCAGAGCGGGAAGACGATCGATACGCAGGACCGGCTGAAGATGATCGACCATCCCGAGCTGTATCTGAAGAGCGCGGAACAGATGGCCGCGCTGTTTCCCGACGATCGCGAGGCGCTGGAGAACACCGTCCGCATCGCGGCGATGATCGACATCAAGCTCCCGCTCGGGGAGCTGCAGCTGCCGGCCTTCGAGGTGCCGGCTGGCACCACGCCCGACCAGCACCTGCGCCGGATGGCCGAGACCGGCGTGCAGGCCAAGTACGGCACGATCACGCCGGAGCTTCGGGAACGGCTCGATAAGGAGCTGACGGTCATCGGCAAGCTCGGCTATTCCGGCTACATCCTCATCGTGCAGGACTTCATCCGGTACGCGCGCGAGCACGGGATCCTCACGGCGGTCCGCGGATCGGCGGGCGGATCGCTCGTGAACTACGCCATCGACCTCACCGACATCGACCCGATCCGGTACGGCCTCATCTTCGACCGCTTTCTCAACCTCGAGCGGTACACCCTTCCGGACATCGACGTCGACTTCATGGACAACCGCCGCGACGAGGTCATCGCCTACGTCACCGAGAAGTACGGCGCCGACCGCGTCGCGCAGATCGGTACGTTCAACACGATGCTCGCGCGGGCGGCCGTGCGCGACGTCGCGCGCGTGCTCGGCATGCCCTACGGCGAGGCGGACCGTGTCGCGAAGACGATCCCCTTCGGCGTCACGCTGGAGGACTCGCGACGCATGGTGGCCGAGCTGCGGGAGCTGGAGCAGGAGCCGCACGTCGAGCGGTTGCTGGACCTGGCCGAAAAGGTCGAGGGGCTGGTGCGATCGACGGGCACGCACGCCGCGGGGGTGGTCATCACGGCTGAGCCGCTGAGCGCGCTCGTGCCGCTCGAGCGCTCCAAGGGAACGTCCGCGATCCAGACGCAGTACGAGGACAAGTCGCTCGAGAAGCTCGGCCTCCTGAAGTTCGACTTTCTCGGCCTCTCGAACCTCACGATCCTCGACGAGGCGCTGAAGCTGATCAAGGCCTCGCGGGGGGTCGACATCGATCGCGCGCGGATCCCGCTGGACGACCCGAAGACCTTCGATCTGCTCGGATCCGGGGAAACCACGGGCATGTTCCAGCTCGAGTCCGCGGGCATGCGCCGGCACATCCGCGACCTGAAGCCCGACCGCGTCGAGGACGTCATGGCCATGGTCGCGCTCTTCCGCCCGGGGCCGATGGACTACATCCCCGCGTACATCCGGCGAAAGCACGGCCAGGAGGCCGTCACGTACGCGCACCCGCTGCTCGAGCCCGTACTGCGCAAGACGTACGGCGTGATGGTCTACCAGGAGGACGTGATGGCGGTGACGCAGGCGCTCGCCGGCTTCACGATGTCGCAGGCGGACGTCCTCTGCTTCGCGATCCGCAAGAAGATCCGCGAGAAGCTGGACGCCCAGAAGATGAAGTTCGTCGAGGGCTGCCTGCGGAACGGCGTGCACGCCGACGTGATCGAGCTGGTCTGGAAGGACTTCGAGCCGTTCGCGCGCTACGGCTTCAACCGCGCTCACGCGGCGATCTACGGGGTCATCGCCTATCACACGGCGTACCTCAAGGCCAACTACACGCTCGAGTACATGACCGCCGTGCTCTCCTCCGACATGGGCAACTCGGAACGGATCGCCATCGCGGTAGCCGAATGCCGGCGCATGGGCATCGCGGTCCTCCCTCCGGACGTCAACGAGTCGGAGTTCGGATTCGCCATCACATCCAAGGGCATCCGCTTCGGGCTCGGGGCGGTGAAGAACGTCGGCGAGGGAGCGGTGGAGGGCATCATCGAGGCGCGTCGCGCCGGTGGTCGCTATCGCTCGCTCGACGACTTCTGCGGTCGCATCGACCTTCAGCGCTGCAACAAGCGGGTCCTGGAGTCGCTCATCAAGTGCGGGGCGCTCGACGCGTTCGGCGAGCCGCGCCAGTCGCTGCTCGATCGGCTCGACAGCGTGCTCGCGACCGCTCAGCGCGAACAGCGGGACCGCGAGAGTGGCCAGGTCGGACTCTTCGCGAGCCTCGGCCTCGGCGACGAGCTCGCACGGCAGCCCGTGGCTCCGGGACCGGAGGCACCGCGGCGCGAGCTGCTCGGTTGGGAGAAGGAGCTCCTCGGCATCTACCTCTCGGAGCATCCGCTACAGCAGATGGCCGAGCGGATGGGTGACGTCGTGACGGCATACCTCGCCGAGCTGAAAGAGGCGGTGGACGAGCTGGTGACCGTCGCATGCGTCGTCACCAGCGCTCGCAAGCACATCACCAAAGAGAAGAAGCTGATGATGTTCGCGCAGGTCGAGGACCTCACCGGCACGGTCGAGGTGACCGTGTTCCCTCGCACCTACGAGGCCACGGCGGCGCTGTGGAGCGCCGACGAGATCCTCCTCGTACTCGCCCGCGTCGAGCAGCGCGACGAGGCGCCCAAGCTGTTGTGCGAGCACGCCGTCCGCTTTGACGACGCTGGGATCG
>DATKCP010000095.1:0-3307 GCA_035513115.1 Candidatus Limnocylindria bacterium | reverse complement strand
GCGGACCCGGCCCGGGTCCAGGCCCGCCGCTCGCGCAAGCACGAGCGCCTCGGCCACGATCTCGATCGTCCCGAGGACGACGAGCTGGTTGCACGCCTTCGCGACCTGGCCCGCACCGACGACGCCCACGTGGACGACGCGCTGGCCGAACGCTCGCAGGAGCGGCAGCGCTCGATCGAACGCCGCGACGTCCCCCCCGACCATGATCGACAGCTCGGCCGCGATCGCCGAGCGTTCGCCGCCCGATACCGGCGCGTCGAGGAACGCGCAGCCGCGTTCCGTCGCGGCCCCGCCGACGTCGCGCGCGACCCGCGGCGACGTCGTGCTCATGTCGATGACGAGCGTTCCCCGACGCGCGCCCTCGAGCACGCCGGACGGCCCGAGCATGAGGCGTTCGACGGTCGCGCCGTCCGGGAGCATCGTGATCACCGCGTCGACATCCCGTGCGACCGCGGCCGGCGACGAGGCCTCCGTCGCTCCGCTCGCGACGAGAGCATCGACGGGAGGCCGCGAGCGCGAGTGCACTACGAGTGAGTGGCCCGCCTCCAGAAGATGCACGGCCATCGGACGGCCCATGACGCCGAGCCCGATGAATCCGACCCGCATCAGGCCGCGACCACGGCCCGGAGCTCCGTGCCGTCGGTTTCGAGGACGTCCCCGGCTCGAGGCGCGACACCGACCCGCTTTCCCGTTGTGTCCATCTCGGTCACCAGGCGGAGGAACTCGCGGACCTCCTCGTCGCGCTCGTTGAAGTAGTGGGTCGCCACGGCGAACCGGACCCCGAGGAGCTCGGCCGCCAGCGCCGCCTCGCGAGGGGACATCTCGCCGGTCAGCATGCGTCCCGGACCCGGGAGCACCGGCGCGACGAGCTCTTTCGGGTGCGTGCAGCCGATGAGCCCGATGGCCGGGTGGTAGAGCTCCCCGATGAGACGAAGATCGCTGAAGATCGCCGTGTCCCCGAAGTGGTAGACGCCGAGACCGGGCTCCGGCTCGACGATGAACGCCAGCGGCGTGCCCGTGATCGTGTTCCCGTTCGCGAGCCGGGCGCTCGACCAGTGGTGGCATTCGACCGGACGCACCACGACGCCGCCCACCTCGACGACGATGCCCCACACCGTCGCGCGGATCTGCTCCGCCGGGACTCCCTGCTCGATGAGCCACGCGCGCGTGTCGGCACCGCACACGATCGGCGCACCGGTGCGGCGCGCGATGCGCGCGGTGTCACCGACGTGGTCGTAGGCCGCGTGGGTGACGAGGATGACGTCGGGGGTCTCGAGATCGTCCGGTCCGACTGGCGCCACTGGGTTACCCGTCAGGAACGGATCGATGAGCGCGCGCCAGCGCGGTCCGGCGATCTCGTAGCCTGCCGCACCGAGGAACCGAAGGCGCGTCGTCACGACGCGCGGGGAGACGCCGGGTCCGAGAGCTCCCGCGCTCGCTCGACGCCCTTGACGAGCGCGAAGAGCGCCCGATTCACCGGCACGTCGATCCCATGACGCTCCGCGGCCCTGATCACCGCTCCATTGATCACGTCGATCTCGGTCCGTCGCCCGGCCTCGACGTCTTGGAGCATCGACGCCTTGCCCATCCCGGCGCCGGCGAGGATCCGATGGATCGTCTCGAGGCGCTCCTCCAGTTCGATGGGATGACCCGCGGCCCGGGCGACCGCGACCGCCTCCCGGGCGAGCGTGTCCACGACGTCCCCGACCGGACGCTCCGCGAGCGGGGAGATGGGCAGGCGCGTGAGGGCAGAAGTGGGGAGCACGGCCGCGTTCAGGATGAGCTTCTGCCATATGACGACTTCTACGTCCGCGCGCGCCGAGACCTCCATCCCGGTGGCCCGGATCGCGCTGAGGAGCTCGTCGCACACGCTGAGGTCGGCGTCGCGGTGCGGGCCGATGAAGGTCGCACCCACGCCGGTGTGTGAGACCCGACCCCGGCCGGTCACGGTGCCACTGTGGTACGTCACGCCGAGCACGAGGCGGCGCGGATCGAACACGCCGGCTAAGACGTCGGCGTTGCCCCAGCCGTTCTGCAGCGATGCGACGACCGTCCGCGCGCCGACGAGCGGCCGGGCCAGCTCCGCGGCCGCCTGCGTCGCGTAGCACTTCACGAGGAAGAGCACGAGATCGACAGGTCCCACCTCGGCGGGGTCGGTCGTCGCCGTCGGCCACGCGACCGGCTCGTCCCCGTTCCGGGCTACGACCAGGCCGTGCGCACGGAGATGCTCGACGAGCGCACGGTCGGTGTCGACGAGCGTCGTGTCGAGGCCCGCCCGAGCGAAGGCTGCCCCGAAGATGCTGCCCATGGCACCGGCACCGACGATCGCGACTCGCATCTCTACTCCGGCCCGGGACTCGGGCCTAGGCGCAGACGCTCTCGGCGTCGGTCCAGGCCTCCGGATCGGTCAGTGCGATGGATGGCTGCAATGCGCGCGGACTATACCTGTCTAGTCGCTGGCTGGCCATCGGTCAGCCCGGGCACTGGGGGCTAGCGGGAGCCGGCGGCCTCCGACGCTGACTCGTGAAGAGCCTCGACCGAGATCTGCGCGGGGCGACTCGTATCCACGGTGAACCGGAACCGCCCGCCACGATAGAGGGCGCTGGTGTACCGAAGCGGTTGACCCGTCGACGAATACGCGACGCCCTCGATGAGGATGAGCGGGGTCCCCGCGCGGACCCCCAGGAGCTCGGCTTCGTCTCCGGCCGCGGCGACCGCCTCGATCGTGTCCTTGGCTTCCGCGACCCGCGCGCCAGCTCGGATCATGAGCTGGGTCAGTGATCCGGTGAGATCGCCTTCGAGGACCGACGAGAACTGTGGCGGGAGATAGGACGTATGGATCGCCGCCGGCTCGCCCGCGACGGTGCGCAGACGCCGAAGAAAGACGACGTTGGACCCAGCCGCCAGCTCGAGCGCGCGCGCGATGTGCGAGGGGGCTCGCTGCACGCCGGAGTCCAGGACACTCGTGGTGAGGCGGAGGCCAAGGGAGCGCATCGCGGCGGAGAACGACACCTTCTGGGACGGGCCGTGGGCGATCTTCGGATGCGCGACGAACGTTCCCTTACCGGCGCGTCGGAACAGGATGCCGTCGCCGACGAGCCGGTCGAGCGCCTTTCGCGCCGTCATGCGGCTCACCTGGAACTGAGCCGCGAGGTCGATCTCGGACGGCACGCGCGCGAGCTCTCCGATCTGTCCGGAGTCGATCGAGCCGCGGATCTCTTCCTCGATCTGGATATAGAGAGGGATCGGCGACGCGCGCTCGAGCTGCGGCCGCCGCCCTCGGGCTCGCGAGGCTCTGGTGGCCATC
>DATKCP010000094.1:0-2768 GCA_035513115.1 Candidatus Limnocylindria bacterium | reverse complement strand
GAGCTTCGAGGCCACGAACACCGCGCCGGCGTTCGCCGAGCGCTCGAGGACCTGCGACATGTTGGTCGGGCCATGTGCCTTGCCGAGCGCGTTCGATAGCCGCCGGCCGCCGATGTCCGCGTACCCCGTGTCGTTGTAGGTCGTCGAGGGGGTAACGACGCCGTGCTCGAGACCGGCCCCGATGGTGAGGGCCTTCATGGTCGAGCCGGGCTCGAACGTCCAGGCGATGGCGCGGTCGCGCAGCCATTCGTCGCGCGCCGCCGCGACGTCACCCGGGTGGTACGTCGGATATGACGCGAGGGCCCGCACCGCGCAGTCGACCGGGTCGAGGACCACGACCGCGCCGCTGACAGCATCCTCCGCGGCGATCGCGGCCCGGAGCTCGCGCTCGGCCGCGGTCTGCACCGCAAGGTCGATCGTCAGCGTCACGCCGGCGCCATCACGCGACGGCACCGCCTCACGCAGGCCCACGGCGATCGTGCGGTCGGCCGGATCCCGCTCCGCGACCAGCGTCCCGTCCACGCCACGGAGGAGCGCGTCGTGCCAGCCCTCGACCCCGCTCTGACCCTCTCCGTCATCGCTGACGAATCCCATGACGTGCGCCGCGAGGTCGCCGTTCGGATACAGCCGCTTGGGTTCGAGGAGCATGCCCAGGCCGCGGATGCCCAGGTCCGCGATCGCCTGGGCCGTGACCTCGGGAAGACGACGCTGGATGAAGACCCACTCCGCGCCCGAGTTCAGCCGGTCGAGGATCGGACCCGGATCGCGGCCGAGGAACACGCCGAGGTGCTGCGCGGCGAGCTCGCGATCGGGGATCAGCGCCGGGATCGCGTACAGCGAGCGCAAGTCGACGCTCGTCGCGAGGATGGCCCCCGATCGGTCGAAGATCGTCCCGCGCCGGGCGTGGATCACCTGGTCTATCCGCACCTGCTCGGTCGCGCGCTCCAGGAGCTGATCGCGACCGACCGTCTGCCAGTAGCCCACGCGCAGCGACAGGACGATGGAGAAGACCGCGAAGAGTGCGAACAGCGTGCGCAGGCGCGCGGCCGAGACCGCCACTAGTGGCTACCGGCGAGAGACGCCTGACGTTCCGCGGCCCGGGACGCCGAGGCCAAGGAGCCGAGGAGCACGTGAGGGAGTGCATCCGCAGATGCATGACCGAGCGCGCGGACGAAGGCGACGCCGGCATCGGCGGTGCCGGGCCGATGGAACGGCGGCGGCCTCTCGCCGGGAGCCACTAACTAGCGGTGCGCGGCGATCGGGTCCGCTGGGACGACGGGCACGTACGACAGACGCACGAGCCCGAGGCCCTCTGCCGCCAGCTCGATACGCGCCGGGGATGCGAGCGAAGCCAGCTCCACGTCGAGCAGAGCGCTCTGCCGGCGGAGCTCGTCGCGCTGCTGCTCGAGACGCTGGGCCTCATACCCCGCGCTCGCGACGCCCGTGGAGCTACCCAGATAGACGAGAGCCAGGACAAAAGCCGCGAGGATCGCCGCCGAGGCGGCGCCGAAGGAGCGAGTCTCCCATGCGGCGTCCGCTCGCCGAACGGCCGCGCGCGGCGATCGGTTTGAAGTGCGCGCTGGGGCGTGGCGTCGTGCGGTCGCGGCGGAGTGCCGACGGCGCGACGCGCGCGCCCCAGCGCGCGCCCAGGGGAGGGCCAATGTCATGCCGCGAGCTTTTCAGCTACGCGGAGCCGTGCGCTGCGGGCGCGCGGGTTGCGCTCGACCTCGGCAGCGTCCGGGGAGACCGGGCGCCGGAGGACGAGACGCAGACCCGCGCGATGCCCGCAGACGCAGGTGGGGAGGTGGGGAGGACAGATGCAATCGCGGGACTCCCGGGCCATGAAGGTCTTCACGGCGCGGTCCTCCAGCGAGTGGAACGAGAGGACGACGAGTCGCCCTCCGGGTGAGAGGATCCCGAGCGCGGCGCGGAGGCCCCGCTCGATGTTCGCGAGCTCGTCGTTCACGGTCATGCGGAGCGCCTGGAACACGTGGGTCGCCGGGTCGATGCCACGGCGACGCTTGGTCTTGACCCCCGCGACGAACCGGGCGAGGTCTCCGGCGGTCTCGAAGGGACGGGTGACGCGCCGGCGTGCGATCGCCGCGGCCACGCGACCGGCCTCGCTCTCGCCTCCGAGCTCACCGAAGATGCGGCGCAGCTCAGTCTCCGGCCGGCCGTTCACGACGTCGGCCGCGGTCTCACGCAACGTCGGGTCGGCCCTCATGTCGAGCGGGCCTTCCGAGCGGAAGCTGAAGCCGCGCTCGTCGTCGGCGAGCTGTACCGAGGAGAGCCCGAGATCGAGGATGACCGCGTCGACCGGATCGAAGGCGTGCTCCCGCGCCACCACGTCGCAAAGCGCGAAGTTGGACCGGACGAGGACGCAGCGGTCGGAGAAACTCGCCAGCTCCCGTCGCGCGATCTCGAGGGCCGCAGGATCGACGTCGAGGCCGAGGAGGCGCCCGTCCGGGGCGCTCCGCTCGAGGATGGCGGCGGCGTGCCCGCCCGCGCCCACCGTGCCGTCGATGTAGCGGCCACCCGGCCGAGGGCCGGCGTGCGCGACGACCTCCTTGAGAAGGACAGGTTCATGAGCCTTAGATCCCAAGGTCCGCGAGCTTCTCGCCGATGGAGGGCTCGACCTGCGCGAGCCGCTCGCGCCAGCGTCCCGGCTCCCAGACCTCGAGGTTGCTGGATGCCCCGACGACGACCGCTTCACCAGACAGGCCCGCGAACCCGCGAAGATGCGCCGGGATGACCACGCGGCCCTGGCC
>DATKCP010000093.1:0-11302 GCA_035513115.1 Candidatus Limnocylindria bacterium | reverse complement strand
GAATCTCACGCGGCGATACACTTAGTCCGCTCTACTCGGGGTGTGGCCTAGTCCGGTTCAAGGCACTTGACTGGGGGTCAAGAGATTCGCGGGTTCAAATCCCGCCACCCCGACCGAAGATTTCAGCCTTGTTTCGCTGGCTCCAGCCCCAAGAAGTCGCGTGTGAAGTCGTACAGCTTCTCGCGATCCTCTTTCAGCGCCGGCCGCAGTCCGTAGTGGTTGATGACGCGGATCTGCTGCGCGAGCCACTCCGACCAGCACTGGGCGCATACGCGCTGCTCGATGTCGTCGCCGATCGCTCCGGGCAGCACGCGGCCCGCACTGGCCCGCGTCTCGCCGCATCGGGCGCACGTGACGTCGGCCATGTCTAGCTCCGCACGCGTCCCGCGCGCGCGAGCGGCGCGTACCGGAACGCCGCGCGCCCGACGACATCGCCGAGCGGCACGGCGCCGAAGTAGCGGCTGTCCGTCGAGTGATCGCGACGGTCGCCCATCACGGTGACCTCGCCGTCGCGCACGGCCGCCACTCGCTTCAACAGCAGACGCTTCTCGTCACGAGGATCGCGCAGGACGACGACCTCGCCGACGCGCGGCGGCCGTCGCGGCGGGAGCACGAAGAGCCAGTCCCCCTCCCGCAGCGCCGGCTCCATGCTGTGGCCGGCGACGGCCACGCGCCAGGGGCCGCGTCTCACTTCTTCGTCGCGTAGAACATGTCGCTGATCTCCTTCACCGCGGCCTGCAGCTCAGCTGCGGCGGCGGCATCGACGTTCTGCTTGTTCTTCGAGCAGAGCTTGGCGGCCTTCCAGAACGTGTCGTGCAGCTTCGGGAACTTCTCGAGGTGCTCGGGCTTGAAGTAATCGCTCCAGAGGATCTCGAGCTCCTTCTTGCAGATCTGGGCGTGCTCTTCCTTCACCGCGATCATCCGCACGAAGTTGCCGCGCGTGGTGAAGTCGGTGGCGCCGGGCTGCAGCTGGCCGATCTTCTCGACCATCTTCGCGACTGTGTCCGCGGCGACTTTCGCCGCGGTGGGATCGTAGATTCCGCACGGGATGTCGCAGTGCGCGTGAACGACGACAGATGGCGCTAGCAAACGACCGAACATAGGACGACTCCTTGGGTCTACGGGAGCTGCCCGGACCGCGTGGGCGGGCGCAGGTCCAATGTACCTTCTCAGGGCGTGATGTCGTCGAGCACGATGTCGATCTCGACCGCGCCGCTCGCGTCGATCTGCATCTCGCGGCCGACGAGGTTCCCCGGGAAGCGGGGCGGGAACACGTCGACGTGGTACGTCCCGGGCACCACCACGACCTCGAACGCACCCATGCCATCGGTCGCGGCGGCGTGCTCGACCTCGCGCGGGTCGCCGAAGTTGATGGTGGCGCCGACCGCGGGCAGTCCGCGCCCGTCCTTGATCGTGCCCTTCACGATGACCCCGCGTCGCACGACGAGATCCACCACGACATCGGCGCTGCCGAGGCGCACCGCATCGGCCTCGACCCAGTTGCGCTTGCGATCCCGGTACTCGGCGATGTAGCCGCTGCCCGCCGGCGGGATGACGTTGAGGATGTACGTCGACGGACGGGTGGTGACCGCGTACGCCCCGTCGAAGCCGCTCGGCCGGCAGATGCGGCCGGTCGTGAAGGGCGTGTCGACGCACACGTAGACGTCGGGCACCGGTGCGCCCGACTCGTCGCGCACGAGGCCGCGGATCTGCGGACCGCCGGGCAACGCCATGTCGAGCGTGCCGTCGGCGCTGAGATCGAAGGGCGTCGCCTCGAAGCCCTGGAGCACGCCGTCGTACCACAGGCCGGTGGCGCGGACGCGGTCCGGCGGCAGCGCCCACACCCAGTACTCGCCGGGCGGGCGCAGCGCGGTATAGGAGCCGTGCTTATCGGTGCGCTCGCACTGCCATCCGACCGGCGCCGCGAGCGTCCTCAGGCAGACCTGCGCGTCCTCGATCGTGGCCCCTCCGACGCGCACCGTGCCGCGAAGGACGACACCGGGCTCGAGGGCGAAGTCGACGTCGCCGACGTCGCTCGTGCGCGCGTCGAGGATGGCGGTATCGTCCTGGAACGGTGTTCCGCCGGCCCACTGCGGAACGAGCTTCGCGCCGGGCGGTCCCGCGACGTCGACGCGATAGAGGTCCGCTCGCGTCTCGATCACGTACCTTCCGTCGTCGCCCGAGCGCGCGCACTCGACGCCGGCGCGCATCACCGCGTGCGCGCAGGCTTCCGCGCGCGCGACCGCCGAGCCGCCCCGGTCGCGCACGACGCCGCTCACGCGGATGCGGGCCGGTAGACCGATCCAGACCCCGGCGTCCGCTCCGGTGAGGTCGATCACGCGGTGGTCGGTCATCCAGCGTGCCGGGTCCGGACCCTCGACGCGCAGGAGGTAGGTGGAGGGCGCGAGGGTGAAGGCCGCGGTGCCGTCGCTCGCCGCCTCGGCGCAGCGCTCCGTGCCGCGCGCCGTCGCCGCGCAGACGCGCGCGCCCGGCAGCGGGGGGCCGCTCGTGTCGAGATCGGTGAGGGTGGTCACGAGCACGCGAAGCGCCAGCTGCGAGACCGCGGCCGGCGCGGAGGACGGCGTGGGCACCGCCGACTGCGATGAGACGCAGGCGGCGAGAAGCAACGGCACCAGGCCGACGAACGCGGCGCGGGAACGTACAAGGTCTGACGGTGTCACGCGTGCCTAACGCTCAGCGGGATGAAGGGGAACGTGCCGCGCCCTCGTCGCGCCGTGCCGCGACCGTGGTCGCGATGAGGCGCGAGACCTCGGCGAGCGGTCCCGCGACCTCGTCGCCGCGCTCGCGCTGCATGAGGTCGCGCATCGCGTCGCGGATCGGCTTGCCCTCGGAGAGGACAAGGTGCGTCTGCTCCGTGATCGGCATGCTCACGCCCGCTTCCTGCGCCGCGCGATACGTCGCCTCGGCGGTCGTCACGCCTTCGGCGACCTGCCCGCCCAGCCGCGCGCGGATCTCGGGAAGCGCGACGCCCTTCGCGAGCAGCTCTCCCACCGTGCGGTTCCGGGAGTGCTTGCTCATGCAGGTCACGACCAGGTCGCCGACGCCGGCCAGCCCGGCGACGGTCAGCGGATTGGCGCCTTTCGCGAAGGAGAACCGCGCGATCTCGGCGAGCCCTCGGGTGATGAAGCCGGCTTTCGCGTTGTCGCCGTAGCCCATGCCGTCGACCGCGCCCGCGCCGAGCGCGACGATGTTCTTGAGCGCGCCCGACAGCTCCACGCCGACGACGTCGGTGTCCGTATAGGCGCGGAACATCGGTGTGCCGACGAGCTGCTGAAAGTGCTTCGCCGTGTCGGCCGCCACCGACGCGATCACCGTCGCCGCGGGCAGGCCGGCGGCGATCTCGCGGCTGATGTTCGGGCCGGACAGCACGGCCACGCGCTCGGCACCGACGACCTCGGCCCAGAGCTCGCTCATCCGCTGCCCGCCCTCCGCGAGGCCCTTCGTGGCGGATAGGACACGCTGCTCCCCGCGCAGCAGCGACGCGATCCTCTCGCGGAGCGCGAGGACGCCGATGCTCGGCGCCGCGACGACGATGTTCTCGGCGGCGAGCGCCCGCTCGATGTCCGCCGTGACCTCGACGCGATCCGGCACGCGGATGCCCGGCAGGTACCGCCGGTTCTCGCGCTGCGTGGCCAGCACCCGCGCCTGCTCGGCGTCGCGCGTCCAGAGGATCACATCGCGCCCGGCGTCGCGCGCCAGGATCGTCGCGAGCGTCGTTCCCCACGAGCCCGCCTGGAGGACCGCGACCGTCATGGCCGAGCGCCGATCCGGGGCTCCGCGCCGCGCATGATGCGCTGGATGTTCGGCAGGTGTCGCACGTAGACGATGCTGCCACCGATCACGATGAACGCGAGCGTCGCCCAGCTGAAGGACAGCCAACCGGTCGCCGTGAAGAGGAGGTACCCCACGAGAGCGCCGACGACCGAGGCGAGGGACCCCACTGACACCATGCGCGTCAGCGCAAGGGCGATGGCGAAGAACGCCACGGCGCTCGCCCACGCCGGCGTCGCGACGAAGAGCAACGCCCCGAAGCCCGTCGCCACACCGCGACCGCCGCGGCCCTGAAGCAGCGGCGGCCAGCAGTGGCCGGCCACCGCGGCGACGGCAGCGAGCGCCTCGGCGATGTGACGCACGTCACTGTTGATGGCGAACAGGAGCTGAGCGAAGAGCACCGCCAGCGCGCCCTTGAGGATGTCGAACACCGCGACGAGGAAACCCGCGCCGCGGCCCAGCGTTCTGAACGTGTTCGTCGCGCCGGTGGAACCCGATCCCACCGTCCGCAGATCGACGTTGCGATAGATCTTGCCGACCAGGTAACCGCTCGAGATCGAGCCGATCCCGTATCCCACGAGCGCGACGATGGCGAACGCGAGCAGCGTGGCGGGATCGCTCATTCGAATGACGCCTTGAACTCGAGCTTGATCGGCGTCCCCGGGAACCCGAAGCGCTCCCGGATCCGGTTCTCCAGGTACCTCGCGTAGGTGAAGTGCACGCCCTCGGGCGGGTCGACGAAGAACACGAACGTCGGCGCCTTGCCACGCGCCTGCGTCACGTGACGGAAACGCACCTCACGTCCGCGGTGGGGTGAGGGCGGATGCGCCGCGATCGCCTCGGTGAGCAGCTTGTGAAGCTCGGATGTCGGTATCCGCTTCTTGCGCTCGTCAACTACTGCGAGCGCGTCCAGGAGCGTCGCCTCGACGTTGCGGCCGGTCTTGGCGGACACGAAGTGGTGCCGCATCCACGGCGCGAAGTGGAACTCACGCGTGACCTCCGCCAGGACGTGCGCGGTCATCTCCTCGCCACGGTCTACCACGTCCCACTTGTTCACGGCCAGCACCAGACCGACCGCGGCCTCGAGCGCGTATCCGGCGATATGCGTGTCCTGCGCGGTGACGCCCTCGGTGCCGTCGGTCAGCAGGATCGCGACGTCGGCGCGCTCCAGCGCGTGCGCCGTGCGCAGCAGCGCGTAGTGCTCGATGCCCTGCTCGACGCGCCCGCGACGCCGGATGCCCGCGGTATCGACGAGGACCAGGCGCCGGCCGCGGAACTCCAGCGCCGTGTCGAGGCTGTCACGGGTCGTGCCGGGTATCTCGCTGACCACCGCTCGCTCGCTTCCGACGAGGGTGTTGAGGAAGCTCGACTTGCCGACGTTCGGACGGCCGACGATGGCGATGCGCGCGTCGGCCGACAGGTCCTCCTCCGTCTCGGCTGGGAGCCGCTCGACGACGGCGTCCAGGAGGTCACCTGTGCCGTGCCCCTGGATCGCGGATACCGGATAGGGGTCGCCGAGCCCGAGAGCGTAGAACTCCGCGGCCTGCGCTTCGCCGCGCCAGGAGTCCGCCTTGTTCGCGACGAGGATGACGGGCTTGCGGCTCCGACGGAGCTGATCGGCGACATCGTGCTCGACCGGCAGGATCCCGGACTGCGCGTCGACCACGAACAGCACGACGTCGGCCTCCGTGATGGCGGCCTCGGCCTGGCGTCTGACCGCCGCCTCCATCTTGCCGGCCCGCGGATCGTCCAGGCCCCCGGTATCGATGAGCGAGAACTCGCGCCCGCGCCAGTCGGCGGTGGCGTAGACGCGATCGCGGGTCGTGCCCGGAAGATCCTCGACGATCGCGACACGCTCGCCGACGATGCGGTTGAAGAGCGTCGACTTCCCAACGTTGGGCCTGCCGACAACGGCAACGACGGCCCGGGCCACGGAGGTTAGGCCGGGACCGCTTCCGCGAGCTCCTCGGCGCGCTCCTTGACCTCGAGGAGCGTGTCCATCGGCGTCGAGCATCCACCAATGAGCCCCACGCGTTCCTGGCCACGCAGCCACTCCGGCCGCAGCTCGTCCGCGTTCTCGATGTGATACGCGACGCGGCCCTGCATCTTCGCGAGATTCACGAGCTCACGGGTGTTCGCGGAATTCTTTCCGCCGACGACGATGATCGTCTTCACCTGCTCGGCGAGCTCGGTCGCGGCGACCTGCCGCTTCACCGTGACCGGGCACACGGTGTTGTAGACCTTCGTTTCCTGCGCGATCTCGGACACGTGCGCGACGAGCTCCCTGAATGCCCACGGCGGCTGCGTCGACTGGGACACCACACCGGCGCGCTTCATCTTGGGGAGCTTCGTCCACTCCTCCTTCGTCTCGACAACGACGTAGTCATCGCCGGCAAAGCCCTTGAGTCCGACGACCTCCGGGTGGTCGGGAGTCCCCAGGATGACGACCCTGTACCCCTCGTCGGCGAGCTGTTTGGTGAAGCGCTGCGCGCGAAGGACCAGCGAGCACGTCGCGTCGATGCACTGGAGCCCGCGCTCCTCGATCCGCCTGCGGACCTCCGGGGGTACGCCGTGCGCGCGGATCACGACGATGCCATCCGACGCGTCGGCGGGGTCCTTGATGACTTTCACCCCGCGTGCGGCGAGCCGCTCGCTGATCTTGGGGTTGTGCACGACCTGGCCGAGGTTGTGGACCGTCCTGCCCGTCTCCGCGGCGGCCTCAGTCAGCTCGACCGCCTTCTTGACGCCGAAGCAGAACCCATTCTCTCGCGCGAGCAGCACTTCCACGAGATCGATTCTAGAGGTACGCACCTCTCATCTCGTCCGGTAATAACGACGCGATGCGTCTCATGACGGCATCCGTCACAGCCTGCTCGTCGCGACGCTCTGCTTCACTCAGATCGGTGAGATGAAACGGCTGTCCCACTCGCAGGACGGCATGGCCGCCGAACGTGAGGCGGAGCAGCGATTGCTTGGTTCCGATCATCGCGATGGGTACCAGCGGGACGTCTCCCGCGCGCGACGCCAGGAACCCCACGCCGGGCTTCCCGCGTTGGAGAGCGCCGCTCTCGCTGCGGTGACCCTCCGGGAAGAACCCGAGGATCTGACCGCCGCCGAGCACGCGCAGCGCGGTCACCAGAGCGCGACGGTCGCCCTCACCCCTGCGCACCGGGAACGCGCCGGTCGCGCGCACCAGGTAACCGAGCAGTGGATACCTGAACGCCTGGATCTTCGCCATGTAGCGCACCGACAGACCCAGGGCGATCGAGATGAGCGGCGGGTCCTTCCAGTTGATGTGGTTCGACACGATGATGTACGGACCGCTCCTCGGCAGGTTCTCACGGCCCTCGACCCGAACGTGGACCAGCGCGCGGACGACCATGCGGATCGGCGGGAACAACAGGCGCCACAGGAAGAGACGCTCGACCGGCCACTCCGGCGTGCTATCCGAGATCACGCGGGCGGCGCGGGCCGTGTCACGATGGCGAGGACTTTCTCCAGCGCCTGACCGACGGAGAGCCCATCGGTCTGCACGACAACGGCGTCGACCGCCGCGCGGAGCGGTGCCACCTTCCGCTCGCTGTCCATGCGATCGCGCCGGAGGATCTCCTGCAGCAGCTCCTGCCGCGGGCGCACCTGGCCCCGCGAGCGGAGCTCCTCCTCCCGTCGCTTCGCCCGCTCGGCCGCGGACGCCGTCAGGAAGATCTTGCAGTCGGCGTCCGGCAGGACGACCGTGCCGATGTCGCGTCCGACCATGACCACGCGCCCACGGCGCGCCAGTACGCGCTGTTGCTCCAGCATCGTCTCGCGGACCGCGGGAACACGAGCGACCTGCGACACGGTGCGGTCCACCTCCGCGGAGCGGATCTCCCACGTCACGTCGGCGCCGTCGAGCAGCACGGTGTACGCGCGGCCGTCGCGCACCGTCGGTGGCCCGATCGTGATGCGCGACCCACGCGCGAGCTCCGCGAGGCGCTCGGCGTCGTCCGGGTCGACGCCGTTCTTCTGGGCGGCGCGCGCGATCGCCCGGTACATGCCGCCGGTGTCGAGGAAGAGGTAGCCGAGCCGTTCCGCGACGAGCGCGCCGATCGTGCTCTTGCCGGCGCCCGCTGGTCCATCGATCGCGATCGTCCGCGGCGTCATCCTCGCGGCCTCCGCCGTAGCGCCGCCGGACCGCTCCGTCGCGGCCCATCGATTGTGACTCGCGAGACTGCAGCTCGCCGCGTCACCCGCGGCGCGACTCCGCGCGCGTTACCTGTCGTCGTCAGCCGCGGCGCGAACGCCCCCCTCTTTTGCGGCCGCGGCACCAGTGGCGCCGAGGGTCGCCCGCTCACTCTCCGCGGCACTCGCGGCGCCGATGGTCGCACCGCTTCCTCTCGCGCCTGCGGCTTGGACTCCGCCGTCGGCAAGGTCATCGCGTCGATCTCCCGCTTGGTGAGATCCCTGAACTCGCCTGGTCGCAGGCGTCCGAGCTCGAGTGGACCCATGCGCACGCGGACGAGACGGGACACCTTCAGTCCGACCGCAAGGCACATGCGTCGCACCTGGCGCTTCCATCCGGTGAGCAGCACCATCGAAAGACGCGAGCGGCCGCGGGAACGCGATCGCACCGCGATGCGCACCGCGCGCGCGGTGCCTTCCTCGAGGGGGATGCCGCGCTGAAGCCGTGCCAGCGCCTCATCGGTGAGGTCGCCCTCCACCGCGACGTCGTACTCCCGCTCGTGTCCGTGGCGCGGGTGCAGCACGCGCTCGGCCCACTCGCCGTCGTTGGTGAGCAGCAGCAGTCCCTCGGAATCGGTGTCGAGCCGTCCGACCGGATAGAGACGCTCGCGGGTCCCGATGTGGTCGACGACGGTCCGCCGGCCGCGTTCGTCGCGTGCCGTCGAGACGATCCCGACCGGCTTGTTCAAGAGCACGTATCGGTGAGGCGAGGGTCCCGCGACCGGTCGGCCGTCGACCTCGAGGCGCGCGTCCTCGGCCACGCGCGTGCCGAGCGTCGTGATCACTTTCCCCTCGACGCGGACACGACCCTCGGCGATCAGCGCCTCGGCGGCGCGGCGCGAGGCCACGCCGCGGTCGGCCATCACCTTCTGGAGACGGACTACCACCGGGGGGCTCCGCTCCCCGAGGACCCCCCACCGGTGAGCGCCTCGGCGATCGCGCCTTCCGGTGTCAGCGCGCGCGGCAGCTCCTCGAGGCTGGACAGCCCGAAGCACTCGAGGAACTCCCAGGTCGTGCCGTACAGGATCGGGCGTCCGGGAGCCTCACGCCGCCCTCGCTCCTCGATCAGGCGGCGCTGCATCAGCGTGTAGATCGTCTGGTCGCAGTTGACTCCGCGGATCGCTTCGACTTCGGCGCGCGTGACCGGCTGCCGGTACGCGACGATCGCGAGCGTCTCGAGCGAGGCCGGCGACACGCGCAGGCGGTCGGCGCCCAGATACGCGGCGACGTGCTGGGCGTGCTCGGGCGCGGTCACGAGCTGCCAGTCGTCGCCGTCGTGCGCGAGCCGCAGACCGGTGCCCTGGTAGGACGCCGCGAGCTCCGCGAGCGCCGTGTCGGCCTGTTTCGGCGTCGCGCCGACGACGCGGGCGAGCTCGGTCCGCGATACGGGCTTCTCGGCGACGAAGAGCACGCTCTCGACCGCGTTGGCCAGGCTCGATCTCATGTCGCCTGCTTTCTCCTGATCAGAATGTCAGCGAAGAGCTCGCTCTGCTCGAGATCGACGACACCGCGGCGGTACAGGTCGAGCAGCGCGATGAACGTTACGACAGCCCACCCGAGCGTGGGCTCCGCATCGAGCAGGTCGGTGAACGTGACCTGCTCGCGCTCCGCGACGATCGCCTCGATCTCCGCGGTGCGCTCCTCCACCGAATATCGTTCGACCGGCGCGACCACGCCTTCCTCGCGCGGGCGTGACGCGAGCGCGAGCACCTTGGACCACGCGGCTGCAAGCGCGAGGACCTCGCCACCGCGCGGGGGCAGATCGGGCGCGCCACCCTCGCGGTGGAACCCTCGCTCACCGCTGCGCAGGCGATCGCCGAGCGCGCCGGCACGCTCGCGCACGACGGCGTACTCGAGGAGCCGAGCCCGCAGCTCCTCCTCGCTCTCGCCCTCGTCCGTCTCGGAGAGCGGCAGCAGCGAGGGCAGCAGGCTGCGCGCCTTGAGCAGGACGAGCCGCGAAGCGAGCGCGAGGAACGCCGAGACCTCCTCCGCGGGCAGCGCATCGAGCGCGCGCACGCGCGCGAGATACGCGTCGGCCAGGTCGCCGAGACGCACGGTCAGGATGTCGAGCTTCTTCTCCTCGACCAGCTCGAGCAGGAGGTCGAGCGGCCCGTCGAATCCTTCGACGGTGACGTGCGGGCCCTCGGGGCCGAGCATCAGGGGAGCGCCTCGCGGTCCGCGCGCGCCAGCAGTCGCTCGTCGGGGTCGCGCGGCGCTTCGTGGTGACGAGCGATGAGGCGTACCACCCGCTCCGGCCGGCCCTCGATCCGCGCCTGAGCCGCGCCGCGGCCGGCGTGGTCGAGATACCGGGCGAGCGTGGAGTCGCCGCGCGCCAGGCGGTCCCGGAGTCGCGGAGCGAGGCGTGCGAGGAGCACGCCCGCGATGCGGTGCCACAGGCGCGTGTCGGCCGGCTTCCCGCGGTCGTGCAGGAGTCCGGCGAGGATCAGCTCCTCGTCCGCGCCGAGCTCGCGCAGCACCGCGGCCGTCCGCTCCGCGTGCCGCGCGTCACCCTCGGGCGCGACGACGAAGCGGACCGTCTGCCGGACGCGCTCCCGCACGTCAGCCGACGAGGAACCTGGCGAGGGCGAGCGCCGGCCCGAAGACCAGGGTGCTCAGCACTCTCGGAGCCAGCAGCAGGATGGCCAGCAGCAGGAACGGTCCGTACTGCTGGTATGTGCGCCAGGAATATTGCATCCGCGGCGAGAGCAGGCCGTACACAACGTTCGCACCGTCGAGCGGTGGGATCGGAACGAGGTTGAAGATCGCGAGCACGCAGTTCCACAGAACGATGGCGCCGAGGATCTCCTCATACACACCGCCGATGACCGAGGCCGTACCGAACCGGAGCGGCAGCGCGCAGAGCGCGGCAAGCGCGACGTTCGCGATCGGACCCGCGAGCGCGACGAACGTGACGCCCATCGTCGTTCGGAGGCGCGACTCATTGAACGGAACGGGCTTCCCGTACCCAAAACCTGCGAGGACGAGGAGCAGGCTGCCGAACGGGTCGAGGTGCGCCATCGGGTTGAGACTCAAGCGACCGAGCAGACGCGCGGTGTCATCGCCCAGCCGGTGCGCGGAGTATGCGTGCATGAACTCGTGCACGGTGATGCCGAGCACGATCGCGATGACGAATGCAATGAAGCCGACCGGATGTTCCGAGGCGCGCTGCACCGGCGACACGAGGCGGCCGGTGAAGAAGCCGTAGGCGAGAAGGACGAGGCCGAGGATGAGCAGCGGGTTCATTCCGCCGGGGCCGCCACCGATGCCACGTCGAGCGATCACGTTTGGC
>DATKCP010000092.1:0-18098 GCA_035513115.1 Candidatus Limnocylindria bacterium | reverse complement strand
GCGATCATCCGCCACACCGGTAGCTCGCTCTCGGCCCGGCCGTCGCGATAGAGCTCGAGCGTGGCCACGAGCGCGGCCAGGGTGAGCTTGTCCGGACGGATCGCGCGCATGAG
Source organism: Candidatus Limnocylindria bacterium (assembly GCA_035513115.1). GTDB lineage: Bacteria > Chloroflexota > Limnocylindria > P2-11E > P2-11E > CF-39. The sequence continues at coordinate 17,985 of DATKCP010000092.1, read as the reverse complement.
CGGGTGCGCGCGCAGCGCCGAGATCGCGGCGGCGCGCCCGACCGCGAGACCGGCCTGGGGCCCGCCGAGAAGCTTGTCGCCGCTGAACGTGACGACATCGGCGCCCGCCGCGACGGCCTCGGCGACCGTCTCCTCGCGCGCGAGACCGTAGCGAGCCGTGTCGAGGAACGTGCCGCTCCCGAGATCGTGGATGAAGGCCACGCCACGCTCGTGTGCGAGCGATCCCAGCGAGCGGTCCTCCGGCCGCGCAACGAACCCCGTGACTTTGAAGTTGCTCGCATGCACGCGCAGGATCGCGCCGGTCCGCTCGGTGATCGCGGCCGCGTAGTCGCGCACGTAGGTGCGGTTCGTCGTGCCGACCTCCACGAGCTTCGCGCCGGAGCGCCGCAGGACGTCGGGGATCCGGAAGCCGCCACCGATCTCGACCAGCTCGCCGCGCGCGACGATGACCTCCTTGCGCGCTGCGAGGGCCGCAAGGGCGAGGAGCACCGCCGCGGCGTTGTTGTTCACGACCACGCCGTCCTCGGCACCCGCGAGCTCCGCGAGAAGGCGCGAGGCGTGGCCGTGCCGCTCGCCTCTGCGTCCGGCGTCCAGGTCGTATTCGACGCTGACCGCGCCGGCGGCATCGGCGATCGCGGCCAGCGCGACCGGCGCGAGAGGGGCGCGGCCAAGGTTGGTCTGCAAGACCACGCCCGTCGCGTTGAGCACGCGACGAAGCGAGCGCCGATCGCGTTCGCGGAGGCGGCGGCGCGCGGCGTCGGCCGTGGCCGGCTCGTCGAGGGTAGCCCCGGTGGCGCGGGCCTCCGCCAGGACCTCGCGCACGGCGCGAACGAAACGGTCGCGCGGCCGGTCCACCTCGCCTGCGGCGCGCACGACCGCGTCGACGGACGGGAGACGGCGGCGCGCGTCGGTCGTCACCGTGCGAGGACCGTGAGCGCGCGAGGACGCATCCGCATGGCCAGCGAGCGCGCGCGAAACGGCTCACCGTCAGCCTGCGCGGGCAGCTCGCGCTCCAGCTCGACGTCGAGCGAGCGCGCGCGAATGGCCAGGACGTCCCGTCCGTTCACGTGCGTGCCCCGGTAGAGCTTCGCGAGCGCGACGAGCGATGCCCATCGTCCGAGGTCGCCGGCGACGACGATGTCGAAGAGGCCGTCGTCGATCACCGCGTTCGGAGCGACGTGCATCCCGCTCCCGAAGTGCGTTCCGTTGGCCGCCACGACGACGAGGTGCTTGCCCTCTCGTGTCTGACCGTCGATCACGACACGCATCGGCTGCGGCCGATACGCGGCGATCGAAACCAGCGCGCCGACGAAGTAGCCGAACGTCGAGCCCACGACTCGCGCGCTCGCCTCGACCCGCTCCGTGACGTGGCCATCGATGCCCACGCCCGCGGCGTTCACGAAGATCCTGCCGTTCACCTCGCCCACGTCAATGGTGCGCCGGCGCGCGCCCGAGAGGAACCGCGCGATGTTCCGCCGCTTGCGCGGGTATCCGAGCGCGCGCGCGAAGTCGTTCCCTCTGCCGATCGGGTAGAGCGCGAGGGCGGTGCTCGTGCCGACCAGACCGTTGGCGATCTCGTTCGCGGTCCCGTCGCCGCCGACGGCGACGATCGTGCGGCACCCCTCGGCGGATGCCTGTCGCGCGATGCGTGCCGCCTCGCCGGGCGCGGGGGTCCGAACAATCTCCAGCTTGAAGCCGGACGATTCGAGCTCACGCGCGAGATCGGCCCCCAGGCGTGCCCCGGTGCCGTCGCCGGCGGCGGGATTGACGATGGCGAGCGTGTGCTCGGTGCCGAAGCCGGTCACGAGCTCGGTGCGAGCGCTTTCTTGATCGCGTCCTGTTCCTCGTCGGACAGCTGAAAACGCGAGCGTCCCCGCTGCACCGGCTTGGCGAAGACGCGCGTGTCGCTGCGACTGTGGAGGCTGGAGAGAACGACGCCGTTGCCGAGAGCGTCGAGCAGCGCGATGGCGAACGACTGATCGCCGCCGGTGTCGGAGAACGGGTTGTAGCGGACGACCGCGACCTTCTGGATGGTCCGTTGGCTCAGGTCTTCCAGCTCGTGGTGAAGCTTGTTCAGCGCATCGACCCGCTCGGTCAGGCCGTCGATGCGCTTCAGCTGACGATCGAGGATCTCGTCGATGCCACCGCTCTCGCCTTCCGGCAGCACGCGGCGCAGCCTGCGGCGCAGGCGCGCCTCGGAGCGCTGTAGCCACGCGACCCAGGCGCCCAGCACGACCACCGCGATCACGAGCGCGATGACGACACGCGAGAGCGTCTGTTCGTCGAGGATCACGTCGCGGACGATAGCCGGTCCGATATGCTGGACGCTCATGGCGAGACGGAGCCGCACACGATCGCGCACACGACGTGAGACGCCGGCGTCGCGGCATGCGACCTCGACCGGTGCGCCGGGGCGCGAGGGCGCTCCGCGGCAGGCCGGTTACCGCGCGCGCGGCTCGGTCGCCCGCGTCGGATACTCGCGAGCCGCGGGCGCGCCATCCGCGGCGCTCGAGCGCGCGGCGCTCGCGGAGCGCACTTTTGTCGCGAGGGACTTTCGGCGACTCGCGATCACCATCGCCGTCTCGCTCGTGCTCCTCGTCGCCGCTGGTCTCGTCCAGGGTGCCGTCCTCGGCCGCTAGCGTCGTACACTTTTCGCACCGGGCGATTGGCTCAGCTGGTTAGAGCGCTGCGTTCACATCGCAGAGGTCGCTGGTTCGAATCCAGCATCGCCCACAGGAAATACGCGATTCTCGCGTCGGGGGCCGAGCGTTGACCCCCAATCTGACCACTGGGGCTTTCTGCTGTGCGGTCGCCGACAGCGCGATGGATGCCGAATCGCGATCGACGACCCCGGCCGGATCGCCTCGGTGACCCAGACGCGGTTCACGAAGTGGCCGATCTCCGTGCGGGTCCGAGGCTCTCAGAGACATCATCCCGCAACCACAACGAGTGTCACGGAGGTGCTGGCGTTTGGCCGATCTCCCACTCCGTCATAGCCGGATGAGAGGCGCGAGGTCGCGATGTTAGGCAGCGACTGTGTCATCAGAGGCGGCACGGTGGTGACCGCGAGCGGCAGCGTGCGGGCGGATGTGGAGATCAAGGCAGGCGTCGTGGCCGCCATCGGCCCAGCTGCCCCACGCGCTCGGCGCGAGATCGACGCCACCGGCCTGCTGGTGCTGCCCGGGGCAGTTGACATCCATACGCACCTCGACACCGAGGCGGCGCCCGGACGGCGTAGCGCCGACGACTGGCACAGCGGGACCGTCGCCGCGGCCTGCGGCGGTGTCACCACCGTCGTCGACTACGTGCGCCAGAGTGAGGATGAGTCGCTCCTCGCGGCCGCGGCGCGCTGGCGCGAGCGCGCCGCGGGTCGCGCGATGATCGATCACGCATTCCACGTGGTGCCGGCCAACTTCGGCCCCGCCACGCTCGCTGAGATACCCGCCCTAGTCGCCGCGGGATACCCAAGCGTGAAGATCTTCATGTCGAGGGTGTCGGATGACGACATGTCGAGGGCGATGGCGGTCCTCGCCGGGTGCGGCGGCATCGCGATGGTGCACGCCGAGGACCAGGCGATCCGCGCGCGTGCGTATGCGCGGCTGCGCGCGGAGGGACGCGCCACCGCGCGAGCCTGGGGGGAGGCGCGTCCGCGCGAGGGTGAGCTCGCGGCCGCGGAACGCGCGGTCGAGCAGTGCGCGCTGACGGCCTGCCCGACCTACCTCGTGCACCTCTCATGCAAAGAGTCCGTGGACGTCGCGCGGGCCGGCAAGGCTCGAGGCCTGACGCTGTTCGCGGAGACGCGGCCGTGCTACCTCCTGCTGACCGAGGAGCGCTACCAGGATCCCGCGCCCGGCCACCTGATGTTCACCGGCTACCCGGCGCTGCGCACGCAGAGTGACGTCGAAGCCACATGGCAGCCGTCGCGGACGGCACCATCGATGCGATCGGCAGCGATCATCTCTCGTGGACGCTCGCACAGAAGGCTGCCGGTGACCTCGACCTGGACGCGCTGCTCGTCGGACTCCCCGCGCTCGAGACGGAGGTCCGCGCCCTGTTCTCCGCTGGCGTGAGCGCCGGCCGGATTTCCGTGGAGCGCTTCGTCGAGGTCATGTCGACGGTGCCAGCTCGCATCGCCGGCCTCTTCCCGCGAAAGGGGACACTGGCGCCGGGCTCTGATGCCGACATCGTGATCATCGATCCGTCGCGCCACGAGGTCATCCGGTCCGCAGACATGCACGGTGGCGCCGGGCACGAGCCACTCGATGGACTTGCGTGCGTCGGCTGGCCGGTCATGACGCTGTCACGCGGCGAGGTCGTCGCCCACGAGGGGCGGCCACGGGGCAACGCCGGTCGTGGATTGCACCTGCGCCGACCCGCGTTCGATGGCGACGCGGCATCGGTGCGAGTGAGGCCACGCAAGTAACGGCGCCGCCCGGCTACCATCGGCGCGATGACCGCATCAGCGACGACGAGCGAGTTGCGACCGAACAAGGGCTTCCATCCGATCCTCGAGCGCGAGAGCCCGTACCTCTTCGTCGACGCCTGCATGCAGGCCTGGCCGGACGCGGACTACGCGAACGCGCACCGCCATGGCGTCGCGGCATACGCGGTCACGGCGGTCCATCCCCACGCCTCACTCGAGCGCGCGGTCGAGGCCCTCATGTTCTGGCATCTCATCGCCCGCAACCATCCGAACCTCCTCGTCGCGACATCGGCGGACCACATCCGCACGGCAAAGCGCGAAGGAAGGGCCGCGATCATCATCGCGGCCCAGGACGGCGACTGGATCGGTCTGCACGTGCACAGGATCGAAGCGGCCTATCGCCTCGGGCTGCGGATCATGCTGCCGGTGTACAACGCCTCGAACCACATCGGGGGTGGCTGTCTCGACCACGACACGGGCCTGACGCGCTTCGGCGAGACCGTGGTTGAGGAGTGCGATCGCCTCGGGCTGCTGCTCGACGGCTCGCACGTCGCGAAGCGCACGACGCTCGACATCATGGCGCGGACGAAGGGGCCGTTCGTGTTCACGCACTCGAACGTCAAGGCGATCGTCGACAATCCTCGCAACGTCGACGACGAGCAGATCAAGGCCTGCGTGGCGACCGGTGGTGTCGTCGGGCTTGCGCCGTTCGGACCGTTCACGTTCAAGAAGGGCGGCCGCGAGTGGCCCTCGATGAGCGACTTCATCGAGCACATCGACCACGTCGCGCAGCTCACCGGCTCGACCGACCACATCGGCATCGGGACCGACATGAGCCTCGGGACCTACCCGTACCACGAGAAGGACCCGTGGGGCGAGCCTGCGTACGCCTCGGCCATCGGCGAATATGCCGAGGTGGTGTCGGGTGACGTACGATCCCCCAAGCGCGCGCTCCGCGACTTCAACTGCTATCCGCAGGTCGTCGATCTCGCCAAGGCGCTCCGAGAGCGGAGCTACACCGAGACCGACGTCCACAAGATCCTCGGCGGCAACTTCCTTCGCGTGTTCGAACAGGTCTGGAAGTAAGAAGGGGGCTCATAGTGGCTGTAACGACGCGACCGGCAGAAGAGGTGACCGAGCAGGCCCAGGCGCTCCACCGGCGCTCGATCGTGATCGACGGCTGCTCCTTCTTCCTCCGTGGCTACAACGACCGCATCGCATCGGGCGGCCTCACGGCTGTCAACTTCACGGTCCCGGACGTGTACGCCGATGCACCGGACGCGTTCCGGGCCATCCGCGAGTACTACGAGGTCGCACGTCGTGATCCGAAGATCGTCATCGCGCGCACCGTCGCGGACATCGAGCGGTGCAAGGCCGAGGGCAAGTTCGCCGCCATCCTCGGTGCGCAGAACTCACGCTTCCTCGGGACGGAGCTCGTCCTCGTCGAGATGTTCGCGCGGCTCGGCGTGCGCGTCGTGCAGCTGACCTACAACGAGCGCAACTTCGCGGGTGACGGCTGGATGGAACCGGCGGACGCCGGCCTGAGCTTCTTCGGCCGCGCCCTCATCAAGGAGCTCGCCCGCTGCGGCATCGTGCTGGATCTCTCGCACATCGGCCGGCGCACGATCCAGGACGCGATCGAGGCGAGCGAAGGGCCGGTGGTCGTGACGCACGCGGGCATCCAAAAGTTCGTCGATCACGGCCGCACCGTGACCGACGACGAGATGAAGAAGATCGCCGCGACGGGCGGCGTCGTCGGAGTGACTTCGTTCGGCTCCTTCAACTGGCGCGGCGGCAGCAAGCGCCCGCGCCTGGTCGACTTCCTGGAGGCGCTCGAGCACGCGATCAGCGTCGCAGGGATCGACCACGTCGGCATCGGCACGGACAGCGTGGTCGAGCCGGGTGGCTACCCGCAGAAAGTGCGGGACCACGCGGCGATGACGTATGGCCCGTACTCGGCCAAGCAGGTCGAGTACAGCCGCCGCTTCAGGGAAGCCACACCCGGCCTCACGACCGACGACCACCTCGAGGGCTTCCGGAGCATGGAGCACCTCCCGCGGGTGACCCAGGGCCTGCTCGACCGCGGGTACAAAGAAGAGGACGTGCAGAAGGTGCTCGGCGCGAACTTCCTGCGCGTCTTCCGCACGGTCTGGAAGCCGCTGCCGGCATAGCCCGCTCGCCCGCGGCGGCTTCGCCGCTCGCGCTCACGAACATTCGGCTGGCGGACGGCAGCGGGCCGTTCACGGTCAGGCTGCGCGACGGCAGCGTCGCCGAGATCGTCCGTGACGCCGAGCCAAGTGACAGGGACATCGCATCGCTCGATGGGCGCGGTGGAGTGGTGCTTCCGCGCTTCGTCGATGCCCACATGCATCTGGACAAGACCCTCATGGGCGAGCCGTGGATCCCGCTGCCGGAGGCTCCGACCCTTCGCGACCGCATTGCGACGGCCGAAGAGATCCTGCTGCATCGCGCCACTCGAACGATCAAGGAGCGAGCGGAGATCCTCGCGAGGTCAGCACTGGCCTATGGCACGCTGGCGCTCCGCAGTCACGCCGACGTCACTCCCGGGCTGGAGCTGCGGAGCGTCGAGGCGCTGCTCGAGCTCCGGCAGGAGCTCACCGGCCTGCTCGACATCCAGGTCGTGGCCTTCCCTCAATCGGGCGTGCTGACGCCCGGTGTCACGGAGCTGCTGGAGGAGGCGCTCCGCCTGGGCGCCGACGTGCTCGGCGGACTCGATCCGGCAGGTCACGATGGTGATGCCGAGACCGCGCTGCGGATGCTCTTCGGGCTGGCCCGCCGGCACGACGTCCCGCTCGACATCCACCTGCACGACCACGGTCAGCTGGGCCTCTCCGAGCTTGACCGCATCGCAGCGCTTACCGAGGCCGAGGGCTGGGGCGGTCGAGTGGCCGTGAGCCACGCCTTCGCGCTCGGCGACCTCGAGGAGCCGGCGGTCCGGCGCACGCTCGAGCGGCTCGCGCGGTCCGGAGTCGCAATCATCACCGCGGCCACGGGCCACATTCCGATCCCTCGAGCGTCGGACCTGTGGGCGGCCGGCGTGACGCTCGGGATCGGCTCCGACAACGTCCACGACGGCTGGGCGCCCTACGGGCGCGGCGACGTGCTCGAGAAGGCCTTCCTCTTCGCGTATCGCAACGGACTGCGGACCGATCCGGACCTCCGCCGGGCTCTCGACGCGATCACCCGGGTCAATGCGGGCATCCTCGGCCTGCCCGCGGCGACGGTCGCCCCTGGCGCTCCCGCCGACCTCGTGATCGTCGACGCCGAGAACTCCGCGGAGGCGGTGGCTGCCCACCCGCCCCGGATTGCCGTCATCCGCGCCGGGCGCGTCGTACACGCAGCGCGCTAGGCGCGCTCAGGATCGACACCCAGGATGGCCCGGCACGGAGGCTCAGCCAATCGCGCATCGGCGGGCTACGTCTGCTTCAGCATGCTGACCGTCGCCGCATATAGGTCGAGGACACTGTCCATCGTCTCGCCCGGCGGGATCTGGAGGTAGGCCATGACCCCGTCGGCGCCAGCGCCGAAGACCTTCCGGAGCTGCTGCGCGACGTCCTCCGGAGCGCCGGCGCACGCGATCGGCGTGACGAGCTCGGCTGGGATCGCATCGGCGAAGGGGGCGAACGCGGCGCGCTCCTGCGTGCGCACGAAGGGGCCCGCGGCGCGGAGGCGGCGATCGAGGTCCGCCGGCAGGGCGAGACCGTGCGCCGCCAGGTAGCCGATGTTCGGGTACTGGGACCACAGGTACCGCGCGAGGCGCAGGCGGCCCTGGTAAATCGCGGCCTCCGGGTCGCGGGAGAGGCTCACGTCGAGGCGCGCGAGCACCACCGGACCGCTCGACCTCCCGGCCTTGGCCCGGCCCTGCCGCACGAAGTCGAGCTTGGGTCGAAGGATGAGCGGCGAGGCGCAGTGCGCGACGATGACTCCGTCCGCGACCTCGCCCGCGAGGCGGAGCGTATGCGGGCCGTCGGCCGCGAGGTAGATCGGGATGCCGGCCCGCGTCGGGAACTGCAGTGCCGCGTCCGACCAGGTGATCGTCTCGCCCCTGAAGCTGAACCGCTCCCCCGCCCACAACCGGCGGATCACCTCGATCGCCTCCCGCAGCCTCACCGCTGGACGTTCGAGCGCGATACCCATCTGCGGGAAGCCGACGCGTCCGGCCCCGTAGCCGAGCACCGCCCGGCCTCCGGACAGCTCGTCGAGCGAGGCCACGGCGAGCGCCGTGAGCGCCGGGTGCCGGGTGTACGGCTCGGTCACGCCGGTACCGAGGGCGATGCGCGAGGTGGCGAGCGCGCACGCGGCGAGCCCCGTATACGTTTCGCGGTAGAACTTCTCGTCCGCGTACCACAGCGCATCGAGGCCGAGGTCCTCGCTCCGCCGCGCATACCGCATCAGGTCGTGATGCGGATACTCGGCGTTGATGAGCACGCCGTAGGTCAGCGTGACGGGGTCGGCCACCGAAGCGACTAGTTCAGCCAGACCTGGGAGAAGACCCGCAGCCAGTTGCCGCCCAGGATCTTCTCGATGTCGGCGTCCGAGTACCCACGCGTGACGAGACCCTGGATCACGTTGGGGAGCTCCGAAACGTACATGAAGCCCTCGGCCACCTTCGTCTCGTACTCGTACGGCATCGGGTACATGCGCTTCGTGGAGCTCGTCCAGCTCAGCTTGGTGTACGACTCGAAGATGTCCGACCCGATGCCGACGTGGTCGACGCCGATGAGACCGACCGCGTAGTCGATGTGGTTCAGGTAGTCCTCGAGCGTGGGGCGCGCGCCGAGCTCGCGGTAGGTCATCATCGAGAAGGACGAGATGCCCATGACGCCGCCCGTGGCGGCCATGGCCCTCATCTGCTCGTCCGTGAGGTTGCGCCGGCTCGGCGTGAGTGCCTTCGCATTCGAGTGCGAGTAGATCACGGGCTTGGTGGAGTACTCGGTGACATCGAGCGCCGTGCGCTCGCCGACGTGCGACAGATCCACGACGATGCCGAGGCGATTCATCTCCTGCACAGCCTGCCGGCCGTACGACGTGAGACCGCGGTTCTCCGGCTCCATGCAGCCGTCGCCGAGCTCGTTGCGCTCGTTGTAGGTGACCTGGCAGACGCGCAGCCCGAGCTTGTGCAGGATGGTCCAGCGCGAGATGTCGCGCGCCACCATCGTTCCCGTCTGCGATCCGAAGATGATGCCGATCTTGCCCTCGCGGTGGGCCGCGCGGATGTCGTCCACGGTCTCGATCTGCATGGTCAGGTCCGGTGTTGCGCTGACCAGATTGAAGTAGTGGTACATCATCTTCAGCGTCTGCTCGAAGCTGTCGGAGTGGGCGGCCAGCGTGATGTTCACGACGTTCACGCCGGACTCGCGGAGCCGTTCGAGGTAGCTCTTGCCGTCCACCGGCGGCGGCTCGGGGGCGACGATGTGCCCGCTCAGCGCGTCGATGATGAGCGTCTTGGACTGATGCGCGCGTGCGCGCGCGTCGCTCTCCTGCCCTGTCACCGGTCTCGGCGCGGCCTGTGTCGCCATGTCGTCACGTCCCTCCCGATCATCGGCATCGCTCCCGCGGGGCGCGTCTACTCGACGGTCATAAGGGTGATCGCGGGCTTCGGATCGTCCTAGCGGAGCATCGGAGAGGCGGGCGACGCGCCCGCCTCTCCGAGCCGCGAACTACTTCTTGCGCGGGTGCGTGTCGGCACCGTTCTCCGACCAGGTCAGGTTGTACATGTCCTGGCCGATCTTCTTCTGCGTGGCGACGTCCTGCCACCAGAAGTCGTGGAACTCGGCGCGGTAGGGACGCATGTAGGTGTACTCGACGAGATTCATCCGGGGGAGATCCTTCGCGATGATCTCCTGGATCTCGAAGTAGATCTTCTTGCGCTCTTCCTCGACGATGGTCTTGCGGCCCATCCTGAAGAGCTCGTCCACGCGCGCGTTCGAGTACTTCATCACGTTGCGCGTGCCGTCCGTGCCGACGAAGTTCGCGAATTCAGACGGGTCGGGGCCGTGGGGTCCGCCTGACGCCGTCATCTCGAAGTCACGCTTGTTGATGATCTTCTCCCTGAACAGCGCGAACTCCTGGACCTCGAGGTTCACGTCGATGCCGACCTTCGCCAGCTGCTGCTTGATCACCTGGCCCATCTCGGGCCCGCCGGCGAGCGACGAGATGAATGCGGCGTAGCGCGTCTTGAACCGGATACCGTCGGCGCCACGCGGGAAACCGGCCTCGTCGAGCAGCTTTTCGGCCTTGGCCAGGTCGTACTCGGGCTGCTTCGCCGCGGCGTTGTAGTACTTGGGGACAGTCGAGATGTACGTCGCGGTGGATGGCGTGACCAGGCCCGCGTACACCTGCGTGGAGATCGCCTGCTTATCGATCGCGTGGATGATGGCCTGCCGGACCCGGAGATCCTTGAACTTCGGGTTCTCGAGGTTGAATGCCGTCCACTGAACGATCTGCGAAGGCGCCTCGTCGACCTTCAGGCCCGGGAGGGTCCGCAGACGGGCGACGTCACCGAAGGGCGGCGACGGCGCCGAGTACCCGACCTCGCCGGTCTCGAGCGTCGAGATCATCGTCGCGAGGTTCGGGACGACCTTGAAGATGAGCTTGTCGAGGTATGGGCCGAGGCCAAAGTAGTCCGGGTTGGCGTCCATGACGATGTGCGAGCCGGTGACCAGCTCAACGACCTTGAACGGGCCGGTGCCCACCGGCTTTGTGTTGTACGGGTTCTTGCGAACGTCGGTGCCTTCGTAGAGGTGCTTCGGAAGGACGTTCGCGCCGTAATAGCCGGCCAGGCCGACCAGGAACAGGGCGTCCGTCTCCTTCAGAGTGAAGACGACCGTCTTGGCGTCCGGCGCGGCGACAGACGCCAGGCTGGTGATGATCCGGAACGCCTGCGCCTTCGTGCCTTCCTTGATCAGATCGTCGTACGTCCACTTGACGTCCGCGGAGGTGAAGGGCGTGCCGTCGTGCCACTTCACGCCTTCGCGGAGATGGAACGTGTACTTGAGTCCGTCCGGCGAGACTTCCCATCGCGTGGCGAGGTCCGGATGGATTGTGCCGGTGCGGTAGTCGTAGTTCACGATCTTCGAAAAGACGTTCATGTTCTGGTAATAGGACTGGCCGTCGAAGTCGTAGTTCGAGTTCAGGAACTTCGGGTCGGTGTAGACCCCGACGACGAGCGTGCCGCCCCATTTGGGCTCCGCCGCCGAGGGCGATGCGCTGACGGCCGGCGTCGGTCCCGACGCAGGCGCGCACGCCACGATCGTCAAGACCAGGGCAGCCATCACCGTGACGAGCGTTCTGCTACGCGTAATGATCCTCATGTGGGGATTTCCTCCTCGACTGGTGGTCCGCTGGCTTCGCGACTGACTACGCTAACAGGCAACGCGCGTGTCGGACGGCGGCACAGGCCGGGTCAGTGCAGTTCACCTACTCGGCGAAGTGGCAGGCCGCCAATCGCCCGTCGCGGAGTTGCCGCAGCGCGGGCTCCTGTTCCGCGCAGATGGCCTGCGCGATCGGGCAGCGCGGATGGAAGCGGCAGCCTGAGGGCGGATCGATCGCCGAGGCGACCTCACCGCGGAGCTCCTGCTCGACGCGGCGGTTCCGCGGGTCCGGGTCCGGCACGGCGGCGATGAGCATCTGCGTATACGGGTGCTTCGGCTGGCCGATGACGGCCTCCGTGAGGCCGGTCTCGACGATCTTCCCTAGGTACATGACGACGATGCGGTTCGACATGTAGCGGGCGACTCCGAGGTCGTGCGTGATGAACAGGAAAGACACGCCGAGCTCCTGGTTCCACCTGCGCATCAGCGTCAGGAGCCCGGCACGGATCGAGACGTCGAGCATCGAGACCGGCTCGTCCGCGATCACGAAGCGCGGTCGCACGATCATCGCTCGCGCGATCGCGACACGCTGTCGCTGCCCACCTGAGAGCTCGTGCGGATACCGCGACATGAACATCCGCGCCGGCCGCAGCTCCACCATGTCGAGCGTCTCCTCCACGCGCCGACGGCGCTCGGCCAGGTCCACCCCCTGGGCGCGCAGGGGTTCCTGGACCGCCATCTCGACCGTGTATCGCGGGTCGAGCGAGTCGTAGGGATCCTGGAAGATGATCTGGAGGTCCTGGCGCACTGCACGCAGCTGCGACTGGCTCAGCCCGGCGATGTCGCGGCCCTGAAAGACGATCGACCCGCTCGTCGGCGCCTCGAGACGCGTCACAAGCTTGCCGGTCGTCGTCTTTCCGCATCCCGACTCGCCCACGAGCCCGAGGATCTCGCCAGGTGTGACCGTGAAGCTGATCCCGTCGACAGCGTGGACGACGCGACGCTCGCGCCGGCCGATCGATCCAAAGATCGAGCCACGGACGGCGTAGTGCTTGATCAGGTCCTTGACCTCGAGTGCCGCCTCCATCAACGCACCTTATCGAGCACTTCGATCGCATCGCTGCCCTGCCGTCTGATCTCCTCCGTGAAGTGACAGCGCGCCCAACCCCCGTCGAAGGTCGGCGTGGCGGGTGGCGAGACCTCGCTGCAGATCGCCTGTGCGAACGGACAGCGTGGATGGAAGCGGCAACCGGAGGGTGGCCGCACGAGATCCGGTGGGCTCCCCGGCACGGACAAGAGCGTCTTCAACGGTCCGCGGACCGACGGGAAGGAACGGAGAAGGGCCATCGTGTAGGGATGCCGTGGATCCGTGAGGAGATGTTCCGTCGGCCCGTACTCCACGAATTCACCCGCGTACATCACCGCCACGTTGCGGCAGATCTCCGCCACGACCGAGATGTCATGCGAGACGAAGATCATCGCGAGGTCCAGGTCCCGCTGCAGATCCTTGATCTGCCGCAGGACCTGACCCTGGGCGACGACGTCGAGGGCGGTCGTCGGTTCGTCGGCCACGACGAGGTCCGGTTTGCACGAGAGCGCGAGCGCGATCATCGCCCGCTGCTTCATTCCGCCGGAGAATTCATGCGGGTAGCCGCGCAGGCGCGCGCGGGACAAGCCCACGAGCTCGAAGAGCGCGCCGGCGCGTTCCCGGGCCACCGCGCGCGAGACCCCGGTGTGATGGCGGATCGCGTCCATGATCTGGTCGCCGACGCGGAAGACCGGATTCAACGCCGACATGGCGTTCTGGAAGATCATCGCGAAGCGCGTCCAGCGGAGCCTCCGCAGGTCCTCCTCGGGCAGGGGAACGAGGTCGACGCCGTCGAACACGATCGAGCCGCCCAGGATCCGGCCGTTGGCGGGCAGGAGACGAAGCATCGCGTAGCCGAGGCTGGTCTTGCCGGATCCCGATTCGCCCACGACACCCATCGTCTCGCCTCGGCGCAGCTCGAACGAGACGCCGTCGACGGCGTGGACCCACCCCGATCCGACGCGGAAGTGCATCACCAGGTCTCGGACCTCGAGCAGCGTCGTCTTCATTCGCGCCCGAGCGACAGTCGCGGATTCAGGACACGCGTCACGCCGTCACCGACCAGGTGCAGGCCAAGCAGCAGGGTCATGATCGCGAGGCCAGGCGAGATCACGATCCAGGGAACCGAGCGCACGTAGCTCTGTCCAGCGTTCAGGATCTGGCCCCAGCTGGTCTGGTTCGGATCGCCGAGCCCGAGGAAGCTGAGGCCCGCCTCGGTGAGCACGGCGTACGCCATCTGCAGGGTCGAGTTCGCGATGACCGGCGCGAGCCCGTTCGGGATGACGTGGCGGAAGATGATCGGCAGAGGCGATACGCCGGCCGCGATGGCAGCTTGGACGTAGCCGCGCTTCTTTATGGTCAGGACCTGCGCTCTCATGATCTTCGCGTTCTGGGGCCACATCGTCAGTCCCATCACCGCGATCACGAACAGGAGGTTCGACCCCAGGAGCGCGACGATGAGGATGATCAGGAAGAGACGCGGGATCACGAGGAACGTATCAAGGAAGCGGGAGAAGACGTCATCGACGACGCCGCCCAGATAGCCGGGGATGGCCCCCATGACGACACCGACGGCGAGCGAGAGCGCGGCCGCACCGAACGCGAAGGCAAGTGAGACACGGCCACCCCAGATGATCTGCGAGAGCACGTCGCGACCGAGGGGATCGGTGCCGAGCCAGTGGGCCGGTCCCGGCTGCTGGAGCGGCGGGTTCAGCGCAAATGGGTCGTACGGGGCGATCAGCGGCGCGAAGACGGCGGCAGCGGCGACGATCCCGAGCAGGAGCAAGCCCGCGACCGCGAAGGGCTGGGCGAGGAAGCGGGCGACGAACGCCCGCACGCCGACGGCACGCGCGCGGCGCAGTCCCTCCATCGCGGCAACGTGCTCATCGTCCAGACGCGCGGCGGCCTCATCCGCCACGAACACCGGCACGCTCACTCGTACGAAACCCGTGGGTCGAGCGTGGCGTACAGCAGGTCGGTGAGGATGCCGACGACCAGCACGAGGGCGGAGGTCACGAGGAACACTCCCATGAGCACGGGATAGTCGCGCTTCAACACGCCCTCGTACATGAGACGGCCCATCCCCGGCCAGCCGAACACGGTCTCGGTCAGGAGCGCTCCGGCGAAAACGAAGCTGAGCGAGAGTCCTGCCACGGTCACGGCGGGCAACAGCGCGTTCCGCAGGGCGTGCCGGAAGAACACGACGCTCTCGCTGTAGCCGATCGCTCGCGCGGTCGTGATGAAGTCCTCGCGCATGATCTCGATCACGCTGGCGCGCGTCAGACGAACGTACGTCGGCAGCGAGTAGAGGAAGAGAGCCGTAGCGGGGAGAGCCATGTGCCGCGCGATATCGAAGAGCCGGCCGATGCCTTCGCTCGGCGCCGCGAGGCTGTACATACCGGATGCCGGCAGCCAGCGCAGCCACACCGCGAACACGAGGATGAGCAGGAGACCGGACCAGAAGATCGGCACCGCGTAGAGGGACAGGCTGACCGCGGTGACCGCGTTGTCGATCTTGGAGGGATAGTGGCGCGCGGAGTACGCGCCGAGCAGCGTGCCGAATACGATCGCGGGGATCTGGCTCGCGAAGACGAGAAGCATCGTCGCCGGGAGCCGCTCCACGATGACCTCGATCACGGGACGGCGATAGGAGAACGAGTAGCCCAGATCCCCCTGCAGCAGTGTGCCGAGATAGGTGCCGAGCTGCTGGAGCAACGGCTTGTCGAGGCCATAGTCCACGCGGAGCGCTTCGATGAACTCCTGCGGGGCGTCTTCACCGGCGAGCGCGGCCGCTGGATCCCCCGGCGCCAGGTGGATGAGCAGAAAGTTGACGACCGCGATGAAGAGCATCACGGGGACGATCTGCACCACGCGGCGCAGTGCGTAGCGCCTCACGGAGCGCTCAGGGCGCGCTGGGGCGGGAGCGTCGCTCGATCGATGTCGCCGTGTCCTTGACCGAGCCGGTCCGTTCGACCCAGGCGCTGTCCGGGTGCTTCGACTCCGCGATGAAGTAAGCCCAGTCGCCGGGACGCACCATGTAGTCGCGCGCAACGCCGAACAGCACGCCGTCCGCCGGTGCGACGAGATCCTCGAGGCGCTCGAAGGTATAGGGACTCGTCACGGTGCCGAGCACGGTGCCCTTCGACACCTCGGTCATCAGCGCTTCGGGCCCGCGGCCGGCACGCAGGTATCCACCTTTACGCGGCACGACGCGGTGACCGCGCGACGCGAAGTGGAAGTACCTGGACGGCAGCCCGGTCGGGTCGCCGTCGACCATGCCGAGGTGCCGGAGGACGTTGTGAACGCCACGGACCGACTGATCCAGCCACTCGCGCTCGATCTCGGGGCCGAAGCCGAGCCCGCCGAGACACGGTCCTATGTTCGGGATCTTCCTGACGGAGCCTGCGTACCCGGCGATGGAACGCGGGCCGGGGAACGCCCCCATCATCTTCAGCGCGCGGACGGACGGGTGGCCAAAGGCGATGGCCATCTCGAGCGACGATCGACGTACCTTTTCATCGGGCAGATCCGCTCCGTAGCCGATCGTCGCGAGAGCCGTGCCCCACGGGCCCGGATGAAAGTCCATCAGGTAGTCGGTGCCCGCCAGCACCTCGTTGTCCAGTGCGGCCGCGATCTGTTCCGTGATCCACGTCTTGCCGCCCGGCCACACGCGGTTCAGGTCCGGCTCGTCCGATTCGTCCGGCGTCATGCGCGTGAAGTGCTCGAGTGCGATCGGATTCGCGACCGGTATGCCGATGACGCGACCGCGAAGCGCGCTCGGGACGAGTTCGCTGATCACACGGCGCACGATCTCGATCGAGAGCCACTCGCCGCCATGCTGCGTCGACACGAGCGTCAGAGTGGGCCCATCGCGCTCGCCCTTCACGACGTGCACCGGGATGCGGAGCTCGGATCCATCCAGGCGCGTCGTCACCGAGACGGTCGCACGGGCGAGCCCGGGGCCGGTGGCCGAGCCGCGCGCGAGCGGTGCTGCCGCGCCGACGGGATCAGCGGTCATAGCGAGCAGGACTCCACAGGAGCCGACAGCATACGGGCGATGAAGGGGCCGATGTTGGGCCGTTCTCGCTCACAACGCCTCGAGATCGCGCAGCATGATGAGCAGCATCCGGCACGCCTCGGGCGCATCGAGTGCGTGCGGGATCCCGGCCGGCATGCGCACGACGGTCCCCGGCGTGGCGCTCACCGAGGTGCTTCCGACCGTGACCGTGAGCGATCCTTCGAGCACCAGCACGAACGCATCGAACGGCGACGTGTGCTCGGTGAGTCCCTGCCCGGCGTCGAACGCGAAGAGCGTGAGACTGCCGCCGGAGGTCTTGGACAGGATGCGGCTCGCGATCCCGAGCTCGGTAGGAGTGATGAGCGATCGCACCGATAGCGCTTCGGCTGGCTGGATCGTATGAGTCATAGTGGGCACCGACATCATGGCACGGCCAACCGACCCTCTCGCAGGCTCTGGGTGGGCGCCCCAGGAAGGGTCGCCGGATTCGCAGCGTCGCCGCCGAACGCGGTCCTGATGACGTTCGCAGGTCGCGAGCTGCGCCGCGTCGAGCACGCGAGCGCACTCGACCTCGGCTGCGGCGCGGGACGCAACGCGGTGCCGCTCGCACAGCTGGGCTGGCGGGTCACCGGCATCGACCTCTCGTGGCCGATGCTCCGCGCCGCGGCCCAGCGCGTGCGGGACGATCGACTTGTCGATCGCGTTCGCCTCGTCGTCGCGCCCATGAGCTCGCTTCCGTTTCGCGAGGGCGTCTGTGATCTCGTCATCGCGCATGGCATCTGGAACCTGGCGCGATCGGCTGCCGAGTTTCGACAGGCGGTCCGAGAGGCTGCCCGCGTGGCCAGTGCCGGCGCCGGGTTGTTCGTGTTCACGTTCTCGCGCAGCACGCTCGCGCCAGACGCGGAGCCGGTCCCGGGAGAGCCCTTCGTGTTCACGCAGTTCAGCGGCCAGCCACAGTGCTTTCTCACCGAGGAGCAGCTCATCGCGGAGCTGGCCGCCGCCGGATTCGCGCGCGAGCCGTCCGTCCCGCTCACGGAGTACAACCGCGCGCGGCCGGGGACGCTGGCCAGCGGAGCGCCGGTGATCTATGAAGCCGCCTTTCGCCGCGGCGCGTAGCGGCGCG
>DATKCP010000091.1:0-4540 GCA_035513115.1 Candidatus Limnocylindria bacterium | reverse complement strand
GAGCAGAAGACCGAAGTGACCGCGTACCTCACCGCGCTGGCGGCGCTGCTGTCGATCGTCGCTGGAGGACTGTCGCTTCTCTGGTTCAATCGGCTGCCTTAGCTCGGACAGAGGCAGTGATCTGGTGGCGGCCACGGGTGGCGTGCGTCTCTGTCGCTCAAACTCGCCCGCTGCGCTGATGCCGCGGCCCACAGCGCGGATACCGCGGGCTCAACTTCGCTCCAGAGACGCCCGCCACCGTGACCCTTCGCGATGCGCCCGCTGTCTCTGGCCGATAATCAGCGGGTGACGACCATCCCGGCGTCGGACCTGCGCACGCGCGTGCGCGAGAACATGCCGGGTGTCCGCGCCGATCTCGAGCGTTTGGTGCGCATCCCGTCGGTGAGCGCGGCAGGGCACGACCCCGCTCCGCTGGTGAAATCCGCCGAGCTCGTCGCCGAGCTCCTGCGCGCCGTCGGTGCGGAGACGCACGTGCTCCGCGCCGAGGGCGGACATCCCGCCGTGGTCGGGTACTTCAAGGCGCCGCCGGGGAAGCCCACGGTCCTGTTGTACGCGCATCACGACGTGCAGCCGCCGGGTCTCGATTCGGAGTGGAAGACGCCGCCTTTCGCGCCGACAGAGCGCGACGGACGTCTCTACGGGCGTGGCGCCGCCGACGACAAGGCCGGTGTCCTCGCGCACATCGCCGCGCTGCGCGCATACGACGGCAAACCTCCGGTGGGCGTCGCGGTGTTCGTCGAAGGCGAGGAGGAGGCCGGTTCGGAGCGGCTGCGCGGTTACCTCGAACGCGAAGGCGATCGGTTGCGCTGCGACGCCGTCGTCGTCGCCGACGGTGGCAACTGGCGCATCGGCGTGCCCGCGATCACGACGACGCTTCGCGGCGTCGTGGCGTGCGTCGTCGAAGTTCGCGTGCTCGATAAAGCCGTGCACAGTGGCGGATTTGGCGGACCTTTCCCGGACGCGCTCATGACTCTTGCGCGTCTTCTCGCGACGCTGCACGACGACAAGGGCAACGTCGCGGTCCAGGGGCTGGTCCGCGGGAAGGCGCCCGCGCTCGATCTCACCGAAGAGGAGCTTCGCGAGCAGGCCGGTGCGCGACAGAGCGTGAAGCTGATCGCCGACGGTGGGCTCACAGACCGCATGTGGACGATGCCCGCCATCTCAGTTCTGGCGCTCGACGCGCCGCCGGTGCGCGACGCGGTGAATCAGCTCGTGCCCGCCGCGCGCGCGAAGGTCAGCATGCGGATCCCGCCGGGAGAGGACGCCGCCAAGGCGCTCGACGCGCTGGTGAAGCACCTCGAGAAGAACGTGCCGTGGGGCGCCGAGCTGCACATCGATCGTCATCCGGTCGGCGAGCCGTTCGCGACGAAGACCGGCGGTCCCGCCTACAAGGCGATGCACGCCGCGCTGTCAGAAGCGTGGGGCACGAAGGCGGTGGACGTCGGCTCGGGCGGCAGCATCCCATTCCTCTTCGACTTCGCGGAGCTGTTTCCAAAGGCCGAGATCCTCGTCACCGGTGTTGATGACCCGCAGTCCGGTCCGCACGGTCCCGACGAGGGTCTGCATCTGGCGGAGTTTGAGCGCGTCTGCCTGGCGGAGACGCTGTTCCTCGCTCGCCTCGGCGCCTAGCTCGCCGGCGTCCTTCGGTGGTGCCGGTGCCACCACTCTCTGATACCGGGGTCCGCGCGAGTCGAATGGACCACGCGCACAGGCCAGTTCGGTCCGATCAGGCGTGGAGCGGCAACCGCGCCTCGATGCTCGCGGGCAGCCGGCAGATGACCTTTGGATTGCGTGAGTCGAGGTCGATGTCGCCGAGCAATGGGCATCCGAGACATCGCTCGAAGTCGACCTCGCGCCCGGCCTGCGGGCAGAAGACGCGGCCGTCGCCGATGAGATGCGCTTGCTTCGTCATTTCGATCACCTCACTCGAGGAGCCCGTGACCGAGCGCGTACTCGACGAGCTCGGAGCGGCGGTGCAGATCGAGCTTGGCCATGATCCGCGAGCGGTAGGTGTCGACCGTCTTCGGGCTGACGAACAGCTGCTCGGCGATCTCGAGGTTCGAGAAGCCGCGTGCCGTGAATCGCAACACTTCTCGCTCGCGTGGCGAGAGCGCGGGCTCGGCGCGGCCGCTCTCGTTCTGTTGTGTCGCGAGAAGGAGCCGAACAGCGGCGGGCGTGAGGTATGCATCTCCGGCCGCAACGGCGCGTATCGCGTCGATGAGCTCCTTGTCCGCGGCGCTTTTCAGAACGTATCCGGCCGCACCGAGCCGGACCGCCTCCATGACGAACCGATCTTCGGCATACATGGTGAGGATCACGATCTTCGTCGGCAGCTCCATCTCGCGGACGCGCCTCGCCACCTCGAGCCCGCCACCGGGCATCGAGATGTCGAGCACGAGCACGTCGGGACGTTGCGTGCGTACGGCCTCGATCGCCGTGGCGGCGTCGGTGGCGGTCGCGACAACATCCATGTCGCCCTTCGACTCGATCAGCCGGCGCAGACCGGCGAGCAGGATCTGGTGGTCGTCGGCGAGGACGATGCGGATCATGTGAGTGCCTCCTCCCGGATGGGTACCTTGGCGCGGACCTGTGTGCCCCCGCCCACTCTCGAACGGATCTCGAGCTCGCCGCCGACCAGCGCGAGCCGCTCCTGCATGCCGAACAGTCCGACGCTCGACGTCGGTCGCGCGCGGGCCGCGTCGACGTCAAAGCCATGGCCGTCGTCGTCCACGGAGAGCTCGAGACCTGCATCCGCGTGCGCGAGACGCATCGTGACCCGCTTGGCTCCTGAGTGACGCACGACGTTCGTGAGCGCTTCCTGTCCGACGCGGAAGATGGCGAGCCTGATCTCGGGCGAGACGTGAGCGCACTCGCAGTCGAGCCTGAGGTCGACCGTGATGCCGGTCTCGGCGTGGACGCGATCGGCCAGCCACTCGAGCCCCGGGCCGAGACCGAGGTCCTCGAGCATGCTCGGCCCGAGGTGGACGGCGAGGCGGCGGACGCCGTCGAGCGTCTCGCCCACGAGCGCGCGCAGCTCCGCCAGCTCGCGCCGGACCTCAGACTCGGAGGACATGTTCTCGACCAGCTGCAGGCGGACGAGCAATAGCGTGAGGGCCTGGCCGGTGTCGTCGTGGAGCTCGCGCGACACGCGCACGCGCTCGGCTTCCTGCGCGCTCAGGATGCGCGCCGCAAGCGCCCGCGCTCCGACGCGATAGGCCTCGAGCTCGGCCACCTGCTGGGTCACGGAAGGAACCGTAGGTCCGTGTTCCGGTCGTGGAACCGTCCGCTCGGCCCGTTTCGATACGCCGTTGGTCCCGAGCGAGCGCCGGCCTACGGCCGGCTCCCCACCGCCGCGCGGCCGGCTATGAGGGCGGCGACCCGGCGTTCTGGGCCTGCGGTGTTGCGCCGCGTCGGCCCTGGTCCGTGGGCGCGGGCGGCCGCCAGGACCGCCGCTTCGATCCGCTCCAGATCGCGGGAGGTGCAGGCGACGGCCGCGCCACGCAGGCCGCCGAGCGCACCGTGCGTCCAGCCCGCGGAGACGCGCAGCGACGGGAGGCTGTGGAGCGCCGCGCGACGGCGCTGACCGTCCGGCGTCGCACTCTCGCGCCAGAGGGCGCTGCCCGACAGACGCGGGACCGAACGGCACAGATGCTCGGTGCGGATGCGCTTTCTCTTCGCGACCGACGGCTCGCGCGGGGCCGGCATCGCGCTCGACCTCCTCTGCGCCCTGCCGCTGGCGGGCGCGGACCACGTGACGATCCTCACCGTGCCGAGCCATTCGTTCATGGGTACGGATCTCGTGGGTCCTCGGCACGCGCGCGATCGGGGCGAGGCTACCGCGAGACTGGTCGCGGAGGCGGCGCGGCGGCGCCTCGGCGCCCGCGGCGTCCCGGCGGCGGTCGAGCTGCGCACCGGCACGGTGATCGACGCGATCCAGGCGTCGGCGTTCGTACGCGCGGTCGACCTCGCCGTCATCGGCTCGCGCGGCCTCGGCGCGATCGCCGGCACGCTGCTGGGAAGCGTGGCGCGGGGCCTGGCGCGGCAGGTGGCCGTTCCCGTCCTCGTCGTCCGCGAGCGCCGCGATGCGCCGCGCCGGATCCTGGTCGCGGTCGACGGATCCGACGATGCGCGAGCCGCGGTCGCACTGCTCGCTCGGGTGCCCCTTCCCTCCGACGCCGCCATCACGCTCGTGCACGTCGTCGAGCCGGGCGGCGACGAACGTGATGCGCAGTGCGTCCTCGCGCAGGCCGCGTCCATGCTTCGTGCGCATCCGCTCGACGACGCCGTCGTCGAGCGCGGCCGCGCCGCGGAGCAGATCCTCACGCGCGCGGCTGCCACGGCGACGGACCTCGTTGTCTTGGGATCGCGAGGCCAGACGCGGGCCGCCGGACTCCTTCAGGGCAGCGTCGCGGATGAGGTCATCAGCCAGGCCCACTGCGCTGTGCTGGTCGCGAAGGCACCCGTCAAGCCGCGCGTCGTCACGGAGCGGTTCGCGGTGCCGCGGATCGCCGTAGCGCTTTGAGCGCTGACGTGCGGCACA
>DATKCP010000090.1:0-13117 GCA_035513115.1 Candidatus Limnocylindria bacterium | reverse complement strand
GGGACGGAAAGGACGAAGTTGGACGGTCTTCGCTCGGCATTCACGATGCTGGCCGGTTACGGCCCGCGGGCACGCCTCGCGGAGCGTGCCGCCGCGTATCTGGGCGAGCGCCTGTCCACCGAGTACGTCGTCATGGCGCGTTACGCGCCGCGCGACGACAGCTCCGACGCGGTTCCGCTCGTCATCCTCGGTCCACACGGCGTTCTGGTCGTCGAACCGCGAGACGAGGAGGGCGGACTCGTCTGCTATCAGGATCACTGGTACCGGCGAAGCGGCCCCGGCTTCTCGCATCCGCTCTCCGACTCGCCGTCCAAGCGCGCGCGCTCGAACGCCGCACGCGTGAAGAGCGACCTCTCGAGCGGTGGCTTCATTTACACGAACGTCGAGGGCGTCGTGGTGCTCACGCGCGGGCAACCTGACGACGTCGGCAGCTCGTGCGTCCCGGTGATCGCGGGGCTCGACGCGCTCGTACGGCATCTCGAGTCTCACGCCCAGCCCGAAAGCTCGATCGAGCACACCCAGGCCCTCGTCGGAGCGCTCTCAGGACCGATCCGGCTCGCCTCGGTCTGACCTCAGCGCGGCCGCAGGCCCGCGAACAGATCCGTCTCCGGCGGGCTGCCATCCGGGTCCGGGAACGCGCGGATGTACGTCTCCTCCGCGAAGATCTCGGGCAGCTCCGCGCGCGCCTTCGCCCACATCGCGAGATCGGGCGCCTGAGTCTGGTGGGCATCCATCGCGTGCACCTTCGCATCGAGGACGTCCCGGACATCGATGACGGCGCCGAGCCGCTCGCGCGTCCAGCGCTGCGGCTTCACCGCGAGGGTCTCCATGTACCGGGCGAACGCGGGCATGAGCGACGCGAGACGATCGATGAGCTCCGCCGCGGCAACGAACCGGTAGCAGCGTTTCACGTGCCAGTGCGCCCCGAGCTCGGGCTCGTGCCGCTGCACGCCCGCCAGCTCGATGGCAGTCAGCGCGCGTTCGCCCGCCGCGATGTGGTCGGGATGGCCGTAGCCGCCATCCGGCCCCCAAATGATCACCACCTCGGGCCGCACCCCTCGCAGCCAGCGCACGACGTCGCGAACGACCCACTCCGCGTTGACACCCGCGAGGGCGCTGTCGGGGTACCGAAGACACGTGACGCTCGACAGGCCCATCCGTCGACCGGCCTCCGCGAGCTCTCGTGCGCGCGTCGGACCCACGAGCTCCCGCGGGACGATCTTGTCGTCGACGCCGGCCCAGCCCTTCTCGCCCTCGGTGAGGCAGAGGCTGTGGACCTCGATCCCCTCCCTCACGTACCGGATGAGCGTGCCGCCGGTTCCGAACGTTTCGTCGTCGGGATGGGCGAGCACGGTCGCGAGCTTCAGCGGCATCGGCGGGGACGATAGCCGAGGCTATGCTCGCCGCGTGAGCGGCACCGCGCGGATCGTCGTCGTCGAGGACGACGCGTCGGTCGCGGAGCTGGTCACCCTCTACCTGCGCAACGCGGGGTACATCGTCGAGCACGCGGGCACCGGCGAGCGCGCTCGCGCGCTCTTCGACGAGGTGAAGCCGGCGCTGGTCGTACTCGACCTCGGACTGCCGGATACGGATGGCATCGACCTCTTCAACGAGCTGCGCGGCCGCGCGGACACCCCGGTCATCGCGCTCACGGCGCGGGCTGAGGACACCCAGCGGATCGCCGGCCTCGACGCGGGCATGGACGACTACCTCGCGAAGCCCTTCAATCCCCGCGAGCTGGTCTCGCGCGTACGCGCGATCCTGAGGCGCGCGTCGGGCATGCCCGGTGGCGGACGGATCCTTCATGTCGGCAACCTCAGCGTCGACCCCGCGCGACACGAGGTCCTGATCGGCGACCGCACCGTCGCGCTGCGCGCGAAGGAGTTCGAGCTCCTCGAGGCGTTCTGCAGGCAGCCCGGCATGGTGCTCACACGAGACCGGCTTCTCGAGGACGTCTGGGGATTCGCGTATCCCGGCGAGACGCGGACGGTCGACGTGCACGTGAGGCAGCTGCGCGACAAGCTCGCCGGCGCCGACGCGAAGATCGAGACGGTCTGGGGAGTGGGATACAAGATGGTCGCGCCCTCCACCTGATGCTGCGAAGCGTCGCGGGCCGGCTGTTCCTCTCGTACCTCGGTGTCGTCGCGGTCGGCCTTCTCGTCGCCGCCATCACGGTCTCCGGTCTCTTCATCCGCTACGAGAACGACGTCCTCCGTCTTCGCCTCCAGGAGCTCTCCGCGCCGCTGCTCACCGCGATGCAGACCGGGCTGCGCGGCGGCCAGCAGCCGCGCGAGGTCATCGACACGCTGGCGGATCAGGCGCGATCGGCCGACGCGCGGCTCCTCGTGCTGGCGAACAACCGGCGCGTGCTCGTCGACAGCGAGAGCGCGCTCGTGAACCAGACGCTGCCGCTGCCGACGCAGGCGAGCTTCGGCGGGTTCACCGACCGCGGCGCGCAGTGGCTCTTCGTGCAGCAGGCGTTCCGCCCCGGCCTGGTCGGGATCAACCCGGCGGTCATCGTCGTGGCGCGTCCCCGCGCGGCGTTCGGCGACGCGCTGCGCGCGCTCCTCCCGTCGCTCCTCGTCGCCGGCGTCATCGCCGCGGGCTTCTCGCTCATCGTCGCGGGCCTCCTGTCGCGGACCATCACCCGGCCGCTTCACGAGCTCGTCGCGGGCGCGCGCCGCTTCGCTCGCGGCGAGTACCGGACGCGCGTACCGGTCGCGGGCCCCGACGAGGTCGCCGAGCTCGGCGGCGCGTTCAACGAGATGGCCGGCGAGATCGAGCGCGCGCGGGACAGCGAGCAGGCGTTCCTCGCGGACATCTCGCACGAGCTCCGGACTCCGCTCACGTCGATCCAGGGCTTCGCGCAGGCCATCGCCGAGGGCGAAGCCGCGGGCGCGGCGGTGCCTCCCGCGGCGAAGATCATCCAGCGCGAATCGCGCCGGCTCATCCGCATGGTCGAGGGACTGCTCGAGGTCGCGAAGCTGCGGGCCGGAGGCCTGGAGCTGGCGCGCGAGCGCGTAGAGGCGGCGGCGCTCGTGACGAGCGCGGTCGCCGCGCTCGAGCTGCAGGCGCAGGAGGCGGGCGTGAGGCTCGATGTCGTGACCGACGGCCTGCCCGCGGTGCGCGGCGATCCCGATCGGCTGGCGCAGCTCTTCACGAACCTCATCGACAACGCGGTGAAACATTCGCCGCGCGGCGCATCGGTCTCGGTGCGCGGCGCGCGTGAGGACGGTCATGCGGTCGTGCGCGTGCGCGATACCGGATCCGGACTTCCGGGCGGCGCGCAGTCCCGCCTCTTCCGCCGGTTCTATCGCGGCGACAACGCCGGGCAGAGCGGCGCCGGCCTCGGCCTCGCGATCGCTCAGGCGATCGCGGTCGCGCACGGCGGCGCGATCACCGCCCGGAACGTCGACGAGGGCGGCGCGGAGTTCACAGTCCGTCTACCGCCCGCGTGACATGTGCGTGCCGGGTCGCGCTTATCCTCAGCGGCCATGGCCCTCGGCGGCATCGTTCGTGGCAAGCTCACCTCGCTCCGCACTCCGGTGGAGGACGACCTCGCGGCGTACTCCCGCTGGATGGCCGACCTGCGCGTCCGCCACGCCGGTGCGATCTGGCACGAGCCCGCGATGCCCGCGACCTGGAAGGAGCGACTGAAGGAGCAGGCGAAGGAGCAGCGGGTCGTGCTCTGGTCGATCGAGGCCGACGGCCGGCTCATCGGGCTGGCACGAGCGCGGCTCGGCAGCCTCGAGGGACCTCCCGGCGCGCATCTCCAGCACTTCATCGTCGATCCCCAGGTGTGGCGCAGGGGCTTTGGCTGGGACGCCGCGCTCGCGCTGCACCGCTACTTCTTCGACTATCTCGACCTCCAGCGCTCCGGCATCGAGCTGCACGCGAACAACGCGGCGGCACTGCGCATCGCCGAGCGACTCGGCTACACCGAGTTCGCGCGCGGCCACCAGGCCCACTACCGGGACGGCGCGTACGTCGACGAGGTGTGGCTGCTGATGCAGCGCTCGACGTGGGACGAGCGGTGGGCCAAGAGCGAACGCGAGTACGCGCCGCTCGAAGCGGCTCGCTGATGCTGGGCCCGCGCGTCGTCGGCGACAGCGGCGTCGAGCTGCGTCCGCCGGTGCTCGACGACTACCACCTGTTCCGGACCTGGGGGATGCGGCCCGAGGTCACGCGCTTCTGGGGACCGCGCTTCACAAGCGAAACGCCGGCGACCGCCGAGGAGCGTCTGAAGAAGGACCTCGAGGGCAAAGACCTGGTGCTCTGGACGATCGCCTACCAGGGGGAGACGGTCGGCCTCACCGGCATCTTCGACATCAGCTGGACGAGCCGCGACGGCGAGACCGGCATCTTCATCGGACGCCATGACCTGTACGGCAAGGGCATCGCGAGCGAAGCGGTGCGGCTACGCATGGCCTTCATCTGGAACGAGCTGGGCCTCCATCGCACGCACAACTGGATCGCGCTCGCGAATCAGGGCAGCTGGCGCGCCAACCAGAAGTCCGGTTACTCCCAGATCGGCACCTACCCGCGCTCGTGGTTCCGTTCCGGCGAATGGTTCGACGAATGGCTCGGCGAGGCCTTCCCGAGCACCTTTCCGGCGGACAAACTCCCGAGCCCATGGCGTTGAAATGCACCCGAAATGATGGTGTGAAACGCGCACGACCGGTACAATGATCTCGTCCCGCAAGGGACACGCGGCGGCGAGAGTGATCAACGCGGGCGTAGTGAGGCTTTTCTTCCTCCCGAACCCGGGCGAGTGCTCAAGGCGTCAGCAACACATAAAGGGAGGAAGCTTCAAGAATGAGCTTCACCGACAAAACTCTGACCTGCAAGGACTGCAGTCAGGAATTCATCTGGACTTCTGGGGAACAGGAGTTCTACCAGACCCGTGGTCTGGTCAACGAGCCCGGCCGATGCACGAACTGTCGCGCGGCACGCCGCGCGAACGGCGGCGGCGCGGGCGGGTACGGCGACAGCCGTGGCATGGGTGGACCCCGAGAGTTCTTCTCGGCCACCTGCAGCAACTGCGGCAACGAGGCGCGCGTGCCGTTCCAGCCGCGCGGCGACAAGCCCGTGTACTGCAGCTCCTGCTTCGAGCAGGTCCGGCCTTCAGCGTCCCGTCGATACGCCTAAGCGGCGCACCGATCAGCTGAACGAAGAACCCCCGCCGCAAGGCGGGGGTTCTTTCATTTCAGGCGCTCGATCCAGCCGTGCGTCGGGTCGATCGTGTAGAGGGCGCCTACGAGCCAGCCCTTCTGCGCGACGTCGAGGAGAGGCAGCACCTGCTCGAAGTCCTCATCGTCGACCGGTCGTGGCGTCCTCGACTTGTACAGGATCCCCACCTCGGGTCGGATGAACTGGACGCCGGATGCATCGCGGCATCCCAGGTCCGCGACGTTGAGGCCGATGCGCGCGTTGCGTCGATACGCCCAGCGCGTGCCTTCGCTCTCCTCGAACAGCAGCTCGAGCCGCCATGGCCCCTGCGCCGTCTCGCGGCCCCAGACCTCATGGTGCTCGGGCCCCAGCGTCTCGCCGCGCTTCCACGGGATGAACTCGCCCCCGTCAGCGATCCGCAGATCCCACTTCGCGAGCGCCTCGCGGAACAGCTGCTGGTCACGACGCAGCGCCGCGACCTCGATGTCGGCGTGCTTCCGCGTCTCGTGCCCGACGAACATGTCGAGCGCGCGGCCGCCCGCGATCCACCACGGCGCCGCTACCGGCGCGAGCAGCTGCTTCACCTCTTCGAGCGTGAGCGGCTCCCACGGATGCTCCGGCGGCCCGGCTCCCCTGTCCTGCATCAGAACCCCGAGCTGTACACGCGGTGCACTGGCATCCGATAGCTGATCCGCCGCTGCTTCGTCCATGTCGCCTCCACGCTGCGCTCGGCGCGCTCCTCGCTCTGGTAGTAGCGGAGGGCCAGCCTGCGGATGTCCGCCTGCGCGACCTGTTGATCGTCGTCCATCCGGACCGTTCCGTCGATGCGCACGAACCGATAACCGTCGGGGACGATGAGGGCGGCGCGCGGATCGCGGGCGAGATTCTCCGGTTTCCTGCGACCCGCCGCCGTGTTGAACATGATCTCGTCGCCCTCGAGCGCGTACCACATGACCGTGAGATGCGCGGAGCCGTTCTCGTTCGCCGTCCCGAGCACGGCGTACCTCGCCTCGTGGAGGAAGTCCCGCTCGGCCGCCGTCAGCTGTCGTCGCACTGCCACACCCCTCGGTATTTCTAGCGGAACAGGTCGCGCCCCGCGGGACGCACGTATTCCTGCGCCGTCTCCGGCGGCTCGTCGAGGCTGAAGCCCCGCACGATAGCCACGGGGCACCGATCCAGCTTGCCCATGACGAGCTCGGCGGCGGCGGCGATCTCGTCCGCGACCGCGATCTCGGTCACGCGCAGCTCGTAGCCCTCCGGATCGCGCTGTCCGACGTAGCGCTTGAGCGCGGGCAGCCCGGCGAGGCCGATCGCGACGTTGGCGTGCCCTTCGCGCCAGGCCCGTCCGAACGTGTCGGTCACGACGACCGAGACGGTCGCGCCCGCCGTCGTGCGGAACGCGTCGCGCAGCCGCGCCGCCGACGCGTCGGGGTCCACCGGCAGGAGCACCACGGTGTCCGGCGCGCCGGCGTTCGAGCGATCGACGCCCGCATTCGCGCACACGAAGCCGTGATGCGTCTCGCTGATCAGGATGCCGCGCTCCCAACGCACGATCTTCGCGGTCTCCGAGAGGACGACCTCGATCTGGCGCGCGTCCTTGCCCGCCTCGGCGGCCATCTCACGTGCGCGCTCGCCCGGCACCACGTCCGCGAGATGCACGATTCGACCCTCGCTCTTCGACACGATCTTCTGGGCGATGACGACGACGTCGCCGTCGCGGATCCGATCGCCCTGCGCGAGTGCCGCGTCCCGAATGAGCGTGGCCAGGTCGTCGCCGGGTCGGATCTCCGGCAGGCCGTTGACCGCCGAGATGGTGAGCCGCGTCACGAGTTCCTCATAGGATGTGCGCCATGTTGACACTCGGCTGGAAAGCGTCGGCGGAGCAGTTCGCACCTACTGATCTCCTCGGATACGGCGTCCTCGCCGAGGAGCTCGGCTTCGACAGCGTCGTCGTCAGCGACCACTTCCACCCGTGGCGCGACACCGGCGGCCACGCTCCGTTCTCGTGGGCCTGGCTCGGGGCCATGGGCGCGAAGACGACGCGCGTGCGAATGGGGACCAGCGTCGTGACACCGACGTTCCGCTATCACCCGGCCATCGTGGCGCAGGCCGCGGCCACGCTCGCGCTCCTCTTTCCGGGCCGCTTCTTCCTTGGCGTGGGATCCGGCGAGTCGATGAACGAGACCCCGGTCCTCGCGACCGAGTGGCCCGAGCCCGCGGAGCGCTTCCGCCGGCTGCGCGAGGCGGTGAAGCTCATGAAGCTTCTCTGGTCGAACGACTACGTCACGTTCGACGGGAAGTACTTCCGCACCCGCGAAGCGAAGATCTTCGACAAGCCGGCGAGCGGCGTGCCGCTCTACATCGCCGCCGCCGGACCGCAGACCGCGACCTACGCCGGCAAGGAGGCCGACGGCTTCATCTGCACCAGCGGCAAGGGGGACGAGCTGTACCGCGAGACGCTCCTGCCGGCCGTTGAGACCGGGGCGCGGGAGGCGGGACGGGATCCCGCGAGCATCGAGCGGATGATCGAGATGAAGGTCTCGTTCGACACGGACCGGGGCCGCGCGATGGCCGACACGCGTGAGTGGGCCGCGCTCGCGCTGCCGGCGGAGGACAAGGCCGGCGTCGAGGATCCGCGCGAGATGGAGCGCCGGGCGGAGGCCGCCGCCGACCGGGCGCACACGCGTTTCATCGTATCCAACGATCCCGACGAGCATGTCGCGAAGATCCGCCGCTACGTGGAGTGGGGCTTCACGCACCTGGTCTTCCACTTCCCCGGCAGGGATCAGGAGCGGGCGATGCGACTCTACGCGCGCGAGATCCTCCCCCGCCTGCGTGGCTAGCCTCTCGCCGGCCGCGCGCGATCTTCTCGCGACCGCCCGCGTCGCGCACCTGGCAACCGCGGACCAGTACGCGCGGCCGCACAACGTGCCCATCGTGTTCGTCTGGCGCGACGCCGTGCTCTACACGCCGCTCGACCGCAAGCGCAAGCGCGACGACGACTGGCATGCGTTACGCCGGGTGCGGAACATCGAGACGAACGGACGCGTCGCGATCGTCGTCGATCGCTACGACGAGGACTGGTCGCGGCTCGCGTGGGTGCTGCTCGAAGGCGTCGCGACGATCCTTGAGACCGGCGAGGAGCGCGATAGCGCGGCGAAGCTGTTGACGGGGAAGTACGCGCAATACGAGACGCTCTCGCTCGATGGCCGCCCGATCGTGCGGGTCGAGATCGAGCACGAGAGCGAGTGGTCTAGCGGGAAGCCTTCGCCCTAGAGGCTGAAGGACGGCTGGCGGGGCTTCTAGACTCCCGACTCCTATGGAGTTCGGGTTCACCCTGAAGCCGGATGTCACGCTCGAGCGCGCGGTCAGTCTGGCGCGCCTCGCGGAGCGCGGCGGCTTCACCCACGGCTGGATCTTCGACAGCCATGTGCTCTGGAAGGAGCCCTACGTGCTCCTCACGCTGATGGCGCAGAACACCGACCGCATGCGGCTCGGGACGTGCGTCACCAATCCGGCGACGCGGGAGCCGTCGGTGACAGCAAGCACGCTCGCGGTGCTGCAGCTGCTGACCAAAGGCCGCATGGACCTGGGCATCGGCCGCGGCGACTCGGCGCGGCGCGTCCTCGGCAAGCCACCGACGACGCTGGCCAGTCTGGAAGAGGCCACGCAGGTCATCCGCGACCTCTGCGAGGGACGTGAGGTGACGTACGAGGGCGCGAAGCTGCGGCTCGACTGGGCCGAGAAGTACCGGCTGCCGGTGTGGATCGCCGGGTACGGTCCCAAGGCGCTCGAGCTCACCGGCCGCGTCGCGGACGGCGCGATCATCCAGCTCGCCGACCCGAGCCTCGTGGGCTGGTGCGTCGGCCTCCTTGGGGCGGGGGCGCGCAGCGCCGGCCGCGATCCCAGCGCCGTCGCCGTGATGGCCGCGGCGCCGGCGCACCTCGGTGATCGGAAGCGCGCGCGCGATGCGGTGCGCTGGTTCCCGGCGCTCGTGAGCAATCACGTGGTCGACCTCGTGAAGCGCTACGGGGAGAAGGGCCTGCCATCGGACCTGACCGCGTACGTACGCGACCGACCCGGCTACGACTACCGGCACCACGCCGAGCCCGGATCCTCGAACGCGGCGTTCGTCGACGACGAGTCGGTGGAGCGTTTCTGTGTGATCGGCGACGCTACGGAGCACATCGCGAAGCTGCGCAGGCTGGCCGCGGTCGGCGTGAAGCAGTTCAACATCTACCTCATGAGCGGCGACGAGGAAGCGATCCTCGAGACGTACGGCCGCGAGATAATCCCCGCCCTGAGGGATGTATCGCCGGCGCTCACCGCCTAGCCTCGTCTCACACGGGGCGCCCTGGCTCCGTTCTATCTGTGAACGGAGAGTGACATGGAGCTCGTCATCGCGACGCTCGCGCTCAGCGCTTTCGGTGCCCTGGCCAACCTCTTCGGAGCGGACGGCGCCGACGTTCATCGCCGCGAGCGAACGCGCTGGATCGTCTAGAGGGCGCTCCGGGTCGGGCTAGAGCTCGCCCGTCGCCGCGTACCGGTCGGCGACCGTGAGGGCCTCGTCGATGGCCTTCACGCCGAGCGCGATCTCGTCCTCGGTGACGTTGAGCGGCGGCGCGATGAAGAGCATGTTCCAGCGATTCAGGATGTAGACGTCGCGCTGCATGAGCGCGTTTTTGACCGCGTTCTGGAGCTTCGCCGACGGCCCGTTCCACCGCTCGAGCATCTCCTTCGTCTTGCGATCCTTCACCAGCTCGATGCCGACGAAGAGTCCCTTGCCGCGGACGTCGCCCACCGACGGATGGCGGTCCGCCAACCCGCGCAGCTCACGCATGAGGACCTCGCCGCTCCGCGCGCCTCGCTCGATGAGACCCTCCTCCCGGTAGGCCTCGATCGTCGCGACACCCGCCGCGCACGCGAGCGGGTGGCCGGCGTAGGTGAGACCGGCCCACAACACGTTCGCGTCGAAGTGCTTCGCGATCGGCTCGTCGACGATGACGCCGCCCAGCGGGACGTACCCGGAGTTCACGCCTTTCGCGAAGGTCATCATGTCGGGCACCACGCCCTCGTGCTCCGCGGCGAACCATTTGCCGGTGCGGCCGAAGCCGGTCATGACCTCGTCGAGGATCAACAGGATCCCGTACTTGTCGCACATCGCCCGCAGACCGCGGAGGAAACCGTCCGGCGGCACGATGAGACCCGAGCTGCCGACGATCGGCTCGAGGAAGATCGCCGCGACGTATTCGGGGCCTTCGTACCAGAGCACCTCCTCGACGTGCGCGAGCGCCTTCTGCGCGTCGTTGCCGAACATCGAGCGGTACGGGTCGGGATTGAGGAACCGCACGACGCCCGTGATGCCGGGCTCGTTCGCCCAGCGGCGGTTGTCGCCACCGAGCGTCGCGGCACCCTGCGTCTGGCCGTGGAAGGAGCGCCACTGCGTGAGCACCTTGTGCCGCTTCGTGTACATCCGCGCGATACGCAGGGCGTGCTCGTTCGCTTCGCTGCCGCCCGTCGTGAAGAGCGTCTTGGTGAGGTCGCCCGGGGCGACCTCGGCCACGAGCCGCGCGAGCTCGGCCCGGCTCTCTTCACCGAAGGACGGCGTGACGTAGCAGAGGCGCTCGGCCTGCTCCTGGATCGCGCGGACGACCTTCGGGTGACCGTGGCCGAGGTTGACGTTGACGAGGCCCGACGAGAAGTCGAGGATGCGCCTCTCGCCCGCATGTAGCCACGATCCCTTCGCGCCGGTGATGACCAGCGACGTGAGAGCGCCCTGCGCCGACCAGGAGACGAGGACGTGGTCCTTGGTGTCCCTGGCGATCACGGAAGTGTCGACCGGACGCTTGGTGTCGAGCGCCATGAGGCAATGAAGTCTAGTCTGTGGCCGTGCGGATCGGCTTCCAGGTCTGGCCACAGAACACGACCTGGCCCGCGATGCGCGAGGTCGCGCAGCTTGCGGACACGATCGGCGTGGAGTCGATCTGGACCTGGGACCACTTCTACGCGCTGTCGGGTGAAGAGGAGCGGCCCAACTTCGAGGCCTGGCAGATCCTGCCCGCGTGGGCCGCGGTCACGCAGCGCGTACGCATGGGCGCGCTCGTCTCGGGCATCACCTACCGACATCCGGCGGTCATCGCGAACATGGCCGCGACGCTGGATCACGTGTCGAATGGCCGCGCCAACCTTGGGATCGGCGCGGCGTGGAACCAGACCGAGCATCGCGCGTACGGCATCGAGCTCGGCAGCCCGGGTGATCGCTCAACGCGCTTCGCCGAGGCCGCCAAGGTCATCCGACGGCTCCTCGACGGCGATCGCGTCACGATGAACGGCAAGTACTACAAGCTGCAGGACGCCGTGCTGAACGTGCGGCCGATCCAGAAGCGGCTGCCGATCATGATCGGCGGCGGCGGCGAGAAGCGGACACTGCGGACGACGGCGCGCTACGCCGACATGTGGCACGGCTTCGGGACCGCCGATCTCATCAAGCGCAAGCTCGAGATCCTGCGCGAGCACTGCGCGGACGTCGGCCGCGATGCGAACGAGATCGTCCCCTACGGCGGCAGCTGGCTCGTGATCCGCGACGACAAGGACGAG
This sequence comes from Candidatus Limnocylindria bacterium, assembly GCA_035513115.1. Taxonomy (GTDB): domain Bacteria; phylum Chloroflexota; class Limnocylindria; order P2-11E; family P2-11E; genus CF-39. The sequence goes on along the minus strand of DATKCP010000090.1, from coordinate 1,351 downwards.
GCGGAGCGTGTTCTCGCCAACATCGCGAAGCAGCATCGCGGCATGAATCGTCCCAATGTCTTCGTCGGGAACACCGATGAGGTCACCAAGCACCTGAAGTCGTACTGGGATGTCGGCCTGCGCGGCTGGATCGCGGGATTTGCGCATCCCTTTGACACGGAAAGCATGAAGCGGCTCGCGGAGGACGTGCGGCCGCGTCTTGAAAAGGTGGTCGGGGTCGCCGCGTAGCGGGTACTTGACGGACCGCGCACGATTGGCGGTCGTGGATGCGAACCAGATCGCCGACGTGCTCGCGCACTCGCCGGTCTTCGCGCCCCTGGGACAGCGCGAGCGACTCGAGCTCGCGGCGCGGATGCGATCTAAGCACTTCCAGCGCAACGAGGTGATCTTCCACCGCGACGACCCCGCGGGCCACGTGTATCTCATCGCGTCGGGCACGGTGAAGGTCTCCGTCCCAGAGGAGGGTGGGCAGCAGGTCGTCATCGCGCTGCACCGCGGTGGCGACGTTTTCGGGGAGATCTCGCTGTTCGACGACGGTCCCCGTTCGGCGACGGTGACCGCGATGACGGAGACGACCGCGTTCGCCCTGGCGAATCGCGATTTCATGGACGTCCTACGCGCCAGCCCCGACGCGATGCGGCAGCTGCTCGCGCTCCTCGCGACGCGTATCCGGCGCAGCACCGGCCACATCGAGGATCTGGTGTTCCTCGACCTGCCCGGGCGCGTCGCGAAGCTGCTGCTCGATCAGGGCGAGCTCTTCGGCTCGAACATCGTGTCCCTGACCCAGGAGGATCTCGCCTCGTTCGTCGGCGCGACGCGAGTGGCGGTGAACCGCGTGCTCGTCGATCTGGAGCGCCGGGGCGCCGTGAAGCTCGGGCGCGGCCAGGTCGAGATCGTCAACCCGCCGCTACTGAAGAAAGAGATCCGCTATTAGAAATGGACGAGCGGCCCTCTGGGGGCCGCTCGTCCGCAGTCCCACCGCATGGATGTCTATGAACTGATGTTGGGTCCGCCCTCCGAGTTTGCGCTGCCGCTGCCGCCGGTGGCGTCGTCGTCCGCGATCCTCGTGACCGTGGCGTCGCCCCGGTCGTGGGCATCGGTCACGGCCGAACCTGCCTCGTTCGCGTCGTAGCCGGCCGTGAGATGGGTGTCGGTTCCGTCGACGAACGCCGTGGTCTGCGCACCGCTCAGATCGGCGTCCGCGTTCGCGGCGAGGAAACCATCGGGATCGTCCTTGATCGCGTTCGCCCTGGTGATGGAGCCGCTCGCGTCAGCATTCGCGTTCGCCGCGAGGAAGCCATCTGGATCGTCCCTGATCGCGCTTCGCACCGTCGCCACGCCGTCGATGTCC
>DATKCP010000089.1:0-2546 GCA_035513115.1 Candidatus Limnocylindria bacterium | reverse complement strand
TCGCGGAGCGCGGCGAGGCCGGCGGCCGTCGCGAGGTGGTGGCCGCTCGCCACGACGCCGTTCGCGGCGCGGATCGTGGGCCGGTGAGCCAACTCGCTTCCGAGCCTATCAGCGCGACCTGATGTCACCAGGTCCGACGTAGCCGCTGTACAAGTACGCCGCCCATAACAGCGCCGTGAGAACGGAGAGGCCGATGCCGAGAGCGAGGGATCCACGCGGTCGCGGCAGGAGCGGGAGGAACGCGACGTAGAGGAGAAGGAGCAGGGAGGTGACGTTCATGGCGCGGACGCTTATCGCGCCGGCGAAGAGGATCAGGCCGAGCGAGATCCAACCCAACACCGAGCCAGCGCCTGTAAGCACGACGAGCGCAGCGACCACGGCAGCCCCGGCGGGGACCCACAGGAACAGGATCTCATTGACGGTGCCGCCCACAGCGGGTGCTGCCGCGAACGCGAGACTCACCATGGCGATCGCGTTGAACGCGGCGGTGACGCCGCGGAACGATCCGGTCAGCGCGAGGGCCCGATGCCCCGTGCGATGTCCGGCGAGAGCTCCATGAGCCGCGTGTACCCCACCGGCTCGTCCGAGCGCAGGCGCTCCGGCTTGGTCCCGTCGAGGTGCAGCAGCATCGCGTGCTCGTCGCAGCGGCCGCGCTTCGGGCAGATGGGACACTCCGCCGCGCTCTTCTCGGGGAGGCGTCCGAGACTGACCAGCGTGAAGCCGCAGCGCTCGAAGAAATCCGGCACGAGCGTGAGAGCGAAGACGCGGCGCAGTCCGGTCCGCCTCGCCTCGTCCACGCACGCGGCGACGAGCGCGCGGCCGATGCCGCGACCCGACGCGTCGGGCCGCACGGCCAGCGATCTGATCTCGGCGAGGTCCGGCGTGAGCACCGCGAGCGCCACGCAGCCCTGGAAGCTCGAGGTGGCGACGTCGTCAGCGACGAAGAAGTCGCCGACCCGCTCCATCAGGAACTCGCGGGTGCGCTCGAGCATCCGGTCCTCGGCCGCGTAGGCGTTGATCAGCGCAAGGGCGGCGTCCACATCGTCGGGCCGCATCGCCCGTACCCCCACTCCGCCATTGGCCGCGGCCACCGCGCGGGCCGGCGTGACGCTCATCGCGCGAACGCCGCGCGCGCTTCCTTGAGGGCCTCGCGCACGCGCTCGGGCGCGGTGCCGCCGGGCGAGCGCCGCGACGCGATGGATCGCTCCACGCCGAGCTCGACGATGGCTTCGGGCCCGAAGCGAGGGTCGTGCCCGCGAAGGTCGTCCAGGCTTATGCCCTCGAGGCCCTTCCCCGCCGCGAGGCGTTCACGCACGATCCGGCCGACGATCTCGTGGGCCTCGCGGAACGGAACGTCTGCGCGGGCGAGGTGATCTGCGAGGTCCGTCGCGGTCAGCATGCCGACGCTGGTGGCCGCCTTCATCCGGTCGCGATGGACATGCAGGCCGCGCACCAGGAGGGCGAGCGCCTCGAGACCTGCCGCCACGGCCGCGGCGTCGTACAGCGGAACGCGCTGCTCCTGGAGATCGCTGCCGTACGCGAGCGGCAGACCCTTGAGGATCGTCAGCACCGCGACGACGTCGCCGATGGCCCGACCAGCCCGCCCGCGGACGATCTCCGCGACGTCGGGGTTCTTCTTCTGCGGCATGATGCTCGATCCCGTCGCGTGCTCGTCCGAGACCTCCGCGAAGCCGAACGCGGGCGTGGTCCAGATGACGATCTCCTCCGCGAGCCGCGACGCGTGCACCGCGGCAAGTGCGGCGATGAAGGTGAGCTCGGCGACGAAGTCGCGGTCGGAGACCGCGTCGATGCTGTTCCGGAACGCGATCGGGAGCCCCAGCTCGCGCGCCGTAGCCGTGGCGTCGATCGGGTACGGCGAGCCCGCCAGGGCCGCCGCGCCGAGCGGCGACACCGCCGCGCGCTTGCGCGCCTCGGCCACGCGCTCGCGGTCGCGCCGGAGCGCCTCCACATGCGCGAGCAGGTGATGCGCGAGGGAGATGGGCTGTGCGGGCTGCAGATGGGTGAACCCGGGAACGACCGTGTCGACCTCGTCGTCCGCGCGGTCGAGGAGCGCCAGACCGAGGGCCGAGAGCGAGCGATCCAGCTCATCGAACAGCTCGATCGCGAGTAGGCGCAGATCGAGCGCGATCTGGTCGTTGCGGCTGCGCGCCGTGTGCAGCTTGCCGGCGACCGCGCCGATCCGCTCGCCCAGCACGCGCTCCACGGCGGAGTGCACGTCCTCGGCGTCGTTTGGCCAGGGGAACGCGCCCGCCTCGAGGTCCGCGGCGATCCGTTCGAGCCCCGCGACGATCGCCGTCGCGTCGGCCCCTGGCACGATCCCCTGCTTACCCAGCATCCGGGCGTGCGCGATGCTGCCGCGCACGTCGATGGCCGCGATCCGCTTGTCGAGGTCGAGCGAAGACGTGAACGCCCGGATGCGCGGGTCGAGCGGCTTGGCGAACCTGCCGCTCCAAAGGTCCTTGGTCACTTCTTTCGAGCCGAGCGCCCGCGCCGAGGGCCCCCGCGAGCCTGGGGGACCGCCCGAC
>DATKCP010000088.1:0-7524 GCA_035513115.1 Candidatus Limnocylindria bacterium | reverse complement strand
GCGCGCATCGCGCTGACCGAAGAGGAGATCGAGCGTTTCACCGGACAGCTCTCGGTCGTGCTCGATGCCGTGGAGCGCCTGAAGACGGTCGACACAGGCGAGATCTCGCCAACGGCGTCCACGCTCCCGCTGGTCGGAGTGCAGCGCGACGACGTGATCCGGCCTGGCCTCACCACCGAGCAGGCCCTGGCGAACGCACCGAAGGGCGGCCGCGACGGCGATTTCTTCCGCGTCCAGGAGATCCTCGAAGAGCGATGAAGCAGCTTCCGCGCACCATCACCGAGGCGGCCGCGTTGCTGCGTCGCCGCGAGACGAGCGCGCTCGAGCTCTCCGAGCTCGCGCTGCGGGCCGCGCATGGGGACCGGTTCAACGCCTGGCTGCTGCTGTCGGACGATCGCGCGAAGGCACAGGCGCGCGCAGCGGACGAGCGCCTCCGGGCCGGCGATGCGCCGCTGCTCTGCGGCATACCGTGGGCGTGCAAGGACATCATCGGCACGAGGGGCGTCGCGACGACGGCGGGATCGAAGATCCTCGAGGGCTACGTCCCTCCCTACTCGGCCACGGTCGTCGAGCGCCTCGATGCCGAGGGCGCGGTGATGTTGGGAAAGACGAACCTCGACGAGTTCGCGATGGGCAGCTCGAACGAGAACTCCGCCTTCGGTCCGGTGAAGAATCCGTGGCGCACCGATCGTGTGCCGGGCGGCTCGTCCGGCGGAAGCGCGGTCGCCGTCGCGGCGGGCGAGGCCCTCTTCGCGCTCGGCACCGACACCGGTGGCTCGATCCGCCAGCCCGCGGCGCTCACCGGGGTCGTCGGCATGAAGCCGACCTACGGACGCGTGTCGCGCTACGGCGTCGTCGCGTTCGCCTCGTCGCTCGATCAGGTCGGACCCTTCACGAACAGCGTCGAGGACTGCGCCATCGTCTGCGAGGCGCTCTTCGGGAAGGATCCGAGTGACGCGACCACGATGCCGCTGCCCAGCGAGGACCTCCGACGAGATCTCGACCGCGGCGTGAAGGGCATGCGGATCGGCGTGCCGAAAGAGTTCTTCGTCGAGGGCATGGAGAAGGGCGTGGAGCGCGCGGTGCGCGACGCGCTGCGCGAGCTCGAGCGCCAGGGCGCGGAGCTCGTCGACGTGTCGCTCTCGCTCACCGACCACGGCCTCGCGGTCTACTACCTCATCCAGCCGGCCGAGGCGTCGGCGAACCTCGCTCGCTACGACGGGGTGCGCTACGGGCTCCGCGTCGAGGGTCCGGACCTGGTCGAGACCTACCGGCGCACGCGCGGCAATGGTTTCGGGCCCGAGGTGAAGCGGCGGATGATCCTCGGCACCTACGCGCTCTCGGCCGGTTACTACGATGCGTATTACGTGAAGGCGCAGAAGGTCCGCACGCTGATCAAGCAGGAGTTCGATCGGGTCTTTGAAAAGGTCGACGCGATCGTGACGCCCACCGCGCCGACCGTCGCCTTCAGGATCGGCCAGAAAGTGAACGACCCGCTGTCGATGTATCTCAACGACATCTTCACCCTGCCGGTGAACATCAGCGGGCTGCCGGGGATCTCTCTTCCCTGCGGCCTGTCGGACGGTCTGCCGGTCGGACTCCAGATCATCGCGAACTCGTACCAGGAGGCCACGATGTTCCGCGTCGCGGCCGCGTACGAGCGGGGCACGAGGCACCACGAGATGCGCCCGGAGGTCGCGGCATGACACGCCACCTTGGGGCTGCGCCCCCCGAGAACCCCCCGCGCTCCCGGGAGACCCCCCGGCCGCTCACCAGCGAGCGTGTCTCGCGCATCCCGGCCAGCGGCATCCGCCGCTTCTTCGACCTCATCGCCGGCGTCGAGGGCGCGATCTCCCTCGGCGTGGGGGAGCCGGACTTCGTCACGCCCGAGCGCTTCCGCGAGGCCGCGATCCGGTCGATCAAGGACGGCAAGACGAAGTACACCTCGAACTACGGCATCAAGCCGCTGCGCGAGGCGATCAGCGAGCACACCGCGAAGCTGCGCGGCGTCCGCTACGACGTGGATCGCGAGATCATCGTCACCGTCGGCGTGTCGGAGGCCGTGGATCTCGCGATGCGCGCGACGTTGAACGAAGGCGACGAGGTCATCCTCGCGGATCCGTCGTATGTCGCCTACGTTCCCGGCATCGTGCTGGCCGGCGGGGTGCCCGTCGCCGTGCCGACGCGCGAGGAGGCCGACTTCCGCCTGCGCCCCGACGACGTCCGGGCCGCGATCACGCCGCGCACGCGCGCGATCCTCCTCGGCTTCCCGAACAACCCGACCGGCGCGGTCCTCGAGAAGGAAGACATCGACGGTATCGCGGCGCTGGCCGCGGAGCACGATCTGCTCGTGTACGCCGACGAGATCTACGACCGCCTCGTGTACGGCACCGAGCACCACTCGATCCTGTCCGCGCCCGGCATGAAGGAGCGGACCATCTACCTCGCCGGCTTCTCCAAGTCCTACGCGATGACGGGCTGGCGCGTCGGATACGCCTGCGCGCCGGCGGAGATCATCGAGCAGATGATGAAGATCCATCAGTACACGGTGATGTGCGTGCCGACGGCCGCGCAGTACGCGGCGCTCGAGGCCCTCCGGACCGGCGAGCCCGAGGTTCAGCGGATGGTCGGCGAGTACGACAAGCGTCGTCAGTACATGTGGCGCCGCTTCAACGACATGGGCCTGCGGTGCTTCGAGCCGCGCGGCGCGTTCTACTGCTTCCCGAACATCACGTCGACCGGTCTCTCCGACGATGAATTCTGCGAGCGGCTGCTCAAGGAGGAGCGCGTCGTCGTCGTTCCCGGCAACGCGTTCGGCGCTCTCGGCCGCGGCCACGTGCGCGCCTGCTACGCGTCCTCGATGGAGCAGATCGCGGAGGCCAGCGACCGCATCGAGCGCTTCGTCAACCGCACGAGGTAAGGGTGGGAACGCGCGACGAGGATCAGCCCGCCGAGCATTGGGCGGGTGCGGAGCCGCTCGACCCCACGCCGGTCTGGAAGCAGTACGTGCTCATCGCGCTGCTGCTCTTCGGCGGGCTCATCGCCGTGTTGGTCGTGTCGCTGCTCGCCATCCTGCCGCAGATCGTGACGCCCCCCGCGCTGGTCCCGGGCGACCGACTCGTCCTTCCGATCGCCGATCTTCCGGGTGTGAACCAGGAACCGAAGCGCATCGAGCCGACGCTGACGGACACGGGACGCGCCTTCTTTCTCGGCCGTCCCGCGGCGGCTGAAGCGGTCGGCGTTCGCGTGCGCTGGGCACCGAGCGTCGGCGGGACCGAGTGCCCCGTCAACGTCATCACGACGATCATTGGCGGCGGATTCGAGTTCGGCTACGCCGCGCGGTGCGAGACGAGTGCCGGACGCATCTACACCTTCAATGCCCGAGGCGACCCTCCCGACGGCTCGTACCGCGGTCTCGACCGATATCTTGTGTCCGTGAGCGACGACCGAGTGATCGTGAATCTCAGTCGCGTCATCCAGGCGAGCGAGAGGACGGGCGGACCGGTACCCACCGGCATCCCGCGGCCGCAGGCGCCGTGACCGATCGCCCCTACGAGCTCGTCATCGGCATCGAGACGCACGTCGAGCTCGCGACCGAGTCGAAGATGTTCTGCGGCTGCGCGGCGAAGTGGTTCGGCGCGCCACCGAACTCGCTGGTATGCCCGGTGTGCCTTGGCCTGCCCGGTGCGCTGCCCGTGCCGAACAAGCGGGCGATCGAGCTCGCGATGACCGCGGGCCTCGCGCTCAACTGCGAGGTACCGGCGCACACGAAGTTCGATCGCAAGAATTACATGTACCCCGACCTGCCAAAGGGTTATCAGATCTCGCAGTACGACCTGCCGCTGAACGTCAAGGGCTGGCTCGAGATCGCGACTGCTGCCGGAGTGAAGCGCATCGGCATCACCCGCGCGCACCTGGAGGAGGACACGGCGAACTCGAAGCACGGCGATGGCTACTCCCTTGTGGACTTCAACCGCTCAGGCGTGCCGCTCCTGGAGATCGTCAGCGAGCCGGACATGACGTCGGTCGAGGAGGCGCTCGCCTACGTGCGCGCGCTCCGCGAGGTGCTCGTCTTTGCCGGTGTGTCCGAGGTGCGCTTCGAGCAGGGAGCGGGGCGTTTCGACGTGAACGTCTCGATCCGCTTCACGGAGAACGGACAGATCCGCTGGCCGCCGCAGAGCGAGATCAAGAACATGAACAGCTACGCCGCGCTCGAGGTGGCCGTGCCGTACGAGGCCGACCGGCTGTGGCAGGAGTGGCAGGCGGGGGGCGAGATCCGGACGCGCAAAGGCAAGATCACCGTTGGCTGGAGCCCCGAGCGCAAACGAACGTTCCTGCAGCGGTCCAAGGAGGACGTTCAGGACTACCGGTACTTCCCCGAACCGGACCTCGTCGCGTTCGCGCCGTCGCGTGAGGATGTCGAGCGCCTGCGGGCATCGATCCCCGAGCTCCCGACCGCCCGCCGCGCGCGTTTCACACGTGACTACGGGTTATCGGACTACGACGCGCGGATCCTGGTGGACGACCGCGCGCTCGCCGATTTCTTCGAGGAGACCGTCCGCGCGGCGGGCGGCGAAGCGAAGACCGTCGCGAACTGGGTCACCGGAGAGGTCCTGCGCCACCTGAAGGACGACGGGGGCTCGGTCGCCGGGGCCAAGATCACGCCCGCGCGGCTCGGTGCGCTCGTCGCCCTCGTGAAGAAGGGCGAGGTGTCGGGCTCCGCCGCGAAGGACGTCTTCGCCGAGATGTGGCGGACCGGCTCCGCACCTGATGCGATCGTGAAGTCGAAGGGATTGACGCAGGTGTCGGACGAGTCGGCTATCGCGGACGCCGTCGATGCGGTCCTGGCCGAGAACCCGAAGGCCGTCGCCGACTACAGGGCCGGCAATCAGCGCGCGCTCGGCGCGCTCGTTGGACCGGTGATGAAGCGCATGGGCGGCAAGGCGAATCCCGCGATCATCAACCGTGTACTCGCGGAGCGGATCAGCCGAGCGTCCTGATGCCGTCACCGGTCCCGACGCCCCGCACGCGGTTCATACGTCCGTTCACGACCCACATCCTGAACCCGTTCACGCGCCTTTTCGTCCACCGCCTGCCGGGCTTCGCGATCATCAGCCACCGCGGCCGCAGGTCGGGACAGATCCACCGCACGCCGATGAACGTCTTCCGCGACGGGGACGACTACCTGTTCGCGCTCACCTACGGCTCGAACGTGCAGTGGGTGAAGAACGTCCTTGTCGCTGGCGAGGCTGATCTCCTGATCGGCGACAAGACGATCCACCTCACGGCACCGCAGGTATTCGTCGACCCAACGCGGCGTCTCATGCCGTTCCCGGTGCGTTTCATGCTCGGCGTGATGAACGTGACTGAGTTCCTGCGCATGCGTCCCGCCCGCTAGCCTAGCGCTCGGCCTCGGTGCCTTCCTGTAGCTCCTCCGGAACCTCCGGTTGGCCGCCGACGTACCACCACGGCGCCCACCCGGCGGGGCGGATGCCTTTCCTGCGCCGCCACGCCTTGGTCTTGGTGAGAAGGATCATCCCGCCGACCGGAATCATGGCGAGTAACAGCGCCGCGGCGTACCCCAGGATCGACCAGAACGCGTTAGTCAATGCGCTCGTACGCGGGGTGGGTGAGGAACTCGACGAAGTCCTTCGACAGTGCGACGTCGTCGAAGAGCGACGCGGCCTCGTCGTACCGGCCAGTCGCGTAGATGTCGTCGCCGACGGCCGCGCGTATCTTCGCGAGCTCTTCCTGCTCGATCTTCTTGACGAGGTCGCGTGTCACGGTCGGACCCTCGGCGAGCGTTACGCGGTGACGCACCCACTGCCATACCTGAGAGCGCGAGATCTCGGCTGTCGCCGCGTCCTCCATGAGATTGTTGATCGCCGCGGCGCCGGTGCCGCGCAGCCACGACGCGATGTACTGGATGCCCACGCTGACGTTCGTGCGCAGGCCCGCCTCCGTGATCGTCGCGCCCGGGATCTTCATATCGAGTAGCTGCTCCGCCTGGCCGACGACCTCGGAGCGCTGGCGGTCGAGCTGGTTGGGCTTCTTGCCGAGGACGCGGTCGAACTCGGTCATCGCGGTCTCGACGAGATCGGGATGCGCGACCCACGTTCCGTCGAAACCGTCGTTCGCCTCCCGGACCTTGTCGTCGCGCACCTTCGCGAGCGCCGCCTCGGTGACCGCGGGATCGCGTCGATTCGGGATGAACGCGGCCATGCCGCCGAGCGCGAACGCGCCGCGCCGGTGGCAGGTCTTCACCAGCAGCTCGGTGTATGCGCGCATGAAGGGCACGGTCATCGTCACCTGCGCGCGGTCGGGAAGGATGAACTCGGTCCGGCCGGCGAGCTTTTTGATGACGCTGAACATGTAGTCCCAGCGGCCGGCGTTCAGGCCGCCGGAGTGCTCGCGCAGCTCGTAGAGGACCTCGTCCATCTCGAACGCGAGCGTGAGGACCTCGACGAGGACGGTCGCTTTGATCGACCCGCGCGGGATGTGCAGCTCGTCCTGTGACCACTTGAAGATCTCGTTCCACAGACGCGCTTCGCGGTGGCTCTCGAGCTTCGGCAGGTAGAAGTACGGACCGCTCCGGTTATCACGGAGCCGCTTCGCGTTGTGGAAGAAGTAGAGCCCGAAGTCGAACAGCGCACCCGCGATCGGCCGGCCTTCGACGACGAAGTGCTTCTCGTCGAGGTGCCACCCGCGCGGGCGGACGACGAGGGTGGCCGTCTTCTCGTTGAGCTTGTAGACCTTGCCGTCGGGATTCCGGAACTCGATGGTGCGCTCGATCGCGTCGATGAGGTTGCGCTGGCCCTCGATGAGATTGCGCCAGGTCGGCGTGTTCGCGTCCTCGAAGTCGGCCATGTACACCGACGCGCCCGAGTTGAGCGCGTTGATGACCATCTTGCGGTCGGTCGGACCGGTGATCTCGACCTTGCGTGTCCGCAGGTCGGCGGGCACGGGCGCAACGGTCCACTGCGCCTCGCGGAGCGGCCGCGAGTCGGGAAGGAAGTCGAGCGTGCCGCCCGCGCGCAGCTCGCGCCATCGCTCCTGTCGCGTCTCGAGCAGACCGACCCGCGTCGGCTCGACCTCGCGGTGCAATCGGATCAGGAAGTCCTGCGCTTCCTTGGTGAGCAGCTCCGCCGCGAGCGCTGCAGTATCGCGCGCGTCGCTCGGGATGCGAAGCTCGACGGACGCGGTCGCCATCACCCGTATGCTCGCACACGCAGAGATGTCCGCATCGTTCAGCCTGGAAGGAAAGCGAGCGCTCGTCACCGGCGGCTCCCGCGGCATGGGTCGGGCGATCGCGTCCGCTCTGGCCGACGCGGGTGCCGACGTGGCTGTCACATCGCGGAACGGGGACGACGCGGAGCCCGTCGCCCTTGCGCTTCGCGCAAAAGGACGGCGGTCTCTGGCGCTGCTCCTCGAGGTCCGGCACGAGGCCTCGATCCGCGTGTGCTTCGAACGCATCGACCGCGAGTGGAAGGGCGTCGACATCCTGGTGAACAACGCCGGCACGAA
>DATKCP010000087.1:0-2340 GCA_035513115.1 Candidatus Limnocylindria bacterium | reverse complement strand
TCGTGCTGGTCGTCCAGGCCTTCCTTCTTGACGCGCGGCCGGCCGCCCTCCGCCTAGGCATCGCGACGCTCGCGACCGTCACGGGCGTCGTGCTGCACCCCGTCCCGATCCGCGACGCGGCGATCCAGATCCCGTTCGTGTACGGACTGGCGGGACTCGTCATCCTGCTCGCCCGGACAGTGCGCCGCTCCCGGGCGACAGCCGTCGGCGCCCTAAAGGACGCGGAGCACCTCGCCCTGTACGACACGCTCACCGACCTGCCGAACCGTGTGCTCTTCAACGACCGCATCGGCCAGGCTCTCGCGATCGCCCACCGCGACGGGACGGGCGTCGCCCTCCTCCTGATGGACCTCGACCGGTTCAAGGAGGTGAACGACACCTTCGGACACCACGTCGGAGACCTCCTGCTTCAGGAGGTCGGTCCACATCTCCGATCCGAGCTGCGGCCGGGCGACACCCTCGCGCGCCTCGGCGGGGACGAGTTCGGCGTCTTGCTGCCGGCCACCACGCCGACGATGGCGGCGCTGGTCGCAGGCCGGCTGCTTCGCGCCGTAGAGCGGCCGTTCGAGATAGCGGGTCAGCCGCTCACCATCGGCGCGAGCATCGGGATCGCCTGCAGTCCGGACAACGGCAGCGACGCCGCCACGCTCCTTCGGCGCGCGGACGTCGCTATGTACGTGGCAAAGCGCAGCTCAGGTTCGTACGTCGCCTACGCCGAGGATCAGGACAAGGGCGATGCCGACCGCCTTGGTCTCATGGCGGAGCTCGCGGCCGCCATCGACCGGTACGAGCTAGTCGTCCTGTATCAGCCACAGATCGACGCCTCAAGCGGCCGCGTCGTGGCAGCGGAGGCCCTGGTCCGCTGGCGCCATCCGATGCGCGGGATGCTCGCGCCGAGCGAATTCATACCCCTGGCCGAGCGCAGCGCGCTCATCACGCGGCTCACCGAGCAGGTGATCGCCACGGCCGTGCGGGATGCACGGGCGTGGAGGGCCGACGGCGCGGACCTCCGCATCGCGGTGAACATCTCGGCGCGGAGCCTGTTCGACTCCCGCCTCGTCGACTGCGTCCGAGAGGTCCTCGCGCGCGAAGATGTCGCGGGCGAACGGCTGCTGCTCGAGATAACCGAGAGCGCTCTTATGGCCGACCAAGACCGGGCCATCGCGACCATCCGGAGCCTGCGCGAGCTCGGGGTCGGGATCTCGATCGACGACTACGGGACCGGCTACTCCTCGATCGCGTATCTGCGACGGCTCGCCGCCGATGAAGTGAAGATCGACCGGTCGTTCGTGTCCTCGATGTGGAGCGACGCGAACGCGGAGGCCATCGTTCGCGCGACGCTCGACCTCGCGCACGTTCTCGGATTCGAGGTCGTGGCAGAGGGCGTCGAGGAGGCGCGCACCCGCCGGCACCTGATCGCCCTCGGGATCGATCGGCTTCAGGGGTACGGGATCGGGCGGCCGATGGAGGCGGGTCTTCTCGTTCCGTGGGTCCGCGCGCGCAGCGAGGAGCTTGTCGCGGTCTGACCGGCGCCAGGCGACCTCTAGCAGCTACGCGGCAACTGACCGTTCCTTCCATTCGGACCGGGCGGCCCTAATTCCGTCGCGCGTTCGCGACGGTCGAGTGCGGTTCCTCACACGATGAGGAAGCCGTGCCCCTCTTCGGCGGTTCTAGTGTTCGGGAGAGGTAGATGAAGATGCGCAGACGCCCATTCCTGATCGCCTCCGCGGCGGCCCTCGCGGCAGCGTGTGGCGGGGGCGCGGGCCTCGCCCTGCCGACCTCGCGCCCGACGGCCACGGCGTTCGACGAGCTCGACACGATCTCCGGCCTCATCCAGTCCGGCGGTCCGCCACCCGATGGCATCCCCCCTATCGAGAAGCCTCGGTATATCCCCATCGCCGAGGCATCCAAGCAGTGGAGGGACGACGACGACGTCGATGCCTTCGTCATCGACGGTCAGCCGCGCGCGTACCCGCGGATGATCACTGTCTGGCATGAGATCGTGAACGAGACGGCCGGAGGCAAGCCGATCTCCATCACCTACTGCCCTCTCACCGGCTCGACCGTCGTGTTCTCCGGGCTCCTCGCGGACGGGACGACGACGACCTTCGGGACGAGCGGGCAGCTCTACAACAGCAACCTCGTCATGTACGACCGTGCGACCGACAGCATGTGGCCGCAGCTCTTCGGTACCGCGGTACGCGGCGCGCGGAAGGGCGAGCGGCTCCAAGAGCTGGCCGGCGCGGTCACGACGAAGTTCGGCCTGTGGAAGCGCAAGCATCCCGACGGTGTCGTGCTCTCGACGGATACCGGGCACGCGCGGTCCTACGGCACGTCGCC
>DATKCP010000086.1:0-4681 GCA_035513115.1 Candidatus Limnocylindria bacterium | reverse complement strand
GCGTCGCCGGTGCCACTGAGCTGATAGAGCACGCCGCCGACCACGAGGATGCTCGGCCACGCGCGCGCTGTCGGGCTGGGTGGCAGCGCCGACCAGCGCTCGCTCTCGGGGTCCCATATCTCCGCGCTGCTGAGCGGGGCGAATTCCGCGTTGCGCGGCGGCATGCCGCCGACGAGCACGACGCGGCCATCGGGCAGCGCGGCGGCCCTGGCGGCGAGGCGCGGCGCCACGAGCGTTCCGGCGTGGACGAATCTGCCGAGCTCCGCGACGAAGCGCTCGCTCGAGCCTGAGGCGGCGCCGTCTCCACCGATGAACAGGATGTCGCCGTTCGCGAGCGGCACGGCGGCATGCTGCACCCGCGGCAGCGTCATGCGCGGCCCCTCGGACCACTGATCGGCGGGCGGGTTGTAGATGAACGTCGTGTCCGTCGCGGCGCCGGTCGAGTCGACTCCGCCGGCGACGAGGACGCGGCCGTCGCGCAGCGTGAACGAGCTGTGCTCCGTCCGCGGGCTCGGCAGAGGCGAGGAGCGGAACCAGCGGTCGTTCTTCACGTCGTAGATCTCGGTCGACTGCAGGATGCGTGGCCCCTGATTCCCGCCGGTGACCATCACCATCCCGTTGTCCAGCGCGGTCGCGGCGTGATCCGAGCGGGGGTCGATGAGCGGGCTGGCCGAGATCCATTTCCGCTCGAGCGGCAGGTACACATCGACGCTGCCGACCGGGTCCCAGTGCGTCGTCTGAAAGACGACGCCGCCGGCCACGACGACGCGGTCCGAGGCGCGGGTCATGGTTTGATGCAGCCGCCCGACGAGCTGGTGCTGGAGCACGGTCACCGCGCCGGTCTCCACGTTCACGAGCTCGCTCCCGGGGTCGGTGACGTCCGGAGTGTCGCGGTCGAGGCCACCCACGACCAGGATCTCGCCGCTCGCGAGCGCGACGGCGATCGCGTACGCACGCGGATGGGAGAGCTGGCCGAAGGTGTCCCAGGTGGGCGTCTTGGGGGGCGGGGCGGGCGAGGCAGGCGCGACGCTCGTCGTGCATGCGACCACGAGACAGACCGCCAACGCGATCACGATGCGGGTCACGGGCGCTCTCACTGTGCTTGGAGAGTACTGCTCCCTGTCGGCACCTTTTGTGAGGAGAACCACGTGGCGCCCTCGTGCACGAGGTCGAAGGCGATGCGGAACTGCGCCGCGAGCGTTGGGACCTTCACGATCGCGCTCACCGTGACGCTCGCGCCCGGTGCGACGGCGCTGGGCAGCGCGGTGCGCAGGCCGTCCCACACGTACACGTTGCCGCTCGCGGCGTAGAGGTGGTACGAGAGGTTGACCACGCCTGGCTGCCAGGTCATGGAGCCGTTGTTGGTCAGCGTGACCGGGATCGTGGTGATGCTGTTCAGGGCCGCGCCGATGTTCGGCGGCGATTGGTACGTCGCGCCGTACGGCGGCATGGCGACGGCGATGGTGCGCGACGGCAGCATCATGCCCTGACCCGAGAACCAGGTGACGCCCTCGCGCACGATGTCGGGCCGCAGGATGTACGACCCGATGGCGGGCGTGGCGACCTCCATGTTCACGATGCGCACCTCGTTGCGCTTCATGCCGGCGAGCGTGGTCCGCGGGCCGTCCCAGACGAGGACCTTGCCCGCGGGGTCGTACCAGTGGTAGCTGAGGTTCACGTCTGAGCCCCAGTCGAAGTTCGATAGGTTGAAGACCTTGACCGGCACCGTGGTCGTGACCGACGGCGCGAGCGTCGTCGGCACGTCGTCCACGATGAACGCGCCGCCGTAGAAGAGGGCGGCGAACGGCGACACCGCGACCTGCTTCACGGACGCGGGGGCGCCCTTGCCGCTGAACCAGCTGATCCCCTCGTGCACGAGATCCCAGCGCAGCGTGTAGGTGCCCGCCGCGGACGGGAACCGGAGGCTCGCCTGCAGCTGCACGCTCTGACCCGGCAGCAGGTCCGCCGCGAGCTTGGTGCGCAGGCCGTCCCACACGACGGTGGCGCCCGCGAGCGTCGACCAGTGGTACGACAGCGTCACCGGGTTCGCGCCGGCCGCCGTCCAGGTGAAGTTGCTGTTGTTCGTGACGATGATCGGCACGCTGGTGGTCGTGTTCGCCATCGGCGCGCTCGGCACGCCGGAGCTGTAGCCCGCGCGGTACTCGGGGACGAGCTGGCCCGCGACATTGACCGTGAAGTTCGTCGCCGCCGCGCCCTTGACGCTGAACCAGGACACGCCCTCCTGGACGAGGTCGAAGCGCAGCGAGTACGCACCGGGCGTCGTCGGCGCCGCGACCTGCGCCTCCAGGCTCACGGTCTGGCCGGACGCAACGTCGCCGGGGAGCTTGGTGCGCATGCCGTCCCACACGACGGCGGCGCCGGCGGAGTTGAACCAGTGGTAGCCGAGATTCACCGGATACGAGGACGTCGTCGGGAACGTGCCCTGCCCGGTGTTCGTGACCGTGACGGGAACGGACACCGTCTGACCGGCGGCGAACGATGGCGCGTTCAGGACCGCGCCCACCGGCACGCTGTACGCGGCCTTGAAGTCCACCGACACGCCGGTCGGCGTGTCGTTGGGCGCGACGCCCTTGTCGGCGAACGCGAACTCGTTCTCCTTGTAGAGGTCGATGACGAGCGTGTAGTTCGTCGGGTAGACCGGCGCGGTGACCGGAATGACGATGTTGACCGTCTGCCCTGGCTGGACGTCGACCGCGAGCGGCGCGCGGTTCGCGCCGGGGAACACGTTGCCCGTGGCGTTGCTCACCCACTTGTAGCCCAGGCGCACGGGATTCGTGCCGTTCGCCGGCCACGCGCGGCCGCCGTCGTTGGCGACGGTCACGGTGATGATCCGCGTTTCGCCGGCGGTCCAGCTGATCGGGACGTTGTCCTTCACCCAGTCGACGCTCCAGTCCGCGGAGCGGAACGAGACGTCGCGGACCGGCGTGTTGTGGAGGGTGTTCCACCACTGGCCGTTCGTCTGGAGGTCCCAGCGCACCGTGTAGCTGCCGATCGCCGGCGGGACGAACGACGCGTTGACCGCTCCGGCGCCGCTCGGCGCGATGGCGGCCGTGATCGGCGTCACCGGGCCCTGCGTGACG
The DNA here is from genome assembly GCA_035513115.1 of Candidatus Limnocylindria bacterium. Classification (GTDB taxonomy): domain Bacteria; phylum Chloroflexota; class Limnocylindria; order P2-11E; family P2-11E; genus CF-39. The sequence goes on along the minus strand of DATKCP010000086.1, from coordinate 1,580 downwards.
AGCGCGCCGCCCTTCAGGACACGGTACGAGAGACCGGTGCCCGCGGGGATCGTCGTGGCGCCGCGGTTGAACACGGTGATGCTCACCGGGACCGCGGTACCGGGGACCGCGGCCCTGGGCATGTTGGGCTCGATGTACGGGAGGTGGAAGTAGCCGCTCTGGACGGCGGTCTGGGAGAGCTGCCGGAGGCCGTTCAGGATGTTGTAGATCCCGTTGCCGGGGCACGCGGTCAGGCCACCGTGCTGGCTCACGATGTAGTTCGCGTCGCGGTGTCCCTGGATGTTCGGCGAGTTCGTCGTGACCTTCACCCACGTGCCGTTCGAGGCCTGCTCCTGGTGCGTGAAGCTGTCGGCGCCGAACGGCTGGACCCCGTACTGCTTGAACTTCATCGCGATGATGGCCGCGATGGCGTTCTGCATCGTGGACGTGGTCTGCTTGCTGCTGTAGTCGCCGATCGCCGCGACGCCGATGGAGCCGCTGTTCCAGCCGTACGCGTGGCCGCCGATGGCGTGGTCGCCGCCGGCCCGGCCGGTCCAGATGTTGCCGAACTTGTCGACGAGGTAGTTGTAGCCAATGTCGCCCCAGCGGCGCGTGACGGCGTGGAAGTAGTACATGGAGCGGATCGTCGCGGCGACGTTGGTGCCGCCGTCGTCGGTGACGGTGTGGTGGACGATCGCCTTCTGCACGCGCTGGTACTTCGGGGTCCACTTCATCAGGCTCTCGTCGGCGCCCCAGTCCTGCCGCGTGAGGATCTTCTGCGCGCCGATGGGCGCGGCGTCGGCGTAGCTGCGCCACATGTCGGCGAACGCGCCGGTGATGTCGTTCATGAGCTGCGCGACCGGGCCGGCGTTGACGTCGGTCACGTCCATGAACGTGAGCGCCATCTGCCCGAGCGCGTTCGCGTCGCCCCCCGTGAGCCAGGTGCGGTACTGCGCGTAGCGCGAGACCGGGAACTCGAACGGTCCCGCGTACTCCTCGTTGCGGTCGAAGTCGCGCATGTCCTCGTCGTGCGGGAGCGCGGTCCAGTCGGTCCAGGCCACGCCGTCCCTGGAGACGCGGACCTCGACGTAGATCGATTCCTCAGCGCCGGGCGAGGCGACCCAGTGCGTGCCGACGCGGTCGAAGAGCTGGCCGGCATCGAGTACGTGTGAGGTGAAGAGGAGCGTGTCGCCGCCGGTGGCGCCCGCTTCGCTCCCGGCCGGGAACGCGCTGGGCCGAGTGAGCGCGCCCAGCTCGCGCGCGGCGGGCCGCGTCTGGAGGACCTCGTTCGCGACGATCTGCCCGGTCGCGCGGGGGGACGCGTTCGCAGGCGGACCGAAATTCGGGAAGAGCGCGAACAGGAAGAGGGCGATGAGTGACGCGAGGCGAACGCGGGACCAGCGTCGGCTCACCCGGACCCCCTTACTTCCTCGCCACGCTCCCCGACGCTTGTCGTGATTCTGCGCCATGAGACGTGGCCTGTACACATCGGGGAACGATGAGACCGCGAAGGCGTTACCGCGCTATCGGTCCGGTCTCGATGCGGTCAGCGGATGGAAGCAGTCGAGGAGGCGCACCACCACGGCACACTGACAGGCGAG
>DATKCP010000085.1:0-5194 GCA_035513115.1 Candidatus Limnocylindria bacterium | reverse complement strand
CGCGATCCGTCCCGACCTGGCGCTCCTGTGGCCGTCGTTCACGTTCTTCCCGCTCGCCGCGCTCGCGGTCCTGGTGTTCGGCGCCGGCAGCGGCGATCCGGCCCTGATCGTGATCGGGCTGCTGCTGCTCGCGGTGAACATCCTCATCGTGGTGAACCAGGCGTACTTCACCACGCTCGCCATCGAGGGCGACGCGCTCGTGTTCCGCACGAATTTCGGCCTGCACGAAGAGCGCGTCCCGATCGGATCGCTGCAGCGGATCGATGCCAAGCGTTATCCCGGCGCGCACTCCGGCGTGTCGGCGCCGTTCTTCGTGGCGCGCGGACGCGACTCCACGGTGAAGGTCAACACGAAGCCCTATCGGCTTCGGAGCTTCACGCCGTTCATCGCCCTGCTGCGGCAGGCGAACTCCAGCGTCGAGCTCGATCCGTTCTGGTCCCGTGTCGCGGCGGGCGACGACGTGTCGAAGGAGATCAGCCTCACCCCGCGCAGCCGCTGGTGACGCGTTAGCGAGCGCGCAGGCGCCGGTGCTCGATGGCGGTGCAGCGATCCCAGACGACGCGTAGTCCGGCAGCTTCCGCTCGTCGTGCCGCTTCGATGTTGCCCAGGGCGAGCTGGAACCAGATGGCGGGGATCTTCGCCGCGACCGCGTCGTCGACCACCTGGTCGAGGAATTCACCGCGCCGGAACACGTCGACGAGATCGATCGGCGTTCCTTCCGGGATGTCGACGAGGTGGTCGTACGCCTGCTCGCCGTCGACGACGGCTCCACGGAGCATTGGATTCACCGGAATGATGCGGAAGCCCTGACCGCGCAGGTAGCGCGAAACGGAGTTGCTCGGGCGCGTGGAATCGCTGGAGTAGCCGACGACGGCGATCGTGCGCCCGCCCGTGAGGAGCTCCTGGATGAAGGCGGTCTCATTCATTGTCTCATCTCGCCGCGCCGCGCGAAAGTCTTGAAAGGTGCATCGCCGGCAGGATAATCGCGAGCGAGATGCCACCACGCGCACCGGTCATCTGGTCGACTGTCGCGGTCGGCGGCGAGCGCTTCTACAAGCGTCTCGACGAGCGGCATCGCGAGCTTTCGGTGCAGGCGAAGCTCCGCGCCCGCACCTACCGACGCTCGCGTGCCCTGCCGACAAGCGAGGAGTCCATTCGCCTGCGCGCGGACTTTCTCGCGGCCCTCGGCCGTCTGTCGTCGTTCGAGACGTCGAGCCTCCGTCTCGCGCGCTGTCGCTACCACGTGCAGCTGGCGGAGCGTGCCGACGACATCACCCGTGACTACTTCCAGCTGTGGCAGCTCATCGCCCGCCGCGGCGGGCAGGAGTGGCCGCTCGGGGAGCGCGATGCCGAGCGCATGGACTTCTTCGCGACGCAGCTCGGCCGCTTGGAGGGCATCGCCGACGCGCTCGTCCTCGCCGGTCGCAACGTGCGGCTCTTCCCGCTGCCGCCGATGCCGTGGCTCGCCGTCGAGCGTGGCGCGCCCTCATACTCGTAACGGGCGACTAGCTCAGCTGGTCAGAGCGTCTCCTTTACACGGAGAAGGTCCTCGGTTCGAGCCCGAGGTCGCCCACAGACTCACAGCAGTATCGCGCTCGCCGCCGCGGTTGCTTCGCGCCGTCGATGCCGCGGAAGCGCTCGACGCGACTGAACGGATCAGCACGAGTACGTAGACTTCAGCCGATGATCCGCAGTGTCGTGTTGTTCAGTGTCAAGGAAGGCACGCGGCCGGAGCAGCTCGACACGATCGTGCGCGCGATGGAGGCGATCCGGTTCGAAGGGTGCCTCCGGTGGGAGCTGGTGCGGGACCTCCATCTCCGCGAGGGGAACATGCCCTACGCGTTCGTCTCCGAGTTCGACGACGAGGCGGCCTATCGCGCATCCGACACCCACGGAGAGCACAACCGGATCCGCCGGGAGCTCCTCGCCCCGATCGTCGAGAAGCTCGAGCGCTTCCAGTACGAGGTCTCGTGACCTCGAGCATCTGGGCTCGCGCGACCTGCTGCGACATCGAAGGCTGACCCTGGAGATCGAGACACGCTACGCGCGCAGCGGCGATGTCAACATCGCGTACCAGATCGTCGGCAGCGGTCCGATCGACCTCGTCTTCGTCATGGGCTGGGTCTCCAATATCGACCAGTTCTGGACGGAGCCGTCGTTCGCGCGATTCCTCCATCGGCTCGCGGCCTTCTCGCGGCTCATCGTGTTCGACAAGCGCGGCACCGGCCTTTCGGACCGCGTGCCGGTCGAGGAGCTGCCGACCCTCGAGGAGCGCATGGACGACGTTCGCGCGGTGATGGACGCGGCAGGGTCTCGCCGCTCCGCGCTCGTGGGGGTGTCGGAAGGCGGCCCGCTCTGCCTCCTGTTCGCGGCCACCTATCCCGAGCGCACGGAGGCCGTGGTCATGATCGGCGGCTACGCCCGGCGGATTCGGACGGCGGAGGACTCGATCGGCCACGAAACGCCTGAAGAGGCGGCCCGCATCCTCGAGCGCATCCCGCGGGAGTGGGGCGGGTCGTTCGGGCTGGAGACACGCGCGCCAAGCGTGATGGGCGACGAGCGCTTCGTGCGCTGGTGGGGCGGTTACCTCCGCTCGAGCGCCAGTCCCGCGGCCGCGGTAGCGCTCACGAAGATGAATTACGAGATCGACATCCAGCATGTGCTCCCAACGATCCGCGTGCCCGTGCTCGTCCTCCATCGCCGCGGTGACCGCGCGGTGCCCGCCGCCGCGGGCAAGCTCGTCGCCGACCGGATCCCTTCAGCCCGATACGTCGAGCTGGCCGGCGACGATCATCTCCCGTTCGTCGGCGATCAGGACAACGTCCTCGACGAGATCCAGCGGTTCCTCACCGGCGAGCGAGCCATCTCCGATATCGACCGTGTCCTCGTGACGGTCCTACGGACCGATCTCGCCGATGCCGCGGGCGTGGCGGCTCGCCTGGGTGATCGCGGCTGGCACGATGCCCTGGCGGAGCTCGACGCGGTCGCGCGCCGGGAGATCTCCCAGCACCGGGGGCGGGAGGTCCACGTTCGCGCGGGTGAGATCTTCGCCACCTTCGATGGACCAGCGCGGGCGGTCCGCTGCTCTTCGTTGATCGTCGTCGGCGGCCGGCGGCTCGGCCTGCCGGTCCGTGCGGCGCTACACACCGGCGAATGCACCGTGATCGGCGACGAAGTCTCCGGCGTCGCCGTGGAGATCGCCGCGCGGGCGCTCGGATACGCCGGCCCCGGCGACGTGATCGTGTCGAGCACGGTGAGAGATCTCGTCGCCGGCTCCGGACTCGAGCTCGAGGAGCTGCGCGGTCAAGCGGCCGGACTCCCAGCCGGCGTGAGCCTGCTTCGTGTCCGCGCGCCGGGACAGCCTCCTGCGCCAGCGCTCGTCGAGGACGCCCGCGGACCGGCCTCCGCGCTCACCGCACGGGAGCGGGAGATCGCCGGTCTGGTAGCCCTGGGCCTGACGAACCGCCAGATCGCCGACGAGCTCGTCATCAGCCCGGCGACCGTCGACCGCCACGTCGCGAACATCCTCGTCAAGCTCGGGGCGCACAGCCGGACGCAGATCGCCCTCTGGGCGGTGTCCGAAGGGCTGGGACGCGGCCGGGGAGACGCCAGAGGCTGAAGTTGCAGGGCCATGTACATGGTCCTGTGGACGACCCGGCGGGCACGCGGCGTCAGGCTCCGGTCATCACGAGGAGGAGGCCAGAGATGACGACAGCGATCACGACGATCCAGCGGGCAGAGCCGAAGGGCGGCGTCAACCGCTTCGCGCGACGGCTCGGCGCCGCGCTCCCGGCCCTCGGCGACCGGATCGCCGCCTGGTCCGCCCCGTACTACGAGAACGGGATCGGCCAGCAGCTCGAGGCCATGCCGCCCAGCCAGCGGCTCGACGCGGCGCTGCGCTGGCACGCTCGCGACGGGCGCATGCTTTAGATGAGCTGTCCCATACGAGGTTGTCGACAAGGAGAGCGCCCCGGGTTTGCGCTACTGGCTGGTCTGCCGCTGCTGGCCCCACGGCCGCCGGCGGACAAGTGATGCATGAAATGCGTACTGGCGGAGGCGAATAGAGCGTCATGCACCGTCAGATCGTGCTTGGCTCGCTGACGCACAAAATGCTGCTCCACAGTGACGCGCTCCCGGCTCCGCCTCACGCCGCCGCAGATCCTGGCGTTCCGACGGCACGTCGGCGCGCTCGATGAGCGGCTCCCACGCGGACGGCGCTCGCTCCGTCGTGCGGCGTGGGCCGGCCTGCAGGACAGCATGCCTCGAGCCGCGCTCCTCTCCATCCATGCGCGCGTCGAGGGGGCCGAACCCACGACCTGGGAGGACCCATCGCTCGTCCAGCTCTGGGGACCGCGTTACAGCGCGTACGTCGTCGCGGCAGCGGACCTGGCGGTCTTCTCGCTCGGAAGACTTCCGGATGAGGTCGGCGCCCGGCGGATCGCAGAGGACCTCGCCGCGCGCCTGCGTGATCTCCTCGGCGGCGCGAGGATGACCTATGGCGAGGCAGGAAGAGCGCTCGGTGTACACCCCAATGCGCTCCGGTACGCGGCACCGACCGGTACGGTCGTGATCCGTTGGGACGGCGCGCGGCTGCCGACGGTCTGGACCGTGCCGCCACCCGAGATCGACCCCCGCGACGCTCGCCTCGAGCTCGCGCGCCGGTACCTGCACGTCTTCGGGCCCGTCACGCCCGAGGCGTTCGCTCAGTGGGCGGGGATCGGCCCAAGACATGGTGTCGCGACGTTCGACGCGCTGCGCAAGTCACTGACCCCCGTGCGAACACCGGTTGGCGACGCGTGGATCCTCGCCCGCGACGAGCCAATCTTCCGCGCGGCGCCGGGGTCCTTGGCGCGAGCACGGCTCCTCCCCAGCGGCGACGCCTACTTGCTTCTCCAGGGCCGCGATCGTGAACTCCTGGTCCCCGACCCCTCTCGTCGCCGCGCGCTCTGGACGCCTCGCGTCTGGCCGGGCGGCGTCCTCGTCGATGGCGAGATCGTCGGGACCTGGCGACGTGCGCAGGCGACCGTGACGGTCCAGTCCTGGCGCCGTCTCTCGCGCGCGGCACGCGACGCGGTCGAGGCTGAAGCGGAGTCCCTGCCTCTGCCCGGTCTTCGAGGGCGGATGGTCGTCCTCTGGGATGACTGAAAGCTAGACCTCGCGGTGCTCTTCCTCGCCGTGCGCGAGATCGAGCCCG
>DATKCP010000084.1:0-8498 GCA_035513115.1 Candidatus Limnocylindria bacterium | reverse complement strand
CGCTCGAAGTCGGCCTGGGACATCGCTGCGTCGCCGCGGGTGAGCCGGAAGACGACGTCGCTCCCTTGCGCCGGGTCGAGCGGGATCTCGTGCGCGGTCGCGCGGATGCGCTCCATCTGCGGGTAGGTCTCCAGGAGGCGTGTGCCGAGGAACAACACGTACCGCTCGGTCGAGCCGCCGTCGAAGTCCGCGGCGGTGGCGTAGACGAAGTTCTTCATCGTGTCGGTCGCGACGACCTCGCGGTTGTCGCCCTCCGTGTAGGCCGCGCCAAAGCGCTCCCCGAACACGTCGATCGTCACCGAAGCCGCGAACGGTGGCGCGGAGCGCTTCGCCAGCCGGAAGAACACGACCCGCGTCTTTCCGTACTGGATCTCCATCGGCGTCATCGCGGCCGCTCCAGCCGGTCCAGGGAGATCGCGAGGAACTCGTCGAGCCCTGTCTTCAGCTCGGCCTCGCGTGTGTTGGCCAGGCGCATGCGCAGGACGGGAACGATCTGTTGCTTCGAGCGTCCGGCGACGAACACGACGAACCGGAAACCGAACTTCTCCTCGTACGCGTCGTTCAGCTCGTCCAGCTCGCGGAGCATCGCCGCATCGGCGGCGTCACCCTGCTCGCGCCGCGCGTGGAGCGAGAGCGAAGTGGCGTCCGCGCCGATGCGTGGGTGCGCGTTGAGGACCGCGATGCGCTCAGGCTCGCTCATGCCGGCGAGAGCGTTGCGTGCGGCCTGGACGATCTCCCGTGCCGTGGCTGTCGGCGGAAAGCGTAGGCGCGTCGTGAGGCCCGGTGCGCGCTCGAACACGGGGCCGAGATCGTGCGGCGCTCGCTCAGTCACAACGGCACGAGCGCGAATCCCATACGGGCGAAATCATCGTCGAATGCGAAGGCCCGCTCCAGACCGCGTTTCCGCATGACATCGAAGCTCACGTGGTCTACGAGGGAGATCTTCGTGCGCGTCGTTGCGAGCAATACCGACACAGCGGTCACGTGCGTGCCTTCGTCGATCCAGACGATCTCGATCGTTGGAATGATGTCCTGGAGCAACGTTCGTGCCGCGGCGTGTCCGAGCTTTCGCCGAACCAGCGCAGCCGCCTCCACCACGACATAGTTGTGAGTGAGCAACTGTTCGCGGTCATCGACAAGGGAGCGCAGCGTGCGCGCGGCGTCATCGTGCCGAGCGTCGCCGGCGTCGAGGACGGCGAGCAATGCCGAGGTGTCGACGAAGACGCTCATTTCTCGTCCGCGAACGCCTCGGCCAGGTAGCGATCGTGCTCGACGCTCAGGTCACTCAGGCCGGACCGGTAGCGACCGATCGCGCGCAGCAGACGCTGACGCTGGCGCGGTGTCGGCGATGCCGATGTCAGCGCGAGCGCTCGGGTGACGAACTCGCGGACCAACGCCGATTCGGAGACTCCGCGCCGAGAAGCCTCGTGTCGGAGCGCGCGTGCCTGCTGAGGCGTGAACTGTATCTGTTTGCGGGTAAGCATGCCATCATGATGGTATCAAGCGGGATCGTCAGTCAACTTCCGAGGTATGACACCACGCCATATCGAGATACGAGCAGGGGGATGTGCTGGTGTCCCGCGGCGAGGCGCACCTCGAGGCTCACGCTTCCGAAGAGCGTGTCGAGCTGGCGGGAGCGGAAGTACGCGCCGATGTCGAAGACGAGACGGTAGGTCCCGGGCTCGTGCTCCTCGCCGAGCCTGGCCACGCGGCCGTCCTTTCCCGTCGTGCCTTTGGCCGCCAACGTGCCCTCGCGATAGAGCGCTACCTCGACGCCGACGGCGGGGACTCCATTGGTCGTGTCGAGCACGTGTGTGGAGAGCGTCGCGCGTGTCATCGGGCGGGTATCGTACGCCCGCGATGGCCACACTTCGCATCACCGCCGGGCCCTACACCCTCAAAGCGCGCTGGGAAGAGAAGGACGCGCCGAAGACCGTCGCCGCGGTCCGTCGGATGCTCCCGCTGCGAAGCAAGCTCGTGCATTGCCGTTGGAGCGGCGAGTCCACCTGGGTGCCGATGGGCGAGAAACGCCTCGGCGTCGACTTCGAGAATCACACCAGTCATCCGGCGCCGGGGGAGATCCTGATCTATCCCGGGGGTATCTCCGAGATGGAGGTCCTGTTCCCCTACGGCTCGTGTCTTTTCTCGAGCAAGGTCGGACAGCTCGCGGGTAATCACTTCGCGACCGTGATCGAAGGTAACGAGCACCTCGCCGAGATCGGCCGCCTCACCCTCTGGGAGGGCGCGCAGGACTTCGTCGTAGAAGAGGTGACTTGAACAGAGAGCGGTTCAGCCGTCACGTCGGGCAGGTGGTCTAGTCACGACCGCAGATCTCGCGATCCGCGGTGGACGAGTGGTGACCGAGGAAGGCGTTCGCGACGCGGACGTTCTGATCGCGGGCGGAGTATTCGACGCGATCGTTGATCCTGGACTGGGCAAAGCCTTTGACGACATCGAAGCGCGTGGCCTGCACGTGCTCCCCGGCGTCGTCGACGCGCACGCGCACGTGAACGAGCCGGGTCGCGACGAGTGGGAGGGCTGGAGTGCGGCGACGCGCGGCGCGGCGGCCGGCGGCGTCACGACACTGGCCGACATGCCCCTCAACTCGCTGCCGCCAACAGTCGACGCGTCCGCTGTCCACGCGAAAGAGTCCCGCGCGGCGCGCTCCGCGATCGTGGACTACGCGCTCTGGGGCGGCTTGGTCAGCGCGGATCTTGCGCCCCTGCTAGATCTGAAGACGGCCGGGGTCGTGGGCCTGAAGGCGTTCCTCTGTCCAAGCGGAGTCCCCGAGTTCCCGCATCTCGATGCCGAGACGCTCACGGCCGCGCTCGCGGCGGCGACCGTGGCCGGCCATCTCGTCGCGGTGCACGCAGAGGATGAAGCGCTCGTCGCGAAGGGGACCGAGCAGCTGCACACGATGAATCGTCGCGACCGCGCGGCGTGGCTCGAGTCGCGGCCGCCGGCCGCGGAACGACGTGCGATCGAGCGCCTCGCGGAGGCCGCGCGTGAGACCGGGGCGCGCGTGCATGTGGTGCACGCGTCGAGCTCCGCGGCCGTGACGGCGGTCCTTCGGGCACGGGAGCGCGGCGCGGACTTCACGGTGGAGACCTGTCCGCATTACCTGCTCTTCAGCGCGGAGGACGTGGATCGCATCGGGCCGGCGCTCAAATGCGCACCACCGATCCGCGACGCGTCGTCACGCGAGCGGCTCTGGCAGCACGTGCTCGAGGGCGAGATCGATCTCATCGCCTCCGACCACTCTCCGTGCACGGCCGACCTGAAAGCGCGCGGCGACAACGACATCTGGGAGGCCTGGGGTGGCGTCACCGGGATCCAGTCGCTGCTTCCGGTGATGCTCACGGAGGGCGTGCATCGGCGCGGCCTGCCCCTTGCCGCGCTCGCGCGTCTGGTGGCCGGCGCCCCCGCACGGCTCCTCGGGCTGTGGCCGCAGAAAGGCGCGATCCGCGCCGGCGCCGATGCCGACGTGGCGCTCGTCGCGCTCGATCGCGAATGGACCTTCGAGGCTGGGCAGCTGCAAGCGCGCAGCGGCCTCAGCCCCTATGTCGGGCAGACGTTCCGCGGAGCGGTCGTGCGCACGCTGGTGCGCGGCGTCACGGTCTTCGAGGGAAGCGGCTTCATTGAGGAGAAGCGCTATGCCCGGTTCGGCCGCCTTGTGACGAGAATGGCGTCATGAAGACCGCGGAAGGCGTGGCGATCGACGAGCGGCGCCTGCTGCGCCGTCTCGACGAGCTCGCTCAGCGCGGTGCCCTACCCGGCGGCGGTCTGTATCGAGCGCTCTACACACCGTCGTGGGTCTCGGCGACGGAGCTCGTCTCGGGCTGGATGAAGGAGGCGGGACTGCTGGTGCGCCGCGACGCGGTCGGCAACATCTGGGGACGCATCGAGGGATCGCGGGGCGGACGGGCCATCGTGACCGGATCGCACATCGATACCGTGCGCGGCGGCGGCGCGCTCGATGGCGCGCTCGGGGTGGTCGCGGGGGTCGAGGCCGTCGCCAGCCTCGTATCGCAGCTCGGCCGGCCGACGCGCATCCTCGAGGCGGTCGCGATCTGTGAAGAGGAGGGGAGCCGCTTCAACACGAACTTCTGGGGCGCCCGCGCGATCGCCGACCGCATCGAGCCCGACGAGGCCACGCGCGCGCGTGACGCCGACGGCACGACGCTGGCCGACGCGATGCGGGGGGTCGGTCTCGATCCCGCGAACGTCGCGCAGGCGATCCGCCGCGACATCGACACGTTCATCGAGCTGCACGTCGAGCAGGGTCCGGTCCTGGAGGAGGAGGGGCCGCGTCTCGGCGTGGTGCGCACGGTCGCCGGTACCGCCCACCTCGAGGTGGTCGTCCGGGGCCAGCCCGACCACGCCGGCGCCACTGCGATGGACCGCCGGCGTGACGCACTGCTCGGCGCGTCCGCGATGATGCTGGAGGTCGCGGGGGCCGCGCGCGACATGGGACCGCCGGCGGTGGCGACCGTGGGCATCATCAGCGTGGAGCCCGCGCAGGTGAACGTCGTGCCCGGTGTCGCGCGCTTCATCGTCGACGCGCGGCACAGCGACAACGCGCAGCGCGCGGCGCTGGTCGCCGAGATCATCAAGGTCTGCAAGGTCGCCGGCCGCGAGCGCGACCTGTCGGTCGATGTGCGTGTGCTCCGGGACCGGGCGGCTGTGCAATTGCACGAGCGCGCCACCGACATCGCGCGCCGCGCCTGCGTCGAGTGCGGCGTCCAGCCCCGCGAGATGACGAGCGGTGCCGGCCATGACGCGCAGGTGCTGAGCGCGGCGGCACATGTGGCGATGATCTTCGTGCCGAGCATCGGCGGACGTTCGCACTGCGCGGAGGAAGCAACGGCGGCCGAGGACGTCATCCTCGGCACGCGGGCCCTCGCGACCGCGCTGCGCGATCTGGCGTACTCGTAGTGGCGATCCTGCTCCGCGGCGGGACGCTGCTGACGATGAGCGATGGCGCGCGGCCCATGGGCGGCGACCTCCTCGTGAGCGGCGCGCGTATCGCTCAGATCGGCACGGACGTTCAGGGGCCGCCGGACACGGAGGTGATCGACTGCTCCGGCTGCTACGTGATGCCCGGACTGGTGCAGACCCACGTGCATCTGGTGCAGACGATGTTCCGCGGTCTTGCGGAAGACCTTGGTCTGCTGGAGTGGCTGCGCCGATTCATCTGGCCGCTCGAGGCCGCGCACGACGAGGCATCGGTGCGCGCGTGCGTGCGTCTCGGTCTCGGCGAGCTGATCACCACGGGCACCACGACGATCCTCGACATGGGGACGACGCGCTGGGGCGACGTTGTGGCCGAAGAGCTGGTGCGCTCGGGCGTCCGCGCGCGGTTCGGCCAGGCAATGATGGACACCGGCGACGGCGTTCCGGCCGACCTCGTCGAGAACACCCGGGCCTCGCTCGACGCGAGTGCCGCGCTGCTGAAGCGCTGGAGCAGGGCGGGCGCCGGCCGTATCGGCTACGCGTACGCGCCACGCTTCGCGCTCACGTGCACGCGCGAGCTGCTCGAGGCCGTTGGGATGCTGGCGAAGATGAGCGAGACGCTCGTGCACACGCACTCCAACGAGAGCGCGGAGGAGCGCGCCGCCGTGCAAGGGGTGACCGGCATGTCGCCGATCGGCTACCTCGCGCAGGTCGGCATCGCAACGCCGCGGACCGTGATCGCGCACGGCGTTCATATCGACGACGATGAGCTCACGATCCTGCGTCAGAGCGGCAGCGCGGTCACGCACTGCCCGTCGTCCAATCTCAAGCTCGGCTCGGGCGTCGCGGACGTTGTCCGGCTGCGACAGGCGCGCGTGACAGTGGGCATCGGCGCCGACGGTGCCGCCTGCAACAACGAGCTCGATGGTTTCGAAGAGGTGCGCCTCGCGACGCTGCTCGCCCGCACGCTGCGCGGTCAGGGCGCGCTCACCGCCGCGGACGCGCTCGTGATGGCCACGCGCGAGGGCGCGAGGGCGTTGCACCTCGATGAGGAGGTCGGCACGCTCGCGGTCGGACACCGCGCCGACATCGTGGTGATCGACAGCGAGCGGCTCGCGGGCCCGGGCGGAGACCCGGTCGCGCGCATCGTCTTCGGCGGTGGTTCGCGCGGCGTGCGCGACGTCCTGGTCGACGGCACGCTCATCGTCCGCGGCGGCGCGCCGCTCCTCTTCGATCCGGCCGAGGTCCGCGCGAAGGCCGCCGAGGCGCTGCCCGCGCTGCTTGGTCGCGCGAAGGTCGCCTAGCTCGCGCTGGCGGTCGCGCTCTGCCCGTGCGACATCGCGGCCTGGACACGGTGCAGCAGCTGCGTGAAGTCGAACGGCTTTGGCAGCGTCGCGTGGATGCCGGGGAGCGCGTTCCGCATCGGCGCGACGGCGGATACAACGATCACTGGCGGATGCTCACCAGGAAGCTTGCGCATCTTCGCGTAGAACTCGTAGCCGTCCATGACCGGCATCATGAGATCGAGAAGGATCACGTCGGGACGCCAGGACAGCCAACGGAGAGCGTCGCTGCCGTCGCAGGCGCACGCCACCTCATAGCCTTCTTCGCGCAGGAGAATCGCATAGAAATCTCGGAGGTCGGCGACGTCCTCCACGACAAGCACTCGCTGCGGCGGAGTGCGACGTCTCATCAACCGATGATGGACCTCAGTCCGTCCGATAGATAGATAGTTCCGCGAATTCGGCGCGTGCGCCTGCTTGCCCGGTCGGGCGGTAGTCGAGCGCGCGAAGAGCGCGTAGGTCGCGTTGGCCCAGCTCGCTAATCGACGGCCGGACGGGCGAGGGCGCGCAGCCCGAGAACGCTGTAGGCGGCCACCGGCCGCGAGTACCCCTTCAGCGCGACCTCGCCCAGACTTTCCGATTCGACGGATCCTTCGATCGCAGAGAAGACACGCTGACTCACGAGGATCTGACCCGGCTTCGCTTCGGCCGAAAGCCGCTGCGCGAGATTCGTCACGTTGCCGACCGCGCCGTAGTCGTAGCGGCCCTCGAAGCCGATCCGGCCGAGCGTCGCGTGTCCCATGGCGATGCCGGCTCCGAATCCGAGGGCATGTCCTCGCTTCTTCCACTTCTCGAACAGCTCGGCCATCCGCGTGCGCACAGCGAGCGCCATACCGACCGCGCGCAGCGCGTGGTCGTCCTGGGTCACAGGATCGTTGAACCAGACCATGACGCCGTCGCCGGCGAAGTGCTCGAGCGTCCCCTCGTGACGGAACACGGCGGCCCCGACGGCCTGGTGATAGTCACGCAACACCGCGAGCGACTCTTCGGGCTCCGCGGTCTCGGAGAACGTCGTGAAGCCACGCAGGTCGCAGAACACAACGCTGATCTCGCGACGGTGCGGCTGGAGCAGGGCCTCCTGCGACAACACGAGCTCGGCGATCTGCGGCGATAGGAAGCGCCGCAACCTGCTGACGCGCTCGATCTCCTCCACCTGATCCTTCACGCGAGCCTCGAGCGTGCGATTCCATTCCGCGAGCTCACTCGACTGCTGCTTGATGGTGTCGTAGTACTCCTTGAGACGCAGGAGAGAGCGCACGCGGGCCAGCAGCTCGAGCTGATTGAAGGGCTTGGCGATGAAGTCGTCGGCACCCGCCTCCAGAGCCTGCACGCGCTCCTGATCGCCGCTCGCTGTGATCATCACAATCGGCAGAAAACGCGTCGCGGGATCGTCCCGGAGCCGGCGGCAGACGTCGTAGCCGTTGAGGCCGGGCATGACGATGTCGAGGAGCACGAGATCCGGCTGCACAGTCCCGATCATCTCGAGCGCTGCCGTCCCATTTGCGGCAGTCGCGAGCTCGTACCCGCGTGTGGTAAGGATCGCGTCGAGAAGCTTCAGATTCTCAGGCGTGTCATCGACCGCGAGGATCTTCGGGCGTCGCTTCATGTGGTGCCACCGCGCATGTAACCCCGCACCTGATCGGGGAAGTCCTTCACCGAGATCGGCTTGGTGATGAAGCCATCGAACCCAGCCTTGTCGAAGCGCTCGCGGTCCTCCTTCATCACCGACGCCGTTAACGCGACGACCGGGATCGCGGCCGTCGCCGCGTCCCGCCTGAGCTCGTGCAGCGCGCTCACGCCGTCCATGCCTGGAAGCTGGATGTCCATCAGCACGAGGTGGGGTCTCCGCTCCTTGGCTAGAGCGATGCCGTCCTCAGCGCTCGTCGCCTCGATCGTGTCGAAGCCGTGGAAGCGCAGCACGTCGCGCGTGAGCTTCAGGTTCTTGTCGTTGTCCTCAACGATGAGGATGAGCTGCTTCACGCGCGCATCACCGCAGCTTGTCGCAACGGAAGCGTGAACGCGAACGTGCTGCCCTTGCCCGGGGTGCTCTCCAGCCAGATCCGGCCGCCGTGCAGCTCGACGAACCGCTTCGTCAATGTCAGGCCCAGGCCGGTGCCCTCGCGCGACCGTTCGCGGCCGACCTGCTGGAACTCCTCGAAGATCCGCGCCCGATCGGCCTCGGCGATGCCGATGCCGTTGTCC
>DATKCP010000083.1:0-12050 GCA_035513115.1 Candidatus Limnocylindria bacterium | reverse complement strand
GCGAGCCCGATCGCCCCTTCGTCCATCGCCCGCGCGAGCAGCGCGCTCATCCTCCCCAGCTCATCGTGGCTCGGCGCGCGGGCCACACCGCCCATCACGCACTTCCGCAGCGTGCCGTGGCCGACGAACGAGCACAGGTTGATCGCCGGCCGCACGTCGTCGCAGGCATCCGCGTACTCGGCGAACGTGGACCAGGTCCGGCGCGCGTCGAGCGCGGCGAGCGCGCGGTCGAGCTCATCGGCGGCGAGGCCGCTCACCGGCGCCGACGACCCGCCGCAGTTGCCGCACACGGCGAGCGTCACCCCCATGTGCAGCGCACTCTCGAACGCGTCGTTGACGAAGACGGTGTTGTCCGAGTGCGAGTGGATGTCGATGAAGCCGGGCGCCACGACGCGCTCGCGCGCGTCGATCATCCGAGTCGCGCGCCGGCCGGCCACGTCGCCGACGTCGGTGATGCGGCCGTCGGTGACCGCCACGTCGGCGCGCACACCCGGTGCACCGGTCCCGTCGACGACAACTCCGCCGCGAATGAGGAGATCGGTCACCCTCTGCGCTCGCGGCCGGCGCCACGCTCGCGCCGGCGTGCGACGACGAGGAGCTTGGGCGAGGAGCCTCCGGCCGGCGATCCGTCGTAGTCGCCGTGCAGCGCCTCGATGTCGAAGCCGGCGGTCGAGTACAGCAGCTCCGCCTCGCGGCGGTACAGGTAGTGCAGCGTGGTCGTTCGCTGCCAGCGTGTCACGCGTCCCTCGTCGTCCAGCTCCTCGAACCACCAGCGAAGGTCGACCTGGTCCACGTTCGCGCGCGAGCTCGAGAACTTCGTCACTTCGCGGCCACTCTCGTCGTCGTGTCGCGTCCACTCCTCACGTACGCCGCCGTCCTGGCCGACGATGAGCGCCGGGTCCGGCTGGAAGCAGTCCACCGCCAGAAGGCCGGTGGGCGCGAGATGCTCGCGCACGCGTGCGAGGCACGCCCACCGATCCTCCGGCGCCAGCATGAGAAAGGTGTTGGACGGGATCGCGATGAGCGCGAAGGCTTCGGAGAACGAGAACGAGCGCATGTCCCCTTCCACCAATCGCACGCTCATGCCTTCGCGCCGCGCGTGCCGCTCGGCGCGAAGGAGCATCGCCTCCGACCGGTCGAGGCCGACCACGTCGTGACCGTCCTGGGCGAGCGGTATCGCGACCCGGCCGGTGCCGACCCCGAGCTCGAGGATCGGCCCGCCCGTCCGCCGCGCGATCGCGCGAAACCAGTCGATCGCCGCTGAGGGTCCGTGCGGAGCATCCAGGTCGTAGAGCGCGGCGAGCCGCTCCGCCTGCTCCGTGCTCACGGCCTCGCCGTCGAACCAATCGATGGCGTTCTTGTTGCTCATGGGTGAGGCGAGGTTAGCGCGAAGCGCGTCTCGGACGCGCCGCGAGGATCGCCTCGGCGACGAGGAAGCCGAGCACGATGAAGCCGCCGGTGATCACCGTGAGTCCATCCACGACGCGCAGGAGCAGCAGCAGCGCGACGACCGCTGTGATCTCGATGCCACGGCGCAGCGCGGGTGCCACGCGCTGTCGCCGGCGCCGGTCCGCCGCGGGCAGTGAGAGCAGCAGCGCGGCCGCGGCCGCACCCGAGGACACCGCGATCGCCGCGACCACGAGTCCGACGGCAAGCGGGGCGTCCGGTTCGCTCGCGAGCATCGCACCGGCGGCGACGAGCGCGCTCGCGAGGGACACGAGCAGGAGGGTCCTCCGGATCGCTAGGGCTCTTCCGCGCCGAGCGGGAGCACCGACTGCTCCCCGCCCGCTGCGAGCGGGACCTGGGCCAGACCTTCGATGGCGCCCGAGGCGCGCGCCAGCGCGCGCTCGGTCTCGTCGAACTTCTTCATCGCGTGGTCGAGATGCGTGCCGAGCTGGTCGTGCAATCCGACGAACCGCTCGAACTCGCGGCGGACCTGCGCGATGCTCTGCTGGAGCTCGCGCGTCCGTTCCTGCATCGCGAGACCGCGGATCCCGAGCGCGACGACCTGGAGATACGCGAGAAGCGTGTTCGGCGAGGCCGGGATCACGTGCCGCTCCTGGCAGTACGTGCCGAGATCGGGCTCGCCTTCCACGCCCTCACGCGTCATGACCTCGTAGTAGATCGCCTCGGACGGCAGGTACATGAACGCGTAGTCGATCGTGCCGTCCTGCGGCGATACGTACCGCGCGACCGCGTCGATGTGGCGGCGCACCTGCTGCAGGAAACCACGTCGCCGGCGCGTGCGGTCCGGCTCGTCGGTGGCGGCGCCGATCTGCGTGTACGACTCGTTCGGGAACTTCGCGTCGATCGGCACGAGGCGGTTCGCGCAGCGCACCACGGCGTCGACGCGAGAGCCGTCCCGATACGTGAACTGCATCTCGTATGCGCTCGCCGGAAGGCAGTCCCGCAGGAGGCGCTCGAGCATGAGCTCCCCGAACCCACCACGCGGCTTCGGGGCGCGAAGCAGGTCCTGCAGCGAACCGATGTCCTTCGCGAGCTCGCCGACGCGCGCGCTCTGCTCGCTCAGCACGCCGAGCTGCCGCGAGAGATCGCTCAACGATCTCTGCGTGGCGCCGGTCTGCGTGAGGACCTGCTGCTCGGTCGTGCTCAGCGTGCGCTGCATCTCGGCGCGCAGGTCTCCGAGAGCGCGCGTGCTCGCGGTCCGCAGCTCATCGATGCTCGCACGGAGCACCTGCAATGTTGCTGTCGGATCCACCGGCGCGGGTGTCGCCGGCGCGCGCCGCCTCGTGATCAGCAGTGCCGATGCGACGATCGCGAGCGACAAGAGCACGATCGCGTGGCTCAGCTCCACGTCGCCTCCATCGTGAACATCCGTTCTAGTCTACCGGCTAGGGGAACGTCGGCTCCGCAGCAGGGGTCGGCCCGCCGCTTTCCCGCAGGTGATACCCCACGACGACGGCCGCACAGCCGGCGAGGGCGCACACGCCGGCCACGGGCAGCGCGAGCTGCAAGCCGAAGGGACGCGCCACATCACCGCCGAAGAACTGGACGAGGAGGCCGAAGAGCACCGCGGCGCCTCCCTGGGCGAACTTCTCGAGCGTCTTGAACATGCCGTAGTAGACGGCCGCCCGCTGCTGACCCGAGCGGGCGGCATCGTCGTCGATGACGTCGGCCATCATCGCGCCCGGGAAGACGAACAGCGCCGTGAAGCCGAGACCCGAGAGCCAAACAGCGATGCGGCTCTGCCAGAGAAGAGGCACGTCCGGGAGCAGCGGCGTGAACGCGGCGACGCCGAGGAACAGCAGGTACACGCCCGTCACCGCCATCGACACCGCGTAGACGGCGCGCTTTCCGAATCGGCGTGCCCCCCAGCTCGCGATCGGCAGAGCGACGACGACCGCGGCTATGACGCCGGCCAGAAAGAACGTGACCTCGCCTTCGGTCGTGCCGTGCACGACCGTGACGTAGTAGGGCATGAGCAGCGGAAGCATGTTGTAGCCGATCGAGAACAGCACGAACGACAGCGCCAGCGCGAGGAACGGCCGGTGCGAGAGCGAAGCGCGTATGGAATCGACCAGAGAGATCGGCACGGCCTCCATCGCCGTGGCACGACTCAAAGTTCCCCGCCGCCACAGCCCGAACAGCATCCCGTACAGCGCCGCCAGGGCACAGGCCGCGAGGATCGCCATCGTCACCTGGAACCCGAGCCGTTCGATGAGCTGCGGGCTGACGACGAACGCAAGGAGGAGACCGGCGGTCCCGAAGAGCACCTTCCAGACGCCGAGGCTGACGCGGTCTGATGAGCTGCTCGCGATCTCCGCCTGGAGCGCCTCGTACGGCGCCCCGACGATGGTGTTGGCGAAGTAGAAGAGCTCGAGGACCACGAAGAAATACACGGCGATGATCACGGGCCCCGCCCCGGCCGGCGGTGTGAACAGCAGCCAGAAGCTGATCACGAGCACCGGGATCCCGAACAGGAGGAAGGGGATGCGCCTGCCCCACCGGCTCCTGCTCCGGTCGCTCCACCAGCCGATGAGCGGGTCGTCGAACGCCTCGATCGCTCCGCCGATGCCACGGGCCAGCGCGGCGACCGCGATCGGCAGCAGCACGGTCCCCCGCCCCTCGGGTGGCGCGTAGAAGTAGATGAGCCAGAGCGAGATCGACCAGAAGAACGTCGCGTTTCCCAGGCTGCCAAGGCCGTAGAGCACCCGATCGGCAAGCGGTAACTGCATCGCGCGTCAGGGTAGGGCCGGACCGGCGATCGCGGCTGATACCAATTCCGGGATCGCACGGTGATTCCCCGGGCCCGCCGGACAGGGCCGTCTCTGTACAAGGACGGTGGAACCGCCGCGAACTGGGGTTGTATGGCGTGCAGGTGGCGAGTGGCCGCGTCGCCAACCGACGAGCTGGAGGTAAGCGACATGCGCGCAGTGACCCTCGTCCTCGCAGTCCTCGCGTTCGCGCTCGGAGCACTCGCGACACCCGCTCTCGCCGGCGGATGGGCCGTCACCACGTTCGACGCGCTCCCCGGCGAGTTCGTGGCCGGACAGGAGTACACGCTCGGCTACACGATCAGGCAGCACGGCCAGACCGCGATCAACGTCGACAAGACCGAGATCCTGGCGGTGGCGACTTCCGGCAGGACGCTCTCGTTCCCGGGAACGTCGCAGGGCGCCGTCGGGCACTACGTCGCGAGCGTCCTGTTCCCCGCCGGCGGCACGTACACCTGGCAGGTCACACAGGGAATGTTCGCGGCGCAGGAGCTGGGCACGCTCACCGTCCTGGCCGCGGCGGGTGCATCGACAACGGATAAGGCGATCGCCAACGAGAAGTCCGTCGTCTCGCCCGCGGCCGCACCGGCGGCGCCAACTGCCCCGGGCAACGACCCGGTGCGAACCGCTCTGCCCTTCGCAGCCGCGGCCGCCGCCGCGCTGTTCCTCTGGCGGCTGGTGACGATGCTGCGCGCCACGCGTCGCACCGGAGCGACAGCCTGACCCCATGCTGAGGTCGATCGCGGAGCTCGCGGTATATGGGGCCTTCGCCGCCCTCCTGGCCATGGCGAGCCTCGCGCCTCAGAGCACGAGTGCCGCGAGCTTCGTGACGACCGCGACGGCCGCGCCGTCGAGCAAGGCACCCACGCGCGCGAGCCCGGAGCGAGGGCGGATGCTCTTCGCCACCAAGGGCTGTGTCGGCTGCCACATCCACGCCGAGATCCCGGCCGCCAGGATGTGGGTCGGACCGGACCTCACCGGCCTGGCCGCCCGCGCGGCCACGCGCCTGCCCGGCACCGACGCACGCGCCTATGTCCGGCAGTCGCTACGGGATCCGAACGGCTACCGCGTTCCGGGGTTCTCGTCGACGATGCCCCAGCTCGGCCTGAGCGACGACGAGATCGAGTCGCTCGCCGCATTCCTGCTCTCGTCGACGCCCTGATATCAATTACGGTAGCGCTGTCTCTGCGCAGAGACAGCGGCCTCAGCGGATCGTCAGCGAGCTGGGACAGATCTGGTGATACGGGCACTGCTGGCAGGTTTTGACGCCCTTGATCGGCGCGGGGGCGAACGCGCGCTCGCGGATCTTCTGTGCCGTGCTCGTGACGAGGGTGCCGACGACGCTCATATCGGTGTCGGTGGGCTTGATCACACCTCGCTCGCCGGTCTCGAGGAAGTGAAGCGCGGCCTCCGCGGGCCGCTTCCCATACATCTTCTCGTGCGCGAGCGCGTAAAGCCGCAGCTGAAGGTCCTGGTTCGCCGCCTGCTGCGGCCTGTCACTTCCCTCGTCGATCGCGGTCGACTTGTAGTCGACGACGCTCGCACCCGCCTCGGTCGTGTCCACGCGGTCCCACCGTCCGACCACTCGGTTCCGTCCCAACATGAATGAGAATCGCTGCTCGACGAGATCCGGCGCGGGCCGCGAGCGCTCCTGATCATGGAACCGTCGCAGGGCCTCGAGCCCAGCCTGGAACCGTTCGGTCTCGTGCTCCGGGCTGATGAAACCCTCGGCCAGCCACGCAGCTCGGAACGTCGCCTGGAGGTCCGCCAGCGTGGGCTGATCCCCCTCCCGCTTGCGACGGAGGTAGTCCCTCACCGCCTCGTGTAGCGCGAGCCCGTAGATCATCGGCGGTGTCGGGAGCACGGGGATCTGCAGGACGTGCTTGAACCGGTAAAGGAGTGGGCAGCGGCGGTAGTCGTCGATATCGCTGTAGGACACGGTGAGCACGTCGTCCAGGCCGAGGGCCGGCAGCGGCGCGTCGGCGTCATCGGGTGCGACCTGGAATCGCTGGAGCTCCTCGTACGCGGCGAGGCGCGCGGAGATCCGTTCCGGCTGGCGGCCGAGCGCCTCGCCGATGAACCGGCTCGGCCGGAAAGCGCGGGTGCCGCCGTAGTCGACGGCGTTCGTGAAATAGAAGGTGTCCTTCGCGCGCGTCATCGCCACGTACGCGAGGCGTCGCTCTTCGGCGATGTGGTTCTCCCGTGACGGCGGCGGCGACTTCGCCAGCGCCTCGGGCAGGGGCAGCGCCTCGGGGCGCATCGATCCGGGGATCCGCTCGTCGGTGCAGTGGACCAGGAAGACGACCGGGAACTCCAGGCCCTTCGCCTTGTGGACCGAGAGCACGTTCACGCGCTCGGTGGACGCCTCGAAGTCGGCGGCAACGGGATCGTCGCCGGCCTCCCGCAGGAGCTCCAGGTATGGAACGAAGAACGACGCGCGGTCCGTGGGCAGCGTGCGCGCGGCCGAGTGGACGAGGCGGAAGAACTTCGCGACGTTCTGCCCCTGCTCCTCCGCGAGCGCGGAGTCGGGATCGAGGTAGCGGGCGAGCAGCTTGGACCGCTCGAGGAACTCGTAGAGAAGCTCCGCAGTCGTGAGCTCCGTCGCTCGCTGGGCGTAGCTCGCCAGGTCATCGCAGAGCGACTTCGCCGCCGACGTCGCCTCAGCCGAGAAGCCAGACTCCGCGCGCGCCACCTCCTCGAACACCTCCCGCAGCGGGCGCTGCCGGCGTCCGCTCGCTTCCGCGGCTCGCGCGAGCTCCACCGCGGGGAACGCATAGAGCGACGACACCGCCAGGTTGTAGACGTGCCGCGAGTCGGACGGCAGCGCGACCGCCGAGAGGAATGAGATGAGCAGGCGGATCTCGGGCCGCTCGTAGAGCTGCCCTCCCCCGGAGAAGTGCGACGGGATCTGCCGGCGAGCCAGCGCGTTCAGGAAGGGCGTCGCGTCGCTGTTGTTCCGGACGAGGATCGCGAAGTCGCCGTAGCGGCGCTGGTGTCGGAGCGCCTCCCGGGCGACCACGTCCGCGACCTGCTCGGCCTCGTCGGCGCCACTGACCTTCTGGATGTGGTCGACCTCGACGTCGGCCGCCTCGGCCCTGCCCTGCAGTCGCTTGTCGATCGCGAGCCGGGTCTCGAGACGCTCGGGGTTGTGCTGGATGAGGCGGTACGCGGCATCCAGCAAGCCCTGCGAGGAGCGGCGGTTCTGTACGAGCGTCACGACCGCCGCGTCCGGATACGTCGTGCGAAACGCGTCGAAGTTGCCGAGCGTGGCGCCGCGCCAGGCGAAGATGGACTGGTCGTCGTCGCCGACCACGGTGATGTTCCGATGCGGCGCGACGAGGAGCCGCAGCAGCTTGAACTGCGCGTCGTTCGTGTCCTGGAACTCGTCGACCAGCACATAGCGGTAGCGGTTCTGGAGCCGGCGCGCCGCGGCGGGATGATCGCGCAGCAGCCGAAGGCAGAGCGCGATCTGATCGCCGAAGTCGATGACGCCCTTCTGCTCTTTGAGCGCCGTGTACGCCCGGTACACCGCCGCGAGCTCCTCCTGCGCGTCGGCAGCGTCGGCCCGCACATCGGCGTCGATCCCCTCCCCCACCGCCTCCCGGAGACTCTTCGCGTGGGCGAGGTACTCCTGGGGCGACACATCCTCGTCACGCGCCCGGCCGAAGAGGTCGAGCAGTGCGCGCACGTACTCGAGGGGATCGCCGGCGGGCCGGTACCGCCGGAGCGGAAGGTCATAGAGATGCTCGCGTACGAAGATGACCTGCTCCGCGCTCGAGAGGACGCGCAGCTCTCCCGAGCGGCCGAGCTCGAGCGCGAACTCCCTGAACACCTCGTCGCCGAACCCGTGGAAGGTCTTGATCGCGGCGTCGTTCAGCCCGAGGGGAGTGTTGAGGTCGACGCGCTCCTGCATCGCGGCCGCCGCCTTCTCGGTGAACGTGACGGCGAGGATCTCGTGCGGCTTCGCGGCGCGCGACTCGATGAGATGCACGATCCGAGCGGTCAGGACATGGGTCTTCCCCGTCCCGGCGCCGGCCACGATGAGCAGCGGTCCCGCGCCGTGCTCCACCGCGCGGCGCTGCTCGTCGGTGAGACCTCCGAGGATGTTCGGCTTCGGCTCCCCCAGCCCGAAGGCGAGCTGCTCGGTCACGCCCAGCGGCGCGCGGGGAAGCGGGGGTTCCTCGGGGGGCGGAGCCCTCCGGTGGTCGGTTCGCTCATTTGTTCTATTCTAACCGAGGCTCTCGGCGAGGGCCACGAGCGTGCGGACCGCCGGACCCTGCGGCCCGCGCGGCGCGTAGGCGCGGTCCTTGTCCGACCAGTCGACCCCGGCGATGTCGAGGTGCGCCCACTCCGTTCCGTCCTCGACCGCGGCCCAGAGGAATGCCGCGGCTTTGATCGCGCCGCCCTCGCGGCCGGCGCTGTTGCGGATGTCGGCGACCTCGCCCTTGATCTCGTCCTTGTATTCATCGGTGAGCGGCATCGGCCACACGCGATCGCCCGCCGCGCCGGCAACGCCGCGGACGGTCTCGACGAAGGCGTCGGGCTTGCCGAACAGGCCGATGAAGTAGGGGCCCAGCGCGACGCTCACCGCACCGGTCAGGGTCGCGATGTCGACGACGCGCCGGGCTCCTTCGCGCTGCGCGTAGGTGATCCCGTCGATGAGCACGAGTCGCCCCTCGGCATCGGTGTTGATGACCTCGACCGTCTTGCCGCTCATGCTCGTGAAGACGTCGCCGGGCTTGGTCGCGCCCCCACCCGGGAGGTTCTCGGTGCACGGCGCGACGCCCAGCACGTTCACCTCCGGCTTCAGGCGGCCGATCGCCGCGAGCGCCGCGATGACGCTGGCCGCGCCGGTCATGTCCGCCTTCATGTGATGCATGTTGTCCGCGGGTTTGATCGAGATCCCGCCCGAGTCGAACGTGATGCCCTTTCCCACGAACGCGACGTCGTAGCTCCGCCGCCCGCGTGCCGCGCCGTTCGTGCCGCGCCGGCCGTGGTAGCGCATGACGATGAAGCGGGGCGGCTCGTGGCTGCCCTGCGCGACGGAAAGGTAGCTGCCCATGCCGAGCGCGCGGCAGCGGTCGACGTCGAGCACCTCGCACTGCAGGCCGGCCGCCTTCGCCGCCGCGCGCGCCTCGCTGGCGAGGATCGTCGGCGTCATCCTGTTCGCGGGCTCGTTCGCGAGCCGGCGCTGCAGATTCACCGCATCGCCGACGGCCTCTCCGCGTTCGATGGCCTTCGTCGCGGGCTTCGCCGTCACGAGCAGCACGCTGTCCAGTGGCGGCAGTCGCCGGTCCTCTTCGCGCGTCCGGTACGCCTCGGGCCGCCACATCGCGTAGACGACACCCTCGACCGCCGCCTGCACCGCCCGCTCTTCACCCAGCCCGCTCGGATCGATGAAGACCGCGAGCTTTCGCACGTTCGAGCGCCACAGCGCCTTGACGCCGGCGGCGGCGATGTTGCGCGCGCGCTCCGCGTCGTGGTCCGAAGCGCGTCCCGCGCCGACGACCACGACGATCGGATCGCCGTGGTGCGCCGTCACGCCATATGCGCGACCCGCGCCGGCCTGCCCTTTCGCGACGCGGTCCACGACGGTCTTCACCGCGCGTGGCAGACCGGTGGGCACGCCGCCGTCGCTGCTGAGCGGGACGATGATCGCGTCGGCCGCGCCGAGCGCCGACGCGCGGACCGCACGGAACTTCATGGACCTTCCTCCCCTTGATGCGCCAGTGACGTGACGCGCGCGCGAGCCGTGTCCGGAGCCAGCACCAGGATGCGATCGTCGCCCTGGCGCCGCGTCAGGCCGCGATCGTCGAGGAATTGTAGGAGCGGAAGGACGTGTTTGCGGCTCGACCCCGAGAGGTCTCGGGCGCGTGCGACGGTGATCGATCCGCTGCTCGCGAGCTCATCCACGACGACGCGCGCGAAACGCGCCACCGCCTCGGGCAGGAAGACCGCCTCGGTCCCGATGCGCACGACGTCGCCACGCTCGGCGAGCGCCGCGACGATCTCACGGTCGAGGCCGTGGTCCGCCTCGAGCCGCGCGGGACTCGGCGGCTGCAGCGGATCCTCCGCGAGCGCCGCGCGCGCACTCAGCCAACGCCGCTCCTGATCCTCGCTCAGGCGGGGACGGTGGGACGGCAGCGCGAGGCTGCTCCCCCGCGCCGCGAGACGCTCCTCCCCGACGAGCCGCTCGACGAGCGCGGCGAAGCGCTTCGCCGGTAGCCCCAGCGCCGACCGGACCTCCTCGCGCGGCGCGCCCGCGCGAAGCGGAGTCGTCCGATGCGCCTTTGCGCAGATACGCAGGGCGTGCGTCGCGAGCGCCTCGAACGCCTCGCGTGACACGAGCGCGTCGCCCAGAGGCACGGCGCGGCCGTCCGCGACGATCTCGGCCGCTGCGGACTCGCGCTCGTCCGGGGACAGCCCGCTGCGCTCCGCGGCCTCGGCCGCCGTCCGCGGCACGTCGAGAGACGCGAGCAGGCGTGACGCCGCTGACGGCGCGGTCCGGCGCTCCAGGGCCGCCACGGTCTCCGGGCGGCGACGCAGGCGCGCGGACGCGAGGTCGGCGATGGCGCCTCCGCCGATCGTCTCCGAGGGCGAAGGACGGCGGATCACCAGCCGGTCGCCGACGGCGACCGCCACCGGATCCGCCAGGCGCAGCTGTGCCCACGCCATCTCGCCCGGGGCGATGGCCGGCCCTTCGAGCAGCGCGACGCGCGCCATCGTTTCGGCGGTACCGACGTGCGCCTTCACCTCTTCATCGTGCTCGAGCGCGGCGCTCGCGCCGGCCAGCACGCGCAGGCGCACCGCAAGGAGGTTGGTCCTCTCCAGCGAACCCGGCCGCGCGAGGACCATTCCACGCGACACGTCCTTCTTGTCGATGCCGGAGACGTTCGCGGCGACCCGGCTGCCGGGGCGCGCGACGTCGAGCGACCGACGATGCGTCTGCAGGCCGCGCACGCGCCCGCGTACGTCACCGGGAAGCGCCGCGATCTCGTCGCCCACCGCGAGCGTGCCATCGAGCAGCGTTCCGGTGACGACCGTGCCGAAGCCGGACATCGTGAAGGAGCGGTCCACCGGCAGGCGCGCGCGACCGACATCGCGGCGCGCCGGCGCGTCGCCCAGCACGCGCTCGAGCGCGGTGAGGAGCTCGCCCAGCCCACGGCGTCCGGTCGACGAGACCTCGACGAGCGGCGCGTCCGCGAGCGCGGTGCCGCGCAGCGCGGCGCGCACGTCGGTGATCGCCAGGGCGGCCCACTCGTCGTCGACGAGGTCGCGCTTCGTGAGAGCGATGACGCCCCGATCGATGCCGAGCAGTCCGAGGATCGCGAGGTGCTCCCTCGTCTGCGGCATCACGCCCTCGTCGGCCGCGACCACGAGCAGAACGGCGTCGATGCTGCCGATCCCCGCGAGCATGTTGCGGATGAAGTCCTGATGACCGGGCACGTCCACGAACCCGACATCACCACCGCCCGGCAGCCGCACCCAGGCGAAGCCGAGATCGATGGTCATGCCGCGCTCGCGCTCCTCGCGCAGCCGGTCGGGGTCCATGCCCGTGAGCGCGGTGAGGAGGGTCGACTTGCCGTGATCGACGTGGCCCGCGGTCCCGACCACGCGTATCGCCGACCCTTCGTTCGTCACGGGACCGGTGTGGGCTCGGGGGGCGCGCACATGCCGAAGAGCGCCGGCACGACGACGAACGCCAGAACGAGCATGAGCGCCATCCACATGCCGAGCGCGATGCCGGTCGCGACCGGCGGGAGCGGCGAGCGGCCGCCCTCGGCTAGCGGCGGACGGCGACGCACTCGATCTCGA
>DATKCP010000082.1:0-9372 GCA_035513115.1 Candidatus Limnocylindria bacterium | reverse complement strand
GCCGAGCGCCGTGTGGAACGAGCTGCTCTGGCCGGACGAGTACCCGCTCGCCCACAACGAGATGAGCTTCCTGCTGCCGCACTTCCTCAAGGAAGGGCGCGGCAAGCTCGACGTGTACTTCACGCGCGTCTACAACCCGGTGTGGACCAATCCGGACGGCTTCTCGTGGATCGAGGCCCTGCGCGACGAGGCCAAGATCGCGCTGCACGCCTCGCTCACGCCCGTCTGGAACGAGACCACCTGGCTCGCGGACTACGTGCTGCCGATGGGCCTCGGGCCGGAACGCCACGACACCCTGTCGTATGAGACGCACGCCGGGCGCTGGCTCGGCTTCCGCCAGCCCGTGCGCCGTGTGGCGATGGAGCGCCTCGGGCGCAAGGTCGAGTTCACCTGGCAGGCGAACCCCGGCGAGGTGTGGGAAGAGGACGAGTTCTGGATCGAGCTCTCGTGGCGCATCGATCCCGACGGGGCGCTCGGCATCCGCAAGTGGTTCGAGTCGCCGTACCGGCCTGGCGAGAAGCTGAACGTGACCGAGTACTACCGCTGGATCTTCGAGAACAGCGTCCCCGGCCTGCCCGAGAAGGCGAAGGCCGAGGGCCTCGCGCCGCTGGACTACATGCGCAAGTACGGTGTCGTCGAGCTCGACGAGAAGGTGTATCGATCGCACGAGCGTGCGCTGCGTGCCGACGAGCTCGCGACGGCTGAGGTCCGCGGCGAGGGCGAGGCCGTGCTGAAGCCGGTGGAGTACTTCCCCGGGCCCGGCGTCCTTATCGAGCCGGCCGGCGACGGCGTCCGCGCGAAGCAGGTCATCGGCGTCGTGCAGGACGGGGTGCCGCGCCAGGGCTTCCCGACGCCGTCGGGCAAGCTCGAGTTCTACTCGCCGACGCTGCGCGACTGGGGCTGGCCCGAGTTCGCGACTCCGAGCTACGTCGCCGGACACGTGCCGCTGGCGGAGATCGACGCCGCGCGCGGCCGGTTCCTCCTGCTGCCCACCTTCCGGCTGCCCACGCTGATCCACACCCGCAGCGGGAACGCGAAGTGGCTGAACGAGATCTCGCACACCAATCCGGTGTGGATACACACTGACGACGCGCGCGCGCTTGGCGTCGCGCAGGGTGACCTCGTCCGCGTCAACACGGAGATCGGCTACTTCGTGAACCGCGTGTGGCCGACCGAGGGCATTCGGCCGGGGATCGTCGCGTGCTCGCACCACATGGGCCGCTGGCGGCTGCAGGATGGCACAGGCACGGATCGCTGGTCGTCGTCGCTGGTGAAGATCGAGCGGACCGATGGCAAGGGGTGGACGCTGCGGCAGCTCAAGGGCGCCGGCCCTTGGGAGAGCAGCGATCCGGATTCGTCACTGGTGTGGTGGAACGAGACCGGCGTGCACCAGAACTTGACGTTCCCGGTGCATCCCGACCCGGTCAGCGGCAGCCACTGCTGGCACCAGCTCGTCACCGTCGAGCGCGCGCAGCCCCAGGACCAATATGGCGACGTGTCCGTCGACACCGAGAAGAGCTTCGCTGTCTACAAGGAGTGGCTTGCGCTCACACGGCCCGGGCCGGGCCCGAATGGACTGCGGCGGCCGAGTTGGATGCTGCGGCCCGTCAAGCCGGCGCTCCGCGCCTACGTCAAGAGCCCTCCGGCGTAGCGCCCCTCAGGGGCGACGGACCCACACCGTGGCATCGGCGACGGCCCATTGGAATTTCCGGGCGTGGTCGCGCATGGTGAACGGCACGTCGATCCGGCGCTCGAGCGTGAAGTCGCCGCGAAGCGCGCGCACCAGGGAATCATGTGTGTCGAGACGACGCCCCCGCCGGACGACGCCGCCGAGCCAATTCGAGCGCGGGGTGTAGTCCTCGAGCCAGGTGTAAGGCGACGAGATCACCACCTGCCCGCCAGGCTTCACGATCTTCCCGAGTCGGCGCAAGCACCGCATCGGCTCACGGAGCCGGTCCAGCAGGTTGGCCATGATCACGACGTCGAACACGTCGATGTCGTCGCGCAGCGCAGTCGCGTCGCCGACCTCAAAGGCCACGCGTGAACGATCGATCGAGGCCGGCACGCGCGCTGTGCGCGGCGTGGTCAGCACGCCCGAGTCGACGCGGTCGTAACGGAGGCGCCCTCGACGCTGAAGCTCACGGGCAGCCGCGATGAAGCGGCGGGAGAAATCGATGCCGACAACCTCATCGCAGATGCGCGCGAGCTCGAACGTCAGGCCGCCGACACCGCAGCCAAGATCTAGCGCTCGAGCGTGAGCCGGCAATCTCCGTCGGTCGATGCATTCGCGCACGTAGCGGGCCGGATAGTGGAGCCCGCTGACCGGACCGCGTGCGTAGGGCAGCAGCTCCTCCGGCTCACCGAAGTGAAACAGAAGGTATTGAGATAGGAGAGCAACTGTCTCGTAGGGATTCATGTCACGTGCATCCTAGTTAGCCAAGTCTGCCAGGCCTCGTTGGTTCATGGTCGCCGAGCGCTGCGGCGTCCTCGTGTCTGCCTGCTGGCAATATGAGTGCTCCATGGCAGTGTGTGTTTTTCAGTGGCGATCCATCTGCTCACTAAACCAGATCATGAAGCGCAGAATCAGCTCAGAAAGCTTATCGATCAGCAGGCGCAGTTCCCCCCATTTCAGCTAGTAGCCGAGCGGTGCCGGCACCTGCAACCGCCTCGACGCGCCGGATGGCCCCGGTCTAGGCCAGGGTTCGAGAAGTTGTCCGCAACCGCGTCGCCCCGCAACAATGTGCGCACGTAGATTTCGGCAAGGTAGGCAGAAACGGAGCGTGCTGCAAAGCCCAGGTGATCGTGAAGATCGCCTCGGACAGTCAAGTAGAGTTCATCGAAGCTGTCTCCCTGGCAATGCGCGCGCAGAGCGCACCGCGTGTTCGTGATGACGTGAGCCTCCCTGTTCATTCCGGCTCCGGTGCTGAACCCGGCAGTGTGCTCGGCGACGCCAAGGACTTCGCTTGCCGTTGGAGTTAGATCGTCGTGACCGCTCAGCGGCACACCCATACCTCCGGGTCCGGAGCCTATGCTAGGAATGCGTGGCAACGCTCCGTCCGCCCGCTACAAATCGACCGCACGATGCGCGACTGTCCAACGCCGGACATGACAAAGAGTTGTACGTTGTCCTGGTTCAAGGTTGGGCCGACGAGACCGATGAGGTGGCAGCTAAGTTGACGCGTGCAGGTGTTCCCTGGCGCTTGCAGGCGATGTCACTTGTCCCGCCACCAGGGCTCGGCGCCGTAGCGCTATTCGTGATCCTCGTTCCGGAGAGCCTCCTCCGCGCCGCCGGGGCGGTCATCGCGGCAGACTCAACGTCCGCAGTTCCACGCGAACAGTTTCGCCCCGAATAGGTCCGCTACTCCAGAACAGAATCCTGGGCCGACGTTTTTTCTCATCTAGCCAGCGACGGCCATCGCGACGATGTTGGCGACCTCCTCGGTCCGCTGGCTGCCGGCCTCCACGCCCTTGATCCTCTGACTGCGCAGTCCCTGGCGGACGGCGTCTTCGATCGCGCGGCTCGCGTCGCTCTCGCCCAGGTACTCGAGCATGAGCGCGACGGCGCCGATCGCGCCGACGGGACTCGCGACGCCCTTCCCCGCGTACTTGGGTGCCGAGCCGTGAACTGGTTCGAACATGGATACCCGACCCGGGTTGATGTTGCCGGACGCGGCGACGCCGAGGCCGCCGCAGATCGCCGCGCCAAGGTCGGTGAGGATGTCGCCGAAGAGGTTGGTGGTCACGATCGTGTCGAACTGCTCAGGCCGCAGGACCAGCCACATGCAGGCCGCGTCGACGTACATCGCGTCGCGCCGGACGTCTTTGAACTCCTCGCCGATCTCGTCGAAGATCCGGCGCCACAGCTCCTGCACGGGGATCGCGTTCGCCTTGTCGACCAGAGTGAGGTGCCTCTCGGGGCGCGTGCGCGCCAGCTCGAACGCGTAGCGCACGACGCGCTCGATCCCCGGGCGCGTGAAGCGCATCGGCACTTCCGCGACCTCGTCCTTACCGCTGCCGGTGACCCAGCCCGTCTGGCCGTACACGTCCTCGGTGTTCTCGCGCACGACGACGAGGTCGATATCCTGCGCGCGCTTGTCCTTGAGCGGCACGAGGCGGTCGTCGTACGCCACGATGGGGCGCAGGTTCACGTAGAGGTCGAGGCGGCGGCGCATGCCCAGGATGACGTCCCGCTCGACGACACCGCGCGGGGCGCGCGGATCGCCGATCGCCCCGAACAGGATGGCGTCGAACGCGCGCAAGGCGTCGATGTCCTCGGGCGTGATGCGGCCGGCCGACTCTACGTAACGCGCCGACGACCACCCGAGTTCCTCGCGCGTCGTGGAGAAGCCGAAGCGGCGCTCGGCCGCGTCCAGGACGCGGAGCGCCGCGCGGGTGACCTCGGGGCCGATGCCGTCGCCGCCGATGACGGCGAGCCGGAAAGAGGAGCTCATGGGACCCGGCAATCCTCGCAGAACCGTTGACGTGACGCAGATGGGCCACTAGTTTCAACGCAGATGATCTATCGCCGCTGCGCCATGGCCATGCCCGAGGCCCATTGCACCTGCGTCTGTGCGATGGGCGATCACGGTTTGGGAGGCGGCAGCTAGCTCGCATACCCGTTCTCAGCGATCCACTGCAGGCCTCCCACACGGGGGGCCTTTCGTTTTCCAGGGAGGTAGACGAGATGAGCAACACGACATATCTCGCGATCGCGTTCTCGAGCCGCAGCGCCAACGGGCACCTGCGGACCGCGGTGACCGCGGCCGCTCCACCCGACGCGAAGGTCGTGCGCACACGGTCCGACGTGGTCGCGGCGGTCTTCGAGGTCGATGAGGACGTCGACGCGCGCGGCGAGGGGGAGCGGCTGCGCCGTCGCGTCTCGATGGAGGCGGAGGATGCCGAGCTGTCGGTCGCCGTGTCGGGTCCGAAGCGCGGCGCGACCGGAGCGCATCTGGCCCTGCTTCAAGCGCAGCAGGCCGTCTCGCTCGCGCGTACCAACGGCGGTAAGGCAAAGACCACACACTTCGATGACCTCGGTCCGTACCGCTTCGTGCTGGGCCAGCCGGAGAGTGACATCGAAGCGTTCGCCGAGCGCGTGCTCGGACCGCTCGCCGACGACGAGCGCTACACCGATCTCGTCCGGACGCTCGAGGCGTACCTGAAGCTGCACGGCAGCGTGAACGGCGTCGCGCGCGAGCTGTACCTGCACCGCAACACGGTGCGCCAGCGGCTACGCCGCATCGGTCAGCTCACCGGCGCGAAGCTCAGCAGCGCGGACGATCGCCTCGCGCTGCAGCTCGCGCTCCTCGGCCGGCACGCGCTGGACCGCATCGCGAGCTAGCTGCGTGCGGCCGTCGCCTCCCGATACGCCTCGACGACGGCGCCGAGGCTCGCGGGATTCGCGACCGCGCCCTCGCTGACCGCGCCAGAAAGCGGCTGGCCCATGAGCAGGCGCTTGACCGGGATCTCCAGCTTCTTGCCGTTGAGCGTCTTCGGGATCTCCGTCACGGCGAGGATGCGATCGGGGGCGTGTCGGGGCGACAGCTCGCGCCGCAGGATCTCATTGATCGATCGCCGGAGTCCGTCGTCGAGCGTCGCCCCCGGAGCGAGGACGACGAACAGCACGAGCTCCGCGTTGTCGCCTCCGACCTCGACGACCAGGCTGTCCTGTATCTCGGCGAGCGCCTCGACGATCCGGTAGAAGTCGCTCGTGCCCATACGCACGCCGCCGCGATTGAGCGTCGCGTCGGAGCGTCCGTAGATCACCGACGAGCCGTCGGCGTTGAAGCGGATCCAGTCACCGTGACGCCAGACCCCCGGGAACACGTCGAAGTAGCTCTCCCGATATCGCGCTCCTTCCGGGTCATTCCAGAGGAACAGCGGCATCGAGGGCAGCGGTCGGGTGATGACCAGCTCGCCGACCTCGCCGACGACGGATCGGCCCTCGGCCGAGTACGCCTCGATCTTCGCGCCGAGCGCCGCGCACTGCAGCTCGCCGGCTCGCACCGGGAGGAGCGGGCACGACTGGAGGAAGGCGGTGCAGACATCGGTGCCGCCGCTCACGCTGCCCACGGGTACGGATCGTCCGAGCGCGTCCACGATCCAGGTGAAGCCCGCGGGCGGCAGCGGCGCGCCGGTCGATCCGACCGCGCGCACGCGGCTCAGGTCGCCGCTGCGCCCGGGTGCGACGCCGGCCTTCATGCAGGCCTGGATGAACGCCGCCGACGTTCCGAAGTACGTGACGCCGGCGTCCGCGGCGAAGCGCCAGAGCGTGCCCATGTCCGGATACGCCGGGCTCCCGTCGAACAGGACCGCCGTGCCGCCGAGCGGCAGCACGCCGAGCATGTAGTTCCACATCATCCAACCGGTCGTCGTGAACCAGAAGAAGCGGTCGCTCTCGCCGAGGTCCTGATGCAGCGCGAGTGACTTGAGGTGCTCGAGCAGGATCCCGCCCTGACCGTGCACGAGGCCTTTCGGCAAGCCGGTGGTGCCCGAGGTGTACAGGACCCAGAGCGGATGCTCGAACGGGAGCTGCGCGAACTCGAGCGGTGCCGTCGCGGCGGTGAGGTCCGCCCAGGACAGCCGCGTGTCTGTCCGCTCCGGCGCGGCCTCCGGACGCAGGTACGGAAGCACGACCGTCGCCTCGAGGGTCGGCAGCTGACGCTCGATCTCCGCGACCTCACGCGTGCGGTCGAAGTCGCTGCCACCGTAGCGGTAACCGTCGACGGCGAGCAGCACCTTGGGATCGAGCTGGCCGAAGCGGTCGACCACCGCGCGCAGGCCGAAGTCCGGCGAGCAGCTGGACCAGGTCGCGCCGAGGCTGGACGTCGCGAGCAGCGCGACGACGGTCTCGGGGATGTTCGGAAGATACGCGACGACCCGATCGCCGCGCCCGACGCCAAGACGGAGCAGTCCCGCGCGGACCGCGGCGACCTGTCGCGCGAGCTCGGCGTAGGTGACGGTCGTCGTGTGCTCGAGCCCGCGCGTCTCGGAGCGCGCGATGAGCGCGGGATGGTCGTCGCGCCGCGCGAGCCCGTGCTCGGCGTAGCTCAGCTCGGCGCCCGGGAACCATGTCGCGCCGGGCATCGTGTCGCGCGCGAGGACGCGCTCGTGGCGTCGACTCGATCGGACCCTGAAGAATTCCCAGATCGAGGCCCAGAACGCGTCGAGATCTGTCACCGACCAGCCCCAGAGCTCCTGATACGTCGTGAATCTGAGACCGCGCTCGCGCGCGAGCCACTCGAGATAGCGCGTGATGTTCGCACGGGCGACCGTCTCCGCGGTGGGGCGCCAGATCGTCTCGATCGGACCATGCTAGATGCCGGATAGGATCGGCTCATGCGCCAGCGAGAGATCGTCACGCTCTTCGACTACACGTACTGGGCGAATCAGCGCATCCTCACGACCGCCGCGCGGCTCACGGATGCTCAGTTCACTCTGCCGTCGGTGATCGCGGGACGCGATCTACGCGCGACGCTCGTGCATGCGCTCGACACCGAGTGCAGCTGGCGCCTGCGGTTACAGGGGCGTCCAGAGCAAGAGTGGGAGAAGGCACTTCTCCTCTCGGATTACCGTAGCGTCGCCGCGCTCGCGGATCATTGGAAGCGCGATGAGGCGGAGATGCGCGCGTGGGTCGCGAGCCTCGAGGATGATGCGCTCGCGCGGATACCCGAGAACCCCAGGGCCAAGTTCCCGCTCTGGTACTACCTGTTGCACATGGTCACGCACAGCCAGCAGCACCGCGCGGAATCAGCGCAGCTGCTCACGCAGCTGGGTCGTTCTCCGGGCGACATCGACTTTCTGGACTATGCGGATTCGGCGCGGGCCGCCGCCAAAGGCT
Source organism: Candidatus Limnocylindria bacterium (assembly GCA_035513115.1). GTDB lineage: Bacteria > Chloroflexota > Limnocylindria > P2-11E > P2-11E > CF-39. The sequence continues at coordinate 1,532 of DATKCP010000082.1, read as the reverse complement.
CCGGTTAGTACGCGTTCCTCGGCGGCCGCTTCTGCTCGAAGCAGTCCGAGCAGTACACCGGCTTGTCGCCGCGCGGCTGAAACGGGACGCGCGCTTCCTTGCCGCAGTTGCTGCATGTCGCGCTGAACATCTCGCGGGCGCCGCCACCGCCGTAGCCGCCCCCACCACCACCGCCCCCGCCGCCAGCGCGGCGTGCCGCTCGATCGGTCGGACAGCGGCTCGGCGCGTTCTGCAGTCCGCGCGAGGCATAGAACTCTTGCTCGCCGGCCGTCCAGATGAACTCTTGGCCGCAGTCGCGGCAGGTCAGCGTCTTGTCCTGAAAGCTCACGTGATGCGCCCTCCCCTTTTGAAGAACGTCAGTGTACGGACATGTGCAACCTGCCCGACGCCGGCCGCCGCGGTTGACGCGGGTGTGCGCTCGTCGCTACGGTCCTCGCACGATGGCTCAGCGGATCTCCATGTCCATGCCGATGGCCCCCCTGGCGGGGCCTGCTATGCGTTTGGGAGGCTGAGCCGACCCGGTCGAGCGCGCTCCGTCGGTATTTCGAGGCCTCCCGTTCGGGAGGCCTTTTCGATTTTCAGGAGGTAAACGACATGGCGACGACGCTTCGGGAGATCAGCGCACTGCGCGGACTGCGCTGTCGCGCTTGCGCGGCACTGCAACCGGCCGACGAGCGTTACGTATGCGGCGAGTGCCTCGGCCCGGTCGAGCCGGAGTACGACCTCGGCAGCTTCGACGCGGAGACCCTGCGCGCCGGCATCGAGCGTGGACCGACGTCGCTCTGGCGTTACGCGCCGCTCCTCCCGGTCCCGGCGCCCGCGACGCACTGGCCGGTCGGCTGGACGCCGCTGATCGAGGCGCACCGTCTGGGCGCGGCGCTCGGCATCGAGCGGCTGTACCTGAAGGACGACACGCGCAACCCGACGCTGTCGTTCAAGGATCGCCCCGTGGCGATCGCCCTCGCGCGTGCGCTCGAGCTCGGCCTGGACACGATCGCGTGCGCATCGACCGGAAATCTCGCCGGCGCCGTCGCCGCCGCAGCCGCCCGCAACGGCCTGCGCGCCTTCGTGTTCGTGCCGGAGGACGTCGGGTCCGGGAAGATCGCGAGCGCGGCCGCGTACGGCGCGACGGTCGTTCGGGTGCGTGGTCCCTACGACGCCGTGAATCGCCTCTGCGGCCGGCTTGCCGACGAATACGGATGGGGCTTCGTGAACTTCACCCTGCGTCCGTACTACGCGGAGGGCAGCAAGACCGTCCTCTTCGAGTGCGCCGAGCAGCTCGGTTGGACGCTCCCGCATCACATCGTCGTGCCCGTAGGTTCCGGTGCGCTCCTCACGCGCCAGGCCACCGCGGCGGATCAGCTCCGTGCGACCGGCCTCGTTCCGGAGTCGCACCTGCACATCCATGCCGCGCAACCCGCCGGATGCGCGCCGGTGTCGGACGCGGTGCTCGACAACTGGCGGCCGGTCGCGCCGGTGCGCCGGCCCGAGACGCTCGCGAAGTCGCTCGCGATCGGCGCGCCCGCGGACGG
>DATKCP010000081.1:0-3646 GCA_035513115.1 Candidatus Limnocylindria bacterium | reverse complement strand
GATCCTCGGCCCGACGGTGTAGTCGCCGTACTCGGCGGTGTCGGACACCGAGTAGCGCATGTACGAGAGACCGCCCTCGTAGATGAGGTCGACGATGAGCTTCATCTCGTTCACGCACTCGAAGTACGCGACCTCGGGCTGATAGCCGGCATCGACGAGCGTGTCGAAGCTGGCCTTCATGAGCTCGCTGATACCGCCGCAGAGGATGACCTGCTCGCCGAACCAGTCGGTCTCGACCTCTTCGCCGAACGTCGTCTTGATCACGCCGGCACGCGTCGCGCCGACGGCCTGCGCGTAGGCGAGCGCGGTCTGCTCCGCCTTCCCGGACACGTCCTGGTAGACGGCGAGGAGCGCCGGTACGCCCTTGCCCTCCTTGAACACCTCGCGCATGCGGTGGCCGGGCGCCTTGGGGGCGACCATCACGACGTCCGCCTCGGCATGCGGCTTCACCTCGCCGAAGTGCACCGAGAACGCGTGCGCGACGAGCAGCGTGCGGCCCTTGCCCATGAACGGCGCCACGCGCGCGTACGCCTCACGGTGGTGCTGATCCGGAACGAGCAGCGCGACGACCTCGGCGTTGCGCGCGGCGTCAGCCGTCTCGCGCACGGTGAAGCCGTCCTGCTCGGCCTTCGCCCAGCTTCTGCTGCCGGCCTGCAGGCCGACGACCACGTCGAACCCGCTGTCCCGGAGGTTCTGCGCGTGCGCGTGGCCCTGACTGCCGTACCCGATGACGGCGATGGTCTTGCCGCGCAGCGCCCCGGGGTCGGCGTCCTTGTCGTAGTACACGATGGCCATCGTCGTCCTCCTCTTAGAGATAGGTCTTGGTCGTCAGGTTGCCCAGGCGCGGGTTGAGGCCGAGCATCTGGTCGGCATCGATCGGCACCTCGACGAGCATCGAGCGGCCCTTGCGCTCGTAGCACGCGTCGACGATGTCGCTCAGGTTCGAGAGATCGGGCGAGACACGCACGCCGTCCCAGCCGTGCGCCTCGGCCGCCTTCACGAAGTCGATCTGCGGGAGCTTTGAGTGGTACTGGCGCTTCGGGACGTCGGGGATGATCACCTCGAGGCCCTTGTCGACGATCCCGTACACGCCGTTGTTCACGACGAAGACGCGCAGATCCATGTTCGCCGCGTCGGCGAGCGCGCCGCCGAAGAGCCGCCAGCATCCGTCACCGGTGAAGACGAAGGTGTGCAGGGACGGGTCGCCGGCCTTGGCGCCGACACCGAGCCCGAAGGCGCCGCCCATCGCGGAGCCGTCGTGCGTCGTGAAGAACCGGATGTTCTCGCTGGGCCGCTGCGCGACGTACTGCCGGTCCTTGTATGCGGTGCAGACGTCGTCGAAGCCGATCGAGTTCGGACGCCACGCCGCGTGCAGGCGACCGTAGAACTCCATCGCGTCCACGGTGCCGGGGCGTGTCTCGCGCGCGATCTCGCGGCGGTTCAGCGAATCGGGCGCCGGCACGACCCCGGGCCGCGCGCCCAGCGCCGACGGCAGGCGCTTCAGGATCTCCTCGAGCACGAAACCGATGTCGCCGCGCACCAGGCGGTACTCGTTCGCGACGCGGTGACGGAACTCTCCCTGCTTGTGGCCGTACGCGTCGCGCAGATCGGTGAAGTGCCACACCTGGCCGGCGTGGATCTTTCCCAGATTGAGCGAGTACTCACCCGCGTCGAAGCCGAGCGTGATGACGACGTCGTTCTCCGTCACGCCCTTCCAGAGGTCCATCGCGACGTCGTTGCCGCCGAACGAGATGTACCCGAAACCCCAGCGGTTCGCCGGCGAGACCGCGTTCGCCCCGTTCACCGACCACACGGTGGGTGCGTGCAGGAGCTCCGAGAGACGCGTCGTGAGCTCGCGGATGCCCGGGGCGAACGCGGCCTCGCCACCGACGTAGATGAGCACGCGCTTCCCGCGAGCGACACGCGGGAATTCCTCGAGGAAGTCGGACACATCCCGTGCCGCGAACGTTCGCGGCTTTGACGTCCACGGGACCGACGCGTCGCCCGGACGGGACAGCACGTCGGGATGGAACGCGATGGCGACGGGCTTCGAGCGCTTGAGCACCCGCTGCGCCTGGCGTAGACCGTCCTCGAGCGAGTGCACGCTGTCGATGACGACGCATCCCTCACCGAGCTCGGCCTCGAGCTGCGGGACGACGTTCATGCCATGCTCGGAGACGTCCTGCAGGGGCGCGTTGCCGATCGACATCGTCGAGTTCAGCGCGATGAGGTAGACGGCCGGGATGTTGTGCAGCTTCGCGTCGGTCATCCCGCTTCCGCCGAGCTTCGTCGCGGCGCCGGTCGTGGTGACGCAGCCCGCGATGCGGCCCGTCGCGTACCAGTGCCCGAGCGGCGCGAAGCCGGCGACGTACTCGCCCATCGTCAGCATCCGGGAGACGCCGTCGCGGGACTGCGCGAGATCGTCGTACGGCTCGAGATGCTTGGCGACGTGCACGACCCCGCCGCCGTTCACGCCGGCGAAGAAGGTGACGCCCCAGGAGCGCAGGACGTCGATGAGCACCTGATTGCCGCTCGTCTCCAGCCACGGTGTCGCGCGTTCGCGTTGCTGGCGCTCGACGGTCACCGCCATGGTCGTCTCTCCCCTTTCTTCACCGAAATGAAGAAGGCCTCCCTTTTTCGGGAGGCCTTTGTGCTTGCGCTTGGTGCGAGGTGTGAGCCGCTACCCTCCCGAACGGACGTACGTCCTCTCGACGAGGACGATGCCGATAAGCGAAAGGATGAAGCGGGCGAACTGCATGTCGGGCCAGTGTTCGGGCCACGCCATGCGACGGTCAACCCCCGAGCAGGGCCTTTGTGCATCACGCACTAGGAGGCCAGCCTCACCAGCGCCTGACGTCCGAGGATCGCGAGACGCAGCGCGAGTAGCGAATCGGCATCGGTGAGGTCGGCGCCGGTCAGCTTCGCGATGCGGCGCAGGCGGTGACGGACGGTGTTGCGATGCAGGTACAGCTCGCGCGCGACGCCGTTCACGCTGCCCTGGAGGCGCAGATACGCGTCGAGCGTCTGCACCAGGTCGGCGTTCCGCTCGTCGGCGCCGAGAGGTCCGAGGATCCGATCGGAGAACGCGCGGATCTCGCTCGCGGGCTGGCCGAGCACGAAGCAGTACGGACCGAGGTCGTCGAAGTGCGTCGTGCGCCCGTCACCGTCGGTCGTGCGTCCGAGCGCAAGCGCCTGCTCCGCCTGCACGAGCGCGAAGTGAGCGCCCGACGAGCCCGGCTTCGGACCCGCGACGCCCGCGGAAAGCGCGCTGTCCGAGACATCGGCCGCCACGCGCGCGCGCAGCCGCTCCCCCTCGCCGCGCGCGTCGACGGGCATGGCCGCCGTGATGACCGCTGTGACGAATCCGCCGGCGGTGCGGACAACGCGTGCGTCCGCGGGCACGGCGGCCACAACGGCGACGCGCAGCTTCGCCGCCGCCCCCGAGTGGCGGCTCGCGAACGCGATCGCGAGGTACCGCGCGTCGCTCGTACTTCCCCCTTAACAAGAAAAGCCTCCCTGTCTGGGAGGCTTTCGGGTTCTTCGCTTGTTCGGTGCGGCTAGGTCCTTTCGCCTCCCAGCGTCGCTCGGCCCATCCCAATAAGGAGGGCGACCGGGACGACGACGATGATCGGCTGGAACACGAGAA
>DATKCP010000080.1:0-5937 GCA_035513115.1 Candidatus Limnocylindria bacterium | reverse complement strand
GACTTCATCTTCGCGAGAGCGGCCTGCGCGTTCGCCACGTCCGTGTTCGCGGTCTTGCGAGCGTTCTCGAGGCTGCGCGCCGAGTCTGCGTACGACTGGTTCTGGCGCTGCAGGTTCGACTGCGCGCTCGCGAGGCTGTTCTGCGCGCTCGCGAGCGAGTTCTCGAGATCCGTCGCCTCGATGCGCGCGAGCTCCTGGCCGGCGGTGACCTGCTGGCCGACGACGACGAGGATCGCGCTGAGACGACCGTTGCTGCGGAAGTTGAGGCGCGCCTGGCCGGACGGATTGACCGATCCCGAGATCGCCACGGTCTGCGCGATGCTCGCCTTCGATGCCTCGGCCGTGCGGTATGTCACGGCCGCGGTGCCGCCGTTGCCGCGCACGATGACGACCGCACCGCCGACGAGCACCGCTGCCAGCGTTATCACGAGGATGCGACCCGGCCAGGTCGAGACCATGCCTCTCACCACATTCACGTTCATGCTGGCGGCGGTCATACGGTCACCTCTTCCTTGATGAGACGCGCGGTCACGACCGCGCCCAGCGCGTAGGCGACGACCACGGCCAGCGCCACGGCACCGAGCGCGGGGATCTGCCAGAGGGCGAACAGGATCGTCGCGCCGGCGAGCGCCACCACCGGCGCAGGGATCTGCGTCTGGAAGCGCGACAGCGCGCGCGTGCGCAGCAGGGCGTCACCGAGCCGCCACGCGGTCGCCGCGAAGCCCACGAGCAGGGCGAGAAGCGCGAAGACGCACACCACCGCGAACGCGGTGAGGCCGACCTGCAGCGCCGCGGGGGCGCCGAACGGCGTCTCGCGCAGCGCGCTGGTCACGAAGTTCAGGTACACCACCCACGCGAGCGCCGCCGTCGAGATCGCCAGGCCGAGGACGACGAATCCCGCGGCGAGCACGCGGGCCTGTGAGCGCCAGCCGCCGAGCGACGCGCGATACACGGCGACGACGTGATCGTTCGCGAGCACCAGAGTCGAGGCGGTGAGCAGCAGCGTGAGGAGCAGTCCCGCCGCGTCGCGCGCGCCGTCCGAGATCCCGCGCTGGAGGGGCACCATCGCGGCGAGCGGAGCCGGGAGGCGCCGCTGCGCATCCGCGATCGTGCGCGCCGCCGGCAGCGTGTTGCGCTGGTCGAAGAACACGCGCGGCCGCGACGGTGCCTCCACCGCGCCGGTCGGCGACGTCGCGGCAGCACCGACGAACAGGATCGCCGACAAGCCGATGGCCGCGGCGAGCGTGCCGAGGACGATCGCGACGTCGCGTCGCGTCATCGTGCCAGCCGGTGGCGACCCGGCGTGGTGGCGATGAGAGCGTGAGCCGCGACGACGCAGCCGACGCCGACCAGCGCGACCGCGAGCACGGTAAGGCCATCGATGAAGAACGCGGCGCCCGCGGTGTCGCCGGACGCGGCGGCAAGCACGTTCGCGAGTGCGGCGGTGAAGTCCCCGCCGCTTTCGGCTATCTGGCGTGCGAGGAAGGCGAGGCTTGGCAGCGCGAGCAGGGCGGCCACGAGCAGCTCCCAGCTGACGCGCCGCTCGACGACGCGGCGCATCACGGCGTCGCGAAAGCCGATCGGCGGCGCCTGCGGCGGTACCGCGGACAGGGCGGAGTGCAGGTCGCGCTCCTCCGGCTCGAGGTCGAACAGAGCACGCGGCTCGCTCATGCCTGCGCCTCCCTCTTTCGCGCGTCGAGGCGCGTCTTGAGCGCCGCGCGCGCCCGGTGCAGATGGGTCTTCACGGTGCCCAGGGGGATGCCCAGAGTGTCGGCCACCTCTTGATAGGACAGCTGCTGCATGTGACGCAGCGCGAGGGCCGCGCGGTACGGGGGCGGGAGCTCCGCCATCGCCGCGAGCACCTCGGACACCGCCTCGCGCCGGAGCGCCGACGCCTCCGGTCCCGACTCCTCGGGCGCGGGCGATTCGGGCAGCTCCTGCACCGGCGTCTGGTGGGCGTGCCAGCGCTGCACGTGGTTGAGGCTCGCGTTGGTGGCGATGCGGAAGATCCACGGGCCGAACGGCTGGGCGGGGTCGTACTGGTGAAGCGCCTTGTAGGCGCGGATGAACGCCTCCTGGGCACAGTCGGAAGCCGCGTCGGGGTCGCTCGTGATGCGCAGCGCGATGTTGTACACCCGTCCTCCGTAGCGTTCGACGAGGGTCGCGTAGGCATCGGCGTCACCGGCGAGGCATCGCTGTACGACCTCTTGATCGGTGCGCATCAGCCGAGGGCCTCCGAGGGCGCCCGGGGCCCCCTTCCTGACCCGCTTACCCGAGGGCCTCTCGGGGTGTTTCGCGTATTGTGGTGCCCCCGATGGACCTAACTTGGTTGGGACACGCTTGCTTCCGCATGCGCGGCCGCGAAGGCGTCGTCCTGACCGATCCCCCCGACCCCGGGTCCGGGCACGCCATCCCGCGCACGGAGGCCGGCCTCGTCACGATCTCCCACGACCATCCGGGCCACTCCAGCCTGAAGTCGGTCGCGGGGGAGCCGGTCGTCCTGCGCGGACCCGGTGAGTTCGAGGTCCACGAGGTGCTCGTCACCGGCATCGGCACGTTCCACGACGAGGACAAGGGCGCCGCGCGCGGCCGCAACACGGTGTTCGCGATACGCCTCGACGACCTGGTCATCTGCCATCTCGGAGATCTGGGCCATCCGTTGCCGGCCGCCGACCTCGAGCGGCTCGGCGACGTCGACATCGTGCTCGTGCCGATCTCCGGCGCGGATACCAACCTCTCCGCCGCGAAGGCGGCGGAGATCATCCACCAGCTCGAGCCCAAGGTCGTCGTTCCGATGTCCTACGACCCCGACGTTCTGAAGGACACGCCTTACGAGCGTCTCCTGCACGAGCTCGGCGTGAAGGAGCTGACGCCGGTGCCGAAGCTCTCGGTCACGCGAAGCTCGCTCCCCGAGAACATCCAGGTCGTGGCGCTCGACTCGCGCGCGCGGTAGGCCCAGCACTCGGCGCCCCTGGTCCGTCCGGCTATACTTTTCATACGTCGCGCACGGGCGCGACGACTTTTTCTGTCCGGATGGTCCAGTTTCCGATGTACGCCATCGTCCGCAGCGGCGGTAAGCAGTACCGCGTAGAAGAGGGAGCCCTCGTCAGCGTCGACAGCCTCGCCGGCAAGGTCGGTGAGACCGTCACGCTCGGCGACATCCTCGTCATCGCGGACGGCGACGACGTGAAGGCCGGCCAGCCGGCGCTGGGCGGGGCCAAGGTGACGGCGGAGATCGTCGCGCACGGCAAGGGTCCGAAGATCCAGGTCCTCCGGTACAAGAACAAGACCCGCCAGCGTCGCGGTCGCGGCCATCGCCAGTCGGAGACGACCCTCCGTATCACGAAGATCGAGGCGTAAGAAATGGCACACAAAAAGGGCGCAGGCTCCACCCGGAACGGTCGCGACTCCGCCGGCCAGCGGCTGGGCGTGAAGGAATTCGCTGGCTCGCTTGTTGAAGCGGGGACGGTGCTCGTGCGCCAGCGCGGCACGCGCCTCCTGCCGGGCCAGAACGTCGGTGTCGGCAAGGACCACACGCTCTTCGCTCTCGTCGCCGGCGAGGTCAAGTACACGCCCGCGCGCGACGACCGGCGCAAAGTCAACGTCATCCCGGCGGCATAGAGAGAAGGACCCGATGAAGGAAAAGATCCACCCCAAGTACGTCGACGCGAAGATCATCTGCGCGTGTGGCAACTCGTTCATGACCGGGTCGATCAAGCCCGAGCTTCACGTCGAGGTCTGCGCGAAGTGCCACCCGTTCTTCACGGGCAAGCAGCACATCCTGGACATCCAGGGTCGCGTCGATCGCTTCAACAAGCGATACGGGACCAAGCAGGCGGAGCAGCCGGCCGCGAAGGCGGAGGCCGCTCCGGGCCGTTAGCTGGCGCCGGTGAGTACCTCGAGCCATGCCGGGCTCGAGGTCATCGTCGGCTCGATGTTCAGCGGAAAGAGCGAGGAGCTCATCCGCCGTGTGAGACGCGCGGTCATCGCGCGCCGCGCGGTGCAGGTGTTCAAGCCTGCCGTCGACGTTCGCTTCAACAGCGAGCTCGTCCACTCTCATGACGGCGACTCGTTCCAGGCGCGTCCGGTGCTCGTCGGCGAGGAGATACTGCAGCTCATGTCGGGGGACACCACCGTCGTCGGCATCGACGAGGTCCAGTTCTTCGATCACGCGATCGTGGGTGTGGTGCGCAAGCTGATCGCGAGCGGCCACCGCGTCATCTGCGCGGGCCTCGACCTCGATTTCCGCGGCGAGCCGTTCGGCCCCGTGCCGACGCTCCTCGCGCTGGCGGAGAAGGTCGACAAGCTCGAGGCGATCTGCGTCGTCTGCGGCGAGGCCGCGACGCGGACGCAGCGCATCGTCGACGGGGTGCCGGCTTTCTACGACGAGCCGATCATCGTGATCGGCACGAAGGAGGCGTACGAGGCGCGTTGCCGCGCTTGCCACGAGGTGCCGCGACGCGGCGCGACCGCTCCGGCCCGGGCGAGCGCCACGTGAACCCACCGACCGCATATGGCGGCCAGGCCGTCATCGAGGGCGTGATGATCCGCGGCCGGCGCACGATCGGGCTCGCGTGCCGCCTACCGGGTGGCGAGATCTACCGGTATCGCGAGCCGCTGCGCTCGGCGCTGCTCGGATCGCGCATCGCGCGCGCGCCGTTCGTGCGCGGGCTCATCGTCCTCTGGGAGTCGCTCGCCATCGGCATGCGGATGCTCATGAAGTCCGCCGATCTCCAGCTGGAGGAGGGCGAGGGCTCCATCAGCAGCGGCGGCAACGCCGTGGTCTTCGGGGTCGTGCTCCTCGTCGCGCTGGCGTTCTTCGTGGGCATCCCGTACTTCGCGACGCAGGCCGCGCATCAGCTCGTGGAGTCATCGCTCGTGCTGAACATCGCGGAGGGTGCGCTGCGGATGGTGCTGTTCCTCGGCTATCTCGTCGCGATCTCCTTCATGCCGGACATCCGCCGCGTGTTCATGTACCACGGTGCGGAGCACATGACGATCCACGCCTTCGAGCACGGCACGGAGCTCGTCGCTGCGCGCATCGAGCCGTATCCGACCGCGCATCCCCGCTGCGGGACGGCATTCCTGCTCTTCGTCGTCGTGGTGTCGATCGCGCTCTTCGCGTTCCTGCCGCGGACGAACATCTTCGTGGATCTCGTCGCTCGCCTGTTGCTGATCGTTCCGGTCGGGTCGATCTCGTACGAGATCCTGCGCTTCGGCGCGGCGCACGAGACCAATCCGGTGATGCGCCTCCTCGTCGCCCCCGGCCTCCTGCTGCAGCGGATCACGACCCGGCGACCCGAGCCGGGCATGATCGACGTCGCGGTCGCCTCGCTTCAGGAGGCTCTCGCCGGGGACGCTGAGGCTGCGGCCGCGTCACCGGCTGAACCGAGCCGGCCTTGAGCGATCCGCTCACTCCGGGGCTGCGCCGCCGACTGGCGAAGGTCGAGGCGCGCTACGACGAGCTCAGCCGCCTGATGGCCGACCCCGAGACGACCGGCAGCCACGAGCGCATCCGCGAGGTCGGACAGGAGCTCGCGCAGCTGACGCCGGTCGTGGACACGGTCCGGGCACTGCGTGACGCCGAGAGGCGCCTCGAGGAAGCTCGGCAGCTCGTCGACTCGGACGACAGCGACCTGCGCGACATCGCGCGCGAGGACCTCGCGACCGCAGCCGGGCAGCTCGAGGAGATGCTGGTGAAGCTTCGATCGCAGCTGGTGCCACGCGATCCCCTCGATGAGAAGAACGTCATCGTCGAGGTCCGCGCCGGTGAGGGCGGGGAAGAGGCCGCGCTCTTCGCGGCGGATCTCTACCGGATGTATGCGCGCCATGCCGAGCGGCGTCGCTGGAAGGCCGAGGTCCTCTCGCAGAGCGACTCGGAGAAGGGCGGCTTCAAGGAGATCATCTTCCGCATCGCCGGGAAGGGTGCCTACAGCA
>DATKCP010000079.1:0-5346 GCA_035513115.1 Candidatus Limnocylindria bacterium | reverse complement strand
GCGCTGCGGGCGGTGACGACCGAGGACTTCATGACCGCCGACTGGGCGCGCCTGCCGTACGACGTGCTGGCGCGCGCATCGGCGCGCATCGTGAACGAGATCGCGGCGGTGAACCGCGTCGTGTACGACATCTCGTCGAAGCCGCCGGCCACGATCGAGTGGGAGTGATGTGAAGGGGATACGGGACTACTTCCAGCGCGGCGAGAAGGTGCAGCAGGTCATCGCTGAGCAGCGCAAGCAGCGCAGCCCCGGGCGAGCGCTTGGCGCGCCGGGTCTCAACTGCCTGGTGCTCGGCGGCGGCGGGCGCGAATACGCGATCGCCTGGCGGCTGGCGCGCTGCGACAGCGTGGCGACCATCGACGTCGTCCCAGGCAACGGCGGTCTGTCGCTGTTCGCGCGGGTGATCGATTTCCAGCCGCGCGACATCGCTCGGCTGCAGCAGCACCTCGCGGCGTCGGCGATCGACCTCGCGATCGTCGGCCCCGACGAGATGGTCGCGGAAGGCATCGGCGATCACGTTCGGCGCGCGAGCGTGGCGGTCGTCGCGCCATCGAAGGAAGCCGCGAAGATCGAATGGAGCAAGACGTTCGCGAAGGAGCTGATGACCGAGGCCGGGATCCCCGGTCCGCGCTGGGAGACGTTCACCACGCCGGAGAACGCGCGCAACGCGCTCGACCGCAACAAGTGGGCGGCGCCGCTGGTCGTCAAAGCGGACGGCCTGGCGGCGGGCAAGGGCGTGACGATCTGCAAGACCATCGAAGAGGCGCGCACGGCGCTCGGCACGCCGCCGACCAGCGGTGGGCGCGTCGTGTTCGAAGAGGTCCTCGAGGGGGAAGAGGCATCACTGCAGGCGCTGGTCGATGGCGAGACCGTCGTGGCGCTGCCGCCGGCGCGCGATCACAAGCGCCTCGGCGACGGTGACATCGGGCCGAACACCGGCGGCATGGGTGCGTCGTCGCCGACCACGGTGTTGCCGGATGAGGACGCGCAGCGCGTCGCCGACGAGCTGATCACGCCGATCGCGCGCGCGCTCGCCGCGCGTGGCACGCCGTATCGCGGCGTGATCTTCGCGGGCCTCATCCGCACTAAGGGTGGCTACAAGGTGCTGGAGTACAACGCGCGCTTCGGCGATCCGGAGGCCGAGGTGACGTTGCCACGCATCGGCGGTGATTTCGCGAAGCTCATGGTGGCGCTCGGCGAAGGTCGTCTTCGCGAGTTCGTCGCGGCCAACCCGATCCGCTGGAGCCAGCGCGCGTACGTCGACGTCGTGCTCTGTGCCGAGGGGTACCCCGGCTCCCCGCGCACCGGTGACGCGATCGACGGTCTCGACAAGCTCCCCGACGGCGTCTACGGCTTCCATGGAGCGACCGCCGCGACGCCCTCGGGCGGTTTCGTCACGACGGGGGGCCGCGTGATGCACATCGTCGCGGGCGGATCGAATGTCACCGAGGCGCGCGATCGCGCGTATCAGGGCGCGGAGCGCGTGACCTTCGCGGGCAAGTTCTATCGTTCGGACATCGCGCGGGACGGGGTTGCGGTGGCATGACGCGTTCAGTCAGCGTCCTCATGGGCTCTACGTCGGACGAGACCGTCATGAAGGTTGCCGTCGAGACGCTGCGCGGCCTCGGAGTCGAATGCGAGACGCGCGTGCTCTCCGCGCATCGCACCCCGGACGCCCTGCGCGAATGGGTGGGCGAGGCGAGCAAGCGTGGCGTGAAGGTGTTCATCTGTGGAGCCGGCGGTGCGGCGCATCTCGCGGGCGCGGTGGCCGCGCTCACGACGAGCCCCGTGATTGGCGTCCCGCTCGTCGCGCCGAACGCGATCGCCGGGGGCCTCGACGCGCTGCTTTCGACCGTGCAGATGCCGCGCGGGATCCCCGTTGCGACCGTGGCGGTGGGCGAGGCGGGCGCCGCGAACGCCGGCATCCTCGCTGCCGAGATCCTCGCGACCAGCGACGACGAGCTCGCCGGCCGTCTCCGCATGATGCGCGAGGGGATGGCCGCCAAGGTGTTGGCGGGATGAACAAATGACGATCCAGAACCGCTTCGACACGATCTCGCCGATCGACAGCCGCTTTTACGGCGGCGACGCCGCGCTGTTCAAAGCGCTGCACCCCTACCTCTCCGCCGCCGCGGCCATCCGCTACCAGGCGCGCGTCGAGGGCGCGCTCGCGCAGGCCATGGCCGACGCGGGCATCTGCGACCGCGCCGTCGCCGACGCGATCGCCCGCGCGGCGGACCGCGTCACGCCGCACGAGGTCGCGGAGGAGGAGACGAAGACGCGCCACGACGTGCGCGCGCTGGTGAACGTCATCCGCGCCCAGGTCCCGGACGATGCCAAGCGCTTCGTGCACCTCGGCGCGACGTCGTACGACATCGTGGACACGGCGAACGCGCTGCGCTACCGAGAGTGCGTCGAGCGCGTCGTCGTGCCCGCTCTTGGCGGGCTGGTCGCGCGGTGCATCTCCATCGCCGAGGCCGAGGCGGACACGCCGCAGATCGGACGCACGCATGGCCGCCATGCCGAGCCGGTCACCTTCGGCTTCGCCATGGCGGAGTACGTCTCGCGTCTCGGCGACCGGATCGAGATGCTGCGCTCGGTCGCGCGCCGCCTCCCCGGCAAGCTGTCGGGCGCGGTCGGCGCGTACAGCGCGATGGGCCTGCTGACCCAGGACGCCCGCGCGCTCGAGCGGCGCTTCCTCGCGGCTCTGGGCCTCAACCCGCGGTCGAGCTCGACGCAGATCGTGGAGCCGGAGGGCTGGACCGACCTCGCCCACGCCTGCGTCACCGCCCTCGGCGTGATGGCGAACCTCGCCGACGACATGCGGCAGCTGCAGCGCACCGAGATCGGCGAGGTCGCGGAGTCGTTCGCGGCCGAGCAGGTGGGCTCGTCGACGATGCCGCACAAACGCAACCCGGTGTCGTTCGAGAACGTGAAGTCGATCTGGAAGGCGATGGCGCCGCGCGTCATGACGACCTATCTCGATCAGATCAGCGAGCACCAGCGCGACCTCACCAACTCCGCGTCGCAGCGCTTCCTCGGCGAGATCATCGCCTCGACCGCGTACGCCGCGGGGCGTATGGCCGGGTCGCTCGAGGGCATCCGCGTCGACCGCGACCGCCTGAAGGCGAACCTCGCCATGTCGAGAGGCGCGATCGTGGCCGAGCCCCTCTACGTGCTGCTTGCGAAGTACGGCCATCCGGACGCGCACGAAGCGGTGCGGCGGCTCACGCTCGAGGCGGAGCGCGGCTCGCGGTCGATACTCGAGGTCCTGGTCCAGGACACCGAGCTGCGTGACCATCTCACCAGGTTCTCGCCCGAGGAGCGCCGCATCCTGGAGCGGCCCGAGGACTACCGCGGGCTCGCGGCCGATGTCGCGCGCGACGTCGCGACCACCTGGCGCGAGCGGTTAAAAGGAGTGCTGCCGGAGTGAGCGCGCTGATGCAGACCGAGGTCCCCGGCGCGACGCTGTTCCGCCGTGGCAAGGTCCGCGACGTCTACGAGGCTGGCGGCGACCGCCTCGTCATCGTCGCGAGCGACCGCCTCTCGGCGTTCGACGTCGTCCTGCCGACCCCGATCCCCGACAAGGGCCGGGTGCTCACCGAGCTCTCCACCTTCTGGTTCGATCGCACCGAGCGGGTCGTCCCGAACCACCTCGTGTCCACGAACATCGACGACTTCCCGGCGGTCTTCCGCGAGGCTCCAGAGCTCGACGGTCGCGCGGCCCTGGTGAAGCGCTGCGAGCGCATCGACGTCGAGTGCGTCGCGCGCGGCTACATCGCGGGGTCCGCCTGGACCGAGTACAAGGCGCTCGGGACGGTCGCGAGCGAAGCGCTGCCGAAGAACCTGGAGGAGTCGCAGCGCCTCGACGAGCCCATCTTCACCCCCGCGACGAAGGCCGTGACCGGACATGACGTGAACATCTCCCGCGCGCAGCTGTCGTCGCTGGTCGGCAGCGAGCTGGCGAAGCAGCTCGAGCAGACCACGCTCGAGCTGTACCGGAAGGCGCACGCGTACGCGCTCGGCCGCGGGCTGATCCTGGCCGACACGAAGTTCGAGTTCGGGTTCTACGACGGGAAGCTCACGCTCATCGACGAGGCGCTCACGCCGGACTCGTCACGTTACTGGGACGCGGCGACCTACCGGCCGGGCGGCTCGCCGCCCTCCTATGACAAGCAGTACGTGCGCGACTTCCTCGTGAGCACCGGCTGGAACAAGGAGCCCCCGGCGCCGGCGCTCCCGCCCGACGTGGTCGAAGGTACAAGTCAGCGCTACCGCGAGTGCTATGCAAAGCTCACCGGCGAGGCGTGGTTCGGATGACCTACGTCGCGACGATCCGCGTTCTGCCGAAGGCGGAGGTGCGGGACCCGCAGGGCGAGGCCATTCGAGGTGCGCTGCGGTCGCTCGGACTGAAGGTGTCCGACGTGCGGACCGGCAAGGAGATCGTCGTGACATTCGACGCCGCGGACGAAGGGGCGGCGCGCGACGCCGTGCGCCTCATGGGCAGCGAGCTGCTCGCCAACCCCGTGATCGAGGACTACACCTTCGAGCTCGGTCAGCTGGCTTCGGCGTGACACCGATCGACCGCGTCACGCAGGCTCTTACGTTTGATGAGGACTTCGCGACAGCGGGCTTCCGGATCGCGAGCGTGTCGAGCAAGCGATGAGAGTCGCGATCCTCCGCTACCCGGGTACCTGGAGCGAGCGCGACTTCCAGCACGCGCTCTCCCTCGTTCCGGGCGTCGAGAGCGACATCCTCTGGCACGGGGACGCCGACCTCGCGGGCTACGACGCCGCGGTCGTTCCCGGCGGCTTCACCTACGGCGACTACGTGCGCGCGGGCGCCATCGCGAAGATCTCTCCCGCGACGCGCGCGCTGCGCCGCTTCGCGGACGCGGGCAAGCCCGTGCTCGGATCGTGCAACGGCTTCCAGATCCTGTGCGAGGCCGGGCTCCTGCCGGGCGCCCTGGTGCGCAACCGCGGCCTCGAGTTCCGCTGCGACTGGGTCCACATGCGCGTCGAGAGCGACGCGACGCCGTGGACCGCCGGTCTGCGCGGCGCGATCCTCCGCATGCCGATCGCGCACGGGGAGGGCTGCTGGGTCGCCGACGACGAGACGCTCTCCGACGTCGAGACGCGCGGGCAGGTCATATTCCGCTACACGGACGAGCGCGGGGCCGCCACGCCGGCCGCGAATCCCAACGGTTCGCTGGCCAACATCGCCGGAGTCTGCAACGAGGGCCGCAACGTCGTGGGCCTCATGCCTCACCCGGAAAGGTGCTCGGAAGCCCTCCTGGGGGGGACCGACGGGTATCGGGTCCTCGCCAATCTGGCCCCCGCCCTAGCA
>DATKCP010000078.1:0-6718 GCA_035513115.1 Candidatus Limnocylindria bacterium | reverse complement strand
GAGATGGCGCTCGCGCTCGAGACCGCGGCGCGCGCGCGCGAGAGCACCGTCGGCACGGTGGGGGAGATCGGCGTCCGTCCAGGCGCGAAGAACGTGGTGCCCGGCGAGTGCGTCTTCTCGATCGACGTGCGAGCACCCGATGAGTCGCGCATCGATGCCGTGATGGCGGACTTCAGCGACGCGGTGAAGCGTGTCTCCGAGGCGCGCGGGCTGGAGACGTCGGTCGACATGTTCAACGCGGTCCCGCCCACGCCGCTCGACCCCGCGATGCGCGATCTGTTCGCGAGGGCGGCCGCGAGCGTGGGGGTCGAGGCGCCCGCGCTCACGAGCGGCGCCGGCCACGACGCGCAGAACCCGGCGCTCGCCGGCGTCCCGACCGGGATGCTGTTCATCCGCTCGACGGGTGGCAGCCACACTCCGCGCGAGTCCGCGGCGACGGTCGACGCGGCGCTCGCTGCCGACGCGCTCGCGTTCGCGCTCCGCCGCCTTGCGGGCTGAGGCGGGTCGCCCGCGGTACACTCTGCGCCGCCAGTTGACGTGAACTGGCAACACGCCTGCGGGGAGACGTGCGTGGCCACCACCGTCGGCCAATACCGCGTCGGGGAGCTTGCCGCGAAGGTCGGGTTGACCGAGCGGACGATCCGCTATTACGAGGAGCTTGGCCTTCTCGAATCGGTGAAGCGCCTTGACGGCGGGGTGCGCGTCTACACCGACGACGACGTCCGGCGTCTGCGGTACATCGGCAAGCTCAAGATGCTCGGGCTCACGCTGCAGGAGATGCTCGAGCTCGAGCGCATGTACCGCCACCATCGATCGAACCGGAGCGTGTTGCCGCGCCTCATCGAGCTGCTGGACGCGCACCTCGCGACGCTGGGCGACCGCATGATGGAGCTGGGCGCGCTCCGCGACGAGATCCGCGCGTACCGCGAGCACGTGACGCAGCGACTATTGGAGAAGGAAGAGTGACCGAGGTCGTCATCGTCGGCGCGGCGCGCACACCGATCGGCGCGTTCCTCGGCGGTCTCGCGCCGCTCGCGGCGCCGAAGCTCGGCGCGATCGCGATCCGCGCCGCGCTCGAGCGCTCCGGTGTCCCGCTCGACCGGATCGACGAGGTCTTCATGGGGAACGTCGTGCAGGCGGGCGTCGGTCAAGCTCCGGCGCGCCAGGCCGCGCTCGGTGCGGGCCTGCCGCAGAGCGTCCCGTGCACGACCGTGAACAAGGTCTGCGGCTCGGGCCTCAAGAGCGTGATGCTCGCTTCATCGCAGATCCGCGCCGGCGAAGCACACTGCATCGTGGCCGGCGGCATGGAGTCCATGTCGAACGCTCCGTACCTGGCGCGTGGCCTGCGCGTGGGGCTGCCGCTCGGCGAGCACAAGATCGAGGACGCGAACCTGGTGGACGGCCTGGTCGACGCGTACGGCGGCGGCCACATGGGTCTGGGCGGCGAGAAGGCGGCGGAGTGCTGCGCCCTCACGCGCGAGGATCAGGACCGCTTCGCGGTGCGCAGCTACGAGAAGGCGCTGAAGGCCCAGACGAGCGGAGCCTTCGACGACGAGATCGTGACCGTCGACGTGCCCGGGCGGAAGGGCGCGGTCACGACGGTCTCGAAAGACGAGACGCCGCGCGAGACGAGCCTCGAGGCCATGGCGAAGCTCGCGCCCGCCTTCAAACCGGGCGGCACCATAACCGCCGGGAACGCGTCGAAGCTGAACGACGGGGCGGCCGCTCTGGTCGTCGCGTCGGCGGACCGCGCGCGCGAGCTGCGCGTAATGCCGCTGGCCCGCGTCGTCGCGCAGGGTCAGTACGCGCGTGAGCCCGAGCTGTTCCTGCTCGCGCCGAGCGGCGCCATCGCGCGCGTGCTGGAGCGCACCGGGTGGACGATGGACTCGGTGGATCTCTTCGAGGTGAACGAGGCGTTCAGCGGCATCGAGGGCGTGCGGCGCGAGCTCGGCATCCCCGAGGACAGGTTCAATGTCAACGGCGGCGCCGTCGCGCTGGGACATCCGATCGGCGCGTCTGGCGCGCGTCTCCTGGTCACGCTCCTTTACGCGCTGCGCGCGCGGGGCAGGCGGCGCGGGATCGCGTCGCTGTGCCTTGGCGGTGGCGAGGCGGTCGCGCTGGCGGTGGAGGCGCTGTGAGCGACGACAAGGCGCCCGGCCTCGGCCCGGTGATGGCGTTCAGCGCGAAGCGCGCGGAGGTCGTCCGCTTCTACACCGAGGTCGTCGGCCTGAAGGCGGACGTCGAAGGGGAGGCGACCTGGCTCGCGGCCGGCAGCGCGCAGCTCGTCGTGCACGACCCCGACGACCGCCAGACCGAGCCTGATGTCCGCGGACAGCGCGGCTTCGTGGTCTGGTTCGGCATCGACGACGTCGCGACGGCCTACGCGCGCGCAAGGGCCGCTGGCTGCGCCATCGGCGAGTTCCACGGCGACTACTTCTTCGCCCGCGACCCCGACGGCCGCTACGTCGGCTTCCACGCGAACGAGGAGCACGGACACGGACATGACCTCGACCACTGAGACCGGTACCGGCTTCGATCTGGCGCTCACCGAGGAGCAGGGCCTCGCGCAGCGGACCGCGCGCGACTTCGCGCGCGAGAAAGTGCTGCCGCTCGCGCGCGAGATCGACGAGAAGGGAAAGGTGCCGCCCGAGCTGATCGCGGAGATGGCGTCGCTCGGGTTCCTCGGCATCTACGTCCCTGACTCGTACGGCGGCGCGGGCCTCGACGCGCTGAGCTACGCGCTCGTGTGCGAGGAGATCAACCGCGCGTGCGCGTCCACGGGCGTCGTCATGTCGTCGCACGTCTCGCTCGTCGTCGATCCGCTGCTCCATCACGGGAGCGACGCGCAGAAGGACCGCTTCCTGCGGCCGCTCGCCGGCGGCGAGAAGCTCGGCTGCTTCGCGCTGTCTGAGCCGGCCTCGGGCAGCGATGCCGCGGCGATGCGCACCTCCGCGCGTCGAGACGGCGACGCGTGGGTGCTGAACGGGACGAAGAACTTCATCACCAACGGCGCGAGCGCGGACATCGCGCTGGTCTTCGCGCAAACCGATGCGAAGGCGGGCAAACGCGGCATCGAGGCGTTCGTCGTCGAGAAGGGCACGCCCGGCTTCAGCGTCGGCAAGCTCGAGCACAAGCTCGGCATCCGCGGCTCCGACACCGCGCAGCTCCTCTTCCAGGACTGCCGCGTGCCGGCCGCGAACCTGCTCGGCGAGGCGGGTGAGGGATTCAAGATCGCGCTCTCCACACTCGACGGCGGGCGCATCAGCATCGCGGCCCAGGCCGTCGGCATCGCGCGCGCGTGCCTCGAGGATTCGCTCGCGTACGCGAAGGAGCGTGAGGCGTTCGGCAAGAAGATCGTCGAGTTCCAGGCGATCCAGTGGAAGCTCGCCGACATGGCCACCGAGATCGACGCCGCGCGCCTGCTGGTCTGGCGCGCCGCGACGCTGAAGGACCGCGGCGAGGATCACATCCTCGCGGCGGCGCAGGCGAAGCTGTTCGCGAGCGATGTCGCGGTGCGCGCCGCGCGCGAGTGCGTGCAGATCTTCGGCGGGTACGGCTACCTCACCGACTTCCCCGCGGAGCGCCACTACCGCGACGCGAAGATCACCGAGATCTACGAGGGCACGAGCGAGATCATGAATCTCGTCATCGCCGAGGAGATCTTGAAGGAGTGACCGCCCCGACGCAGGGCCTGGTGCTGCTGCTGCTCGCGCTGATCGCGCTCGGGTTCGCCGGATTCTTCTGGCGGGCCTGGGTGCTCTACCGGCTGCTTCGTCTTGGACGAAACGAGGACCGCACCGACAGCCCGGCGCGCCGGCTGCGCGACGAGATCGTGATCTACCTGGGCCAGCGCAAGCTCCTGAAGCGCCCGTACTACGTGCGCGGCCTCGGCCACGCGCTCATCTTCTGGGGCTTCCTCGTCATCACCTACGGGAGCGCCGACCTGCTCGTCGCGGGTCTGGTCGGCCGCCATTTGCCGCTCACGGAGACCGGCCTCTATGCGTGGACGCTCGACATCTTCGCCGTTGCGGTGCTCGCGGCGGTCATCGTCGCGGTGGTGCGGCGCGCGTTCCTGCGCCCGCCGCGCATGCACATCGCGCCGGAGGGCTACGTGATCCTGGGGCTGATCGCGTTCCTCATGGTCACGCTGCTCGTGTTCGAGAGCGCGGGGATCGCGGCGGGACAGCTCGAGCCGGGCGTCACGCCGCCGCCGCTGGCTGGACTGGTAAGCGTCTTCTCGGGCGAGGGCGCCTCCGCGGTGTACGCCGGCGCGTGGTGGGCGCACGTCGTGGCGATCCTGGCCTTCGCCGTCTATCTCCCGCGCACCAAGCACCTGCACATCGTCACGACGCTTCCGAATGTCTACTTCCGCTCGTCGCGGCCGCGCGGCGCGCTCCAGATGATCGACGACATCGAGAACAAAGAGACCTTCGGCGCCGCGAACATCCGCGACTTCTCGTGGAAGCAGCTTCTCGATGGCTACACCTGCACCGAGTGCGGGCGCTGCTCCGACAGCTGCCCGGCCCTCGCGACCGGCAAGACGCTCGATCCGCAGAAGATCGTGCTGGACATCCGCGACCAGCTGCTCCGCGAGGGCCCGAAGCTGCTCGCCGACCCGAAGGCCGAGACGACACCGCCCGCGCACTGGGTCGAGACGAAGCCGGATGAGCTGTGGGCGTGCACGACCTGTGCGGCGTGCGTCGAAGCGTGCCCGGTGACGATCGAGCACATCGACAAGATCGTCGACATGCGCCGCTCGCTCACCCTCATGGAGGGCACGGCGCCGCCCGAGGCGCAGCGCGCGATGACGAACATCGAGCGCGCCGGGAATCCGTGGGGCGAGCCGCGTGAGTCGCGCGGCGACTGGGCGCAGGGTCTGGAGATCCCGACCTTCGCGGAGAAGCCGGACGCCGAATATTTGTACTTCGTCGGCTGCGCCGCGTCGTACGACCGCCGCAACCAACGCGTCGCTCGCGCGCTGACGACGATCCTGAAGTCGGCGGGCGTCTCGTTCGCGATCCTCGGCGCGGCGGAAACGTGCAACGGCGATCCGGCGCGCCGTATCGGCAACGAGTACCTGTATCAGCTCCAGGCGCAGCAGAACATCGAGACGCTGAACGCTGCCGCCGTGAAGAAGGTCATCACTTCATGCCCCCACTGCTTCAACACCATCGCCAACGAGTACCCTCAGCTCGGCGGCAACTACGAGGTCGTGCACGCGTTGCCCCTGGTGAAGCGGCTCATCGACGAGAAGCGGATCTCGCTGGGCGACGGTGCCGCGCCCGAGCGAGTCGCGTATCACGACCCCTGCTACCTGGGCCGCCACAACGGCATCTACGACGCGCCGCGCGACGTGCTCGACGCGGTGCCCGGCGTGACGCGGACGGAGATCGCTCCGCACCACCGCGAGCGCGGTTTTTGCTGTGGCGCGGGCGGCGGCCGCATGTGGATGGAGGAGAAGATGGGACAGCGCGTGAACCATCGCCGGGTCGATCAGCTGCTCGCCACGAAGTCGGGCGCGACCAAGGTGGCGAGCGGTTGCCCGTACTGCCTGATCATGCTCGAGGAGGGCGTCGGAGCCAAAGGCGTGCAAGAGTCCATCACACCGGTCGACGTGCTCGAGCTCGTCGCCGCGCGCCTGGAGACCAGCTGATGGGAGATCGTCCGAGATGAAGTTCCTCGTGTGTCTGAAGCAGGTGCCCGACTCGACCGTGCGGGTGAAGGTCGCGCCGGACGGGAAGTCGATAGCGACCGACGGCATCACCTGGTCGATCTCGCCGTACGACGAGTACGCGATCGAGCTGGCGCTCGAGCAAAAGGACGCGGACCCCGCGACGATCGTGAGCGTCGTCACGGTCGGCCCGGCGCGCTCGCGGGACGCGCTCCGACAGGCGCTCGCGATGGGCTGCGATGACGCGACGCTCGTGACCGCGGACGAGAAGGCCGGTGGGCTCGACGTCGCGAAGGCGCTCGCCGCCGTGGTCAGGGAGGCGAAGCCGGACCTCGTGCTCTGCGGCAAGCAGGCGTCGGACGACGATCAGGGCCTGGTCGGACCCGCGCTGGCGGACGCCCTGGGTTGGCCGCACGTCGGCATGCTCACGAAGCTCGTGCCCGGCGGAGACGGTGTCGAGCTGTGGCGCGAGGTCGAGGGCGGCCACGAGGTCTGGAGCGCGCCGCTGCCGGTCGTCGGCCTGGTCCACAAGAGCGCGAAGGAGCCGCGGTACCCGAGCCTGCCGGGGATCATGAAAGCGAAGAAGAAGGAGATCCCCGAGAAGGACCTTGCCGCGCTGGGCGTGACGGCGCTCGCGCCGCGGTCCGAGGTCGTCGCCATGGAGCCGCCGCCGCAGCGCGGCGGCGGGAAGATCCTGAAGGCCGACGGCGACGCGAAGGCGCTGGCGACCGAGCTCGCGCGCCTGCTGCACGAGGAGGCGAAGGTCCTGTGAAGATCCTGATCGTCGCGGAGCGCCGGGACGGCGAGCTGCGCCGTGTCTCGGCGGAGATCGCGGCGAAGGCGAAGACCTTCGGCGACATCGAGGTCGTAGAGGTGACCGGCACCGATCGTTATCACCCGGTCGCGCATGCGAACGCGGTGGCCGAGCACGCGACGTCGAGCGGCGCCGACGTCGTGCTCGCCGGCGCGACGCTCGACGGGCGCGACCTCGCGGCGCGCGTCGCGGCGAAGCTCGGCTGGGCCTACGCCGCGGACTGCACGGATGCG
>DATKCP010000077.1:0-3139 GCA_035513115.1 Candidatus Limnocylindria bacterium | reverse complement strand
GATGCGGACGGCGTCGCTCGCTCGCGCGATCCCGTACACGTAGCGCAGCGGGCTCATCGCATCTCGTCGGGCAGCTCGATGACGACCTCGCGCGACCCCTCGTCCGGCATGGCCGATCGTTGCGCCTGCGCGGTCGCCCTCCGGTGCTCGCGGATCTCGCGCAGGCGCGCGAGCAGCTCCGCCTCCCGTTCGCGGAACTCCGCCTCGGGCATCCGGCCTTCCTCGTACGCCTCGTTCACGAGGATGAGCTCTTCGCGGACCGGCTCCTCGTCCCACATCTGATGCTCGGCGACCTCGAGGACCTTTTCCAGGCAGTAGCGGATGCCGGCCGCCGGCGCCGTCACGGGCAGCGCCAGCAGCTTGAAGAGGATCATGCTCTCGACCCGGCGCCCCGCTCCAGCTTCAAACGGATCGTGACGAAGTTGTACGGCGGCCACGGTCCGGTGTACTTGAACGAGAGCTTGCCCTCGAAGCGCCTGCCGATCTCCTGGACCTTCCCGTCGAACACGTTGGCTTTGTCGCGCGCGACGAGGAACGCGCCGTTCATGATCATGCGGTCGCCGATGACCTTGTTCGAGCGCGACGCGATCACGGAGTCCTGCAGTGCCTCATAGATGTCGCGGACATACGCCTCGGACTTCTCCGCCAGGGCCTGCTCGACCAAACGTCCCAGCTGCATCCGAGCGAAGTACGTCGACGACTGCTGGTTGGTCTCGATCTCGGCCTTGAGCCGACGGATCGCCTCGTAGTCGCGCTCGACCTCGGTGAGCACGGACTCGCGGTCCCAGTTGACCTTCAGGCCGAACTCGAGCTTGTCCTTCATCTTGCCGAGAACGTCGCGGAGCTCCTTGTACGTGTCCTTCAGGAATTCGCGGGTGTCCTCCTCGGTCTTGAAGAGCGTCCCGAAGCTCATCGGAACGGGAGTGAAGTTGTTGTCGACCATCACGACCTCGTTCACGTGCTCGTGGGTGAGCGCGTTCTCGCGAGTTGGGTCGTAGACCATGAGGGGGCTGCGGCTCACGACCGCGGCGAGGTCCTCGTGATGGACCGTGTAGACCTCGTCGCCGCGGCCGCCGATGCCGATCTTGCCGAACGATCTCGGCTCAACGGATTCGATGATGCAGTAGACGTAGATGCCCTCGGCCGACGAGGGCGTGGCGCTTTGCGGTTCTGTCTTGACCGCTTCCACGCGCGTCACTTTACGGTCGCGAGGCGGATCGCGCGAGCGACGGCCCAGCCGGCGCTCGCTGGGTCGCCCGCCCGCTCCGGAGGCCACCGGCCACGGCACGTCGTTCGCGGACGCGTTGGCATTCGCAAGGCGCCCGCTACGACCTCACATACGAGGTCACGACCGACAAATGCGGCATGTACCAGGCCGGGAAGAGCAGCGCCGCAGACGTCGAACCTGACGGTCGCGTCCCCGTAGACTCGAATGTGCGGACGGCGCCAGTGTCGCGGGGGCCCGTAGCTCAACGGTAGAGCAGGGGACTTTTAATCCCTTGGTTCCGGGTTCGAATCCCGGCGGGCTCACCGCCGAGCGGCATCTCTCCACAGCATGACGTTCAGAGCGGCGGCGCCGGCGAGCATGATCAGGACGGCGTGGAGCACGAGCTCGCGTTGACCCTGGAAGGCGAACCAGGGGGGCGTCAAGACCGCGACCTGGAACATCCAGTACCCGAGCGCGACCGTGTGTGCCCACAGCCAATCGGTCCTGGTGCGCGCGCGCAGGTACGGGATGAGCAGCGCGATCCCGATCGCCGCCTCGGCAAAATGCCCGACGCCGCTCACGAACTGGACCTCCGTCTCGTACGGGATCGTGGCGTGGAAACGGATGAGGATCTGGGTGGAGAGGACGATGCTGCCGATGCCGAAGTAGGCGAGGATCACCGCGAGGGTCGGAGCCGCGCGCCGCAGCGCGTGTGTGTGGAGAGGTAGCACCCTCACGAGCATCGCGCCCAGCAGCAGCCCGGTCGTCATGACCGTCGTCGAGCTGACGAACAGGTAGGGATTGCCCACGACGTACGCGAGCAGCCCGCCGATGTCGCCGATCGACGGGAGCGACGAAGCGTGCACGGTCCCTTCCTCTTGCGCTCGTGCCGAGTGCGCTCGGCCTCTCAGGTGATAACTGCCGCGCGTCGCGGACATCACGCGCGTCGGTGTGTCCGACGAGGATCAGCGCGATGGATCGAAGAGATCGGCGTCCGGAGGTGTGATGCCGCGCACGAGCGACGCGACGAGCTCCGCGGATGCGGGACCGAAGGCCATGCCGTGGCCGGTGAAGCCGCCGCACACGAACACTCCCGAAGCGATCCGTCCGACATAGGGCAACGCGTCGTGCGAGAAGCCCATCGTGCCGGCCCACCGGTGCGTGACCGTGGCGGTGATGGCGCGCTCGCGCAGGAAGGCTTCGAGCCGCTCCTGGATCGCCGCCGTGGTCCGTTCCTCCTCGCCGACCTCAGCGTCGACCGCGGTATCGCGCCAGCCGCCGACGAGAACGCGGCCCTCGCCCGTCTGCCGCCAGTAGCGGTAGCCGCGATTCGCGTACGCCGGCCGCGCGAAGGCCGGCGCGGTCGGCGCCGTCGCGAGCATCTGGCCGCGTACCGGCCGCACCCGCGAGGCCGCGAGATGCGCGGTGTACGCGTTGGTGCACAGGACGACCGCCCCCGCGCGCACGATGCCGGCCGCGGTGCGCGCCTCGCCTGACGCCACGGAGTCGACATGGGTCGACTCGTGGATCCGCGCCCCCTTCGTCACCGCCGCGGCGGCGAGCCCGCGCACCCAGCGCACGGGGTGCAGCTCGCCGTCGTCGGCGTAGGTCGCACGACGCTCGTCCGGTTCGACGCTGACGCCGACCCCCTCGGAGGACAGCCGCCGAGCGCTGTCCTCGATCTCGCGCCACTCCTCGTCGTCGCCCGCGACCTGGTCCGATCCACTCCAGCGGAGCGCGCAGTCGATGCCGTGCTCCCCGACCAGCGAGCGTACGAGCGCCTGCGTTCGCTTGGTGAAGCGCCAGATCCGCAGCGCGTTCCGCTCTCCGTAACGGCGTGTGGCCGCCACGAAGTTCTCGGCGACGCCGGCGAGCAGGAACCCCGCGTTGCGGCCGCTCGCCGCTTCGGCGATGCCCCGCGCCTCGAGGACC
>DATKCP010000076.1:0-4571 GCA_035513115.1 Candidatus Limnocylindria bacterium | reverse complement strand
CTGCGCCATGAGACGTGGCCTGTACACATCGGGGAACGATGAGACCGCGAAGGCGTTACCGCGCTATCGGTCCGGTCTCGATGCGGTCAGCGGATGGAAGCAGTCGAGGAGGCGCACCACCACGGCACACTGACAGGCGAGATTCGGATCGATGGTTTAGATCGAATGGATTAGGGGACACTCGCGAGCTCGACGCCGGCCTCGGGGAATTGACCCACCAGCTCCTCGGCGACGAGGTCTAGTCCCACAGCCGCTGTAGCCAGGACCATTCCTGTTCATCGTGGAGGTGGCTCGTTATGCGCGGCTGAGGAGGAGCGAAAACGAGTGATACCCGCCGCCCGGTAAGGTGCCCGGCCGTCTGTCGCTTTGACTACTCGCGTTGGCTCTGCCGATACCGTCCGAGGTTTGGGCTCCGACTCAGGTACTCAGCAAGACGCGTCAGGTTAGTGGCGGTGTGCGACCCGATCTGGGCGTTGCAGGAACGGTGAACAAGACCGCGAACCTGTCCGGTTTCGTGGTCGTGGTCCATGACCAGGTCGCTACCAGGCTCGCCACAGTAGGCACAGGTGCCCGCGACTTTGCGCCGCGCTTTCGCCTTCCGCGCCTGGCGCGCAAGCTCGAACTCGTATAGCGCCAGCGCCCTTCATCTCATCCCCAAGTCCCATGGGTTTGATCCTACCGCGGTCGCATTCGCTCGCGCTTGTCCAAGGTTGGGGCGACAACCTGGGTAGCGGACGGATGAGAGGCTGCGAGCCTTCAGAGAACGACTGAGCCTCAATCGTCGAGCGCAGGCGTCGGAGCTGCGTCGTTAGAAGGGGCTCAGCCTCACCATCGTCGAGCGCAGGGCGAGGCAGGTGCGCAGGAAGCGCTCGCCGTGCAGGTCCACCGTGGCGGCGGATCCGACGATGCGCACCGAGATGACGTGGCCGATGACCGGCACCGAGCGGTTCGAGAGATCGACCGAACGGAGCGCGCCGATGTCGACGCCGTTGCAGCGCAGCACGGCGTCGCGGATCTGCGGGCCGGTGTAGGTCACGCTCCACGAGGCTCGCGGGTTCGCGGGACTCGTGACGGCGCGGTCGGCGGGATCCGGCTGCGCGACGAGATACGGCTGGGTCGGATCCGGCGTGCACACCCAGGTCGAGCCGCTGCGCACGACGCGGTTGCCGAAGCAGCCGTACGGGAGCGTGTAGCCGCCGTTCGAGCTCGCGAAGTACGCGCGGATCGCGGCGTTGTTGTGGGTGATGAGCTTGCCCGCGGTCGCCGTGACCGCGACGTTCGTGGAGGCGACCTCGACGCGTGAGCCGCCGTAGCACTGGTCGGCCTGATCGTCGCTCACGTCGTAGTCGGCCGAGCCGTTGTACGAGTTGTAGCCGTACGAGCGCGCCGCGAGGGCCTGCGCCTTCAGCGCCTCGGGATGCCAGGTCGTGGGCATCTCGAGCGGGATCACACCGCGGATGTAGTCGTCCCAGGTGACGACGTTGACCACGCGCAGCGTGCCGCCGAGGCTCGTCATGCGGAGGTTGCCGCGGTAGATGCCCTTCTGCAGGAGGCCGAGCGGTTGGCCCGGATCGAGCGGGGCGACCACGGCCGACGGGACGGTGCGAACCAGACGCGGCGTGGAGCCGCCGTTGTCCCACACCTCGACGCCGCCGGACTTCGCGACGAACTGCCACTGCTGCTTGCTGCCGGCGCGTCCGATCTCCAGGTTGTTCGACGCCTCGTCGAGGACGCGGAAGCCGCCGTCCGAGACGACGTCGCCGATCGCGCCGCCGAAGAACCGGTTGTCGCCGCAGCGGTAGCGTGCGACCGACGACGGCTGCGAGAGCAGCACGCGCACGAACGGGCGCGACGCGTCGACGAACTGGAAGGTCGTGCCCGGGTAGTACTTCTGCACGATCTGCTCCGCGTTGAGCGTGAGCCCGGTCGCACCGGTCGCCCAGCCGTTCGCGCCGTACTGGCTCATGCCGAGGCCGTGGCCGAACCCGCTGCCGTAGAAGACGACGCCGGACACGACCGAGAACGGCTCGCGCTTGGTCTGCACGCCGGTGCTGCTGAACCACGCCACGCCCTCGAGCACCATGTCCCACGAGATGACGTAGTCGCCGACCGACTGCGGCACCGGCACTCTGATGGGCACGGTGATCTGCGAGAACGGCGGCACGTCGCTTGGCAGCCGGCCGCGAGCGCCGTCCCAGACGACCATCTCGCCGGTCGACTTCGTGATGTGATAGCTGAGGCTCACCGCGTTCGGCCCGCTCGCCGGCCACACGCGCGGGCCGTAGTTGAGCACGGTCGTGAGCAGGTCGATGGTCGCGCCGATCGTGGCCTGGCCGGGCGTCGTCGTCCCCGCGTAGCCCGCGCTCAGACCGCTCGTGACGGTGAGGGGCACGCGCGCGGGCGGCGAGCCGGTGCCTTCGAACCATCCGATGCCCTCGCGCACGAGGTCCACCACGAGCGTGTAGCCGCCCGAGGTCCCGGGCACGGCGAACGTGATGCTCAGGTTCTTCGACTGCCCGGGGAGGATGTCGCCACCCAGCGGCGTGCGCACCCCGTCCCACACGACCGCGCGGCCCGCCGCGTCGAGGATGTGGTACGAGAGGTTCACCGGATTGGGCCCCGCGGCGTTCCAGGGGATGTTGCCGCTGTTGGTGAGCGTGACGGCGAGCGTCTTCGACTCCGCCCAGTACGCCGACATCGGGCTCAGCGCGCCGAACCCCGCCGCGTAGCGCAGCGCCGCGACGCTCGCGGGCACCTGATACGGCGTGCTCCCGAGCGACCCGAACCAGCCGACGCCCTCGCGCACGAGATCGATCGTGAGCATGTAGGTCCCGGGGTCGCGCGGCGTGCCGAGCTTGAGCGTGACGTTGGCAGAGGCGCCGGGATCGACGTTCGCCGCGAGCGGCGTGCGCAGCCCGTCCCAGATGACGGTCTTCCCCGCGGCGTCGCTCCAGTGGTAGGAGACGTTGATGTTGTTCGGCGCCGCCGCGTTCCAGGTGGCGGCGCCGGTGTTCTTCAGGACGATCGGCACGTCGTAGGTGCCGCCCGCGATCAGGGACGGCAGCGTGGGCGGCGTGACCGCAGCCACGAAGCCGGCCTGCGCGGTGATCGGCAGCGGGTTGCTCGGCGGGAACCACGCGACGCCTTCCCTGACCAGCGCGAAGCGCAGCAGATACGAGCCCGGGACCGGAGGGGCGGTGACCGTGGCGGTCACCGTGCGCGACGCACCCGGCTCGACGGGCGCCCCGAGCGCGGTTCGCGGTCCGTCCCACAGCACCGTGCCGCCCTGCGCGTCGTACCAGTGGAGGCTCAGGTTCACCGGATTCGCGCCGGTCGTGTTCCAGGTCTGGTTGCCGGTGTTCGTGAGCGCGACCGCGAACTGCGCGTTGCCGCCGGCGGGGATCGCCGCGGGTGGCGCCGCGACCGTGTAGGTCGCGCTCGTCGTCGCCGACGCGATCTGCACGGCGAATGGCTCGCTCTGCGGGAACCACCCGACGCCCTCTTTCACGAGCGCGAAGTTGAGGCGGAAGGTGCCGGTCGTGGGCAGCGCCGTGACGGTCGCGGTGATCGCCAGACTCGCCCCGGCGACCACGTCGGTCGCCAGCGGCGTGCGCGGCCCGTCCCACAACACGGCGTTCCCCGCCGCGTCGTACCAGTGATAGCTCAGGTTCACCGCGTTCGCGCCGGTCGCGTTCCAGTTCTCGTTCCCGATGTTCTGCAGCGTCATCTGGACCTGCACGGACGCACCCGGGATGAGCGCGGTCGGCGGCGCCGGCACGTTGTAGAGGGCCGAGAGGACCGGGGTGGGAGCCGCGAGGACCGCGGTCGCGAGGAGCAGGCATGTAACGAGCGTCGCGGGCAGGGTGAGGCGAGCTAGGTGCACGTAAGTGGCAACGACCTCACGAGGTCAACGTTACCGGACGGTTCGATGTCAGTGGATCGACTGAAGCCGCCCGCCGCTGGTCGGAGATCCTCGATGCGGTCGAGCACCGCCGTGAGGAGTTCGTCGTCGAGCGCCACGGTCGTGAGGTCGCCGCTGTCGCTCCCGCGCGTGGGGCGCCCAGCAGCGCGACATGGCGCGACGTCCTGGGCCTGCTCGAGACCGGGCCGCGCCCGGACGCTGCGTTCGCATCAGACATGCGGCGAGTGCGCCGGACACGCCCGTCGCTTCCCAAAGATCCGTGGGCACGCTCCTCGACACCTCGATCCTGATCGACCTCGAGCGGGCACGCCGCGTCTTCCGGGCGACCGAGGACGAGGTCGCGATCGCCGCGATCACGGCATCCGAGCTGATCCAAGGCGTCCTGAGAGCGGACGCGGCGCATCGCCCTGAGCGCGAGTCGTTCGTGGAGGGGGTCCTCTCCACGGTGCCAACGGTGCCTTTCTCGCTGCGGGTCGCGCGCGTGCACGCCGCGCTGTGGGCCGAGATGTCGGCCAGCGGCCGGAAGATGGATGCGCACGATCTCCAGATCGCGGCTACGGCGATCTCGCTGGGCTGGCGCCTGGCGACGCTGGATCGCCGGCATTTCGCGAACGTACCGGGACTGCACCTCGCCAGCTGACGGCACGCG
>DATKCP010000075.1:0-2754 GCA_035513115.1 Candidatus Limnocylindria bacterium | reverse complement strand
GTATGGATCGCGGTACGCGCCGATCACGGCGCCGCGCGACGCGCGGATGTGCGCGACGAGCTGGCCGATCTCGGGGTCATCGGTCGCGATCGCGCTCTGTGCCGCCTCAGGCCCGCGTGGCTCGGCTGGACCGCGGCGCTTCCGCGTGGTCTTGCGGGTCGTCTTTGCGGCGGTGCTCGTGCGAGCGGTCCGCGGGGGGCGAGGTCCCACCGCGGTGGTCTTCTTCGCGGCCATGCGCTCACGATAATCGCCGCGCTCATCTTCCGGGCGCCCGCACCGCTCGCGCCACGCAACGTCGGCATCACGTCGCGCTCGAATGCCAGGAGTTCTACGGGGACGTGCTCCTGGCGCGCGAAACCGCAGAGACGCTAGGGCTTTCGGAGCGGCGAACGGCCCGCGAGGCTCAGGTCGACGGCGACGGAGCCGGACGGCCGCGCTGCGGTACCTCGAGGTCTTCGCCGAAGATCTTCGAACGTGGCACTTCGTCCAGGAAGCGCTGGATGCCGTTCACGATCGCGGTGGCGACCCCATCGGCCCTATTGACCACGATGTCGCGGTCGTGACGGTTGGAGAGGAATCCCATCTCGAGGATCGCCGCCGGCGTGTGCGGCGCCGCGGCGTGCTGATAACGACCCCAGTTGAACGAGTAGTACCCGGTCATGTTGCGAGTGATCCCTGTGGCATCCCAATCGAGTCCCGTGAGCTTTCCGTACTCATCGCGCAGGAGACGTACGAGGTCGGGCTCATACGGGCCGCGGCGCGAGCCGTGCGCGATCTTGAATCCGCTCTTCGCTCCGACGCCGTCGCTGTCCATGTGAAGCGCGAGGAACACGTCGGCGATGTAGCCAAGTGGCACCGTCGTGGGGAGGATGTCCACGACGTAGCCGCGCGCGATGAGCTGCGCCCTCACGCGCTCCGCGATGTCCATGTTCACGTCTACTTCGTTGATCCCCGCCCAGCTGGTCCCGGTCTGGAAGAGGATGCGAGAACCGAGCTCGGCGGGCACCTGATCGGTCTGCCAGTGGCCGACCTGGATCCCGATACGCCGCGGACCGGTCGGCACCGCGGGCTTGGGGATGCGGATGCGGTTCGCCTGCACGAATGCGCCGCCGGGAGGCGCCAGCGCGACCGGAGGAACGCCCGGAACATCGCGTGCCGGGTCGAGGTCTTCGGGGTCGATGTCCTGGAGCATCGGCAGGGGCGCACCCGCGGGAACGCGCACGCCTGCGGCCGGTCCTCCGCCGAGCACGCCGGGAGCGCCGGGGACGAACGGCACGGCCCCCGGGGTCAGGACCCCGCACGACACGATCGTGGCCGCCACGACGGCGAGACCAGCGACGGCGACCACGAACAGGCGACGCATCTTCATAGGCTACGCGACCGCCACTTCACCAAATCGCTTTATCGACCGTAGCCGCCAAAGGTGTCGGGGAGAGACACGACATCGACACGCTCGGCCGGTCGGCGGCCGCTCTGCCGGGCCCGACGCGCGACGTCCAGACGCTCCCGCGCGTCCGACGCGAAACAGTCCTCGACGACCGGAGCGAGACTGGGCGCGGTACGGATCACGTGATCGAGCAGGGCCTGCCCCCCCACGACGTTCGACTCGGCTCCGGAGTGGACATTCAGCACGCCCTGGTCGATGCCGTCGTACACGCGTCCCTGAGCGCGGTCGTACACCGCGCCTCGCGCCGGGTTCCGGCCGTCGAACCATGCGCGGGCCATGCGCCAGAGCTCGTCGAAGCGCTGCTCGCCGGTGACCGCGCGGAGGCGCTCGACCGAGTACACCGCCGAGGCGACACCGTACGGCTGCACGGTCGGCTCGTCGAAGCCCGACTCGATCCGCGGAGCGAGATACGAGAGCGCGCTCTTCCGTGCGACGGCGATGAGGTCGTCGCGTCCCAGAAACTCGCCGGCTTCGGCGAGCACGCCCTCCTGCTGGTGACCCCAGAGGTGCGGCTCGAGCTGGTCGGGATTGTCGAACAGCACGCCGTCGCGGCGGCATGCGGCGATCTCGTCGCACCAGGTCTCGACGTCCGCGCGCAGGCTGTCGAACGCTCCGGTCCGGATCAGCTCCATCGCCATCAGGACGTGGACAGAGCGGATGTCTGACGGCACGTCCCGCGCCGTCCGGATGTGGTCCAGTCCACGCTCGAGACCCGCCCGCGTCCGCTCACCTCCGAGAGTGAGGGTCGCACGTGCCAGCGCTCGCACGCCACGCGCGTGCCAGAAGTTGCCGCCGGGGAACGATGTGACGCCTTCCGCATTTCTCTGACCCGACCGGTCGGAGATGAAATTCACGAAACGTCCGTCGTCCAGCTGCATGTACAGGAGGAACTCGAGCAGGCCGAGCGCCCAGTCGCGCAGGCGAGGCAGCCTCGTCGCGGACCAGACGTCACACAAGAGGATGAGCGCGCGCGACGCGTCGTCGACGCAGGCGACTCCCTCGAACCCGCGCTCGGCCGCCGGGAACGTGCGGTCGGCCGCGTCGGCATAGACCGCGATGGCGCAGGCGCGCTCTCCCGCGGCCCCGACCGGGATGGTGAGTCGAGCAAGCTGGCGCAGCACGACTACACCCGCACGAAGTGGTCGGCGGCGCCCCGCCGCGGCTCCAGGCTGTTCAAGATGTCGCGCACCTCGAAGTCCGCCGCGGCGACGACCGAGTCGGCGGCTCCGTAGTACATGCGGATACGTCCGTCGCCCAGCTCGACGTGCCCGCAGGAGAAGACGGTCTCGTTGAACAGCCCCGTCCGC